>CAYPGE010000197.1:0-15885 GCA_964409865.1 uncultured Pirellulaceae bacterium
CCGCGTCGATTAGGCCGCTCCGGACCGCCTTCACGCCGTTGCAGGGTTCCCAGCGGTTCAAGCTCAGCCCGATGGCGTGAATCAGGCCCTGCGACTTGAGTTCGGTCAACTTGGCGATCCAGCGGTCGTCCTCCAGCCAGCCGTCTTCCCAGGTGTGCAGTTGCATCAGATCGAACGACGGCAGACCGGCATTCTTCAGGCTGCTTTCGACGTATTCCTGGATGTGATCGGGCGGATAGCAGTCGTCCAAGCGGAAGTGCCGGCGGCTGGGCCACTTGTGGTTCTTGGGCGGAATTTTCGTCGCCGTGTATAGCTTGACCTGCGGATTGGCCCGCACCAACTCGCCCAGCAGCCTCTCGCTGCGGCCCGCGCCATAGGCCCACGCCGTGTCGAAAAAGTTGCAGCCCAATTCCACCGCCCGCTGCAACGCCTGCCGGGAAGCATCGTCATCCGAGCCCGTCCAGCCGGCCATGCCCCACATGCCATAGCCGATCTCACTGACCTGCCACCCGGTGCTGCCAAAGGTGCGATATTTCATGGAAGAGTTCCTCGGGTTTGAATTCTGGAGCCGTTCAGAAGATGATCCCCTGGAAGAAATGACGACTCACTCTGCCGCGCCCACAATCCTTCGATCGTCCACGTACTCGACGGGCTCGCAATCTCGACCATTTTCCCACATCATCGAGAAGAACCAAATTCCGCTTTCGCCGATGCAGAAGTCGGCTGGCGTGAACTTCATCTTCGAGGCGAGCGGAGGCTCGATGCGTTCGGGATTGTATTCGGCTTCCCAACCGAACGCTTCCCCTTTCCAAGCCCGGCCAACCGCGTGCAGCCCAGACGCAAACCGTCGAATCTGATCCAAATCTGGGACTAGAATGGGTACCACGGGTGCCGACTCGCGATCCCTCAGACTGATTCTCGCCTTGACCGCGTTCATCGCGTCTTCTCCTTTCCCTTTCCCAAGCCTCCAGAATGTCGTCCCGAAATTCGACGAGGATTCGGGTAATCTCGGACAACTGCTGCTCCCGGAAGCGTCCGGCTTTCGCCATCGCAATTGGATTCACCCAAAACTTGGCTTCCTTTCCCTCCTTGCCGACATGAACGTGAGGAGGCTCGTCCAGATCGGCCGAGTAGAACCAGAATCGATAGCCGCGGACTCGCAATACGACTGGCATACGTCTCCTCGACTCGCGGGATCGTCGTCCCGATTCCGTCTGTTACCTGGCCGTGTCCTTGTGAGATCCACAGTCGGCAGTTCGTGTTATAATCGCCCCGTCGCAATTCCGGGAGGTCTCCGGAGAAGATTTCCGCCCCGTCCCGAGGCATCAGAATCGGTGATTATGGCGAACGTGGCGGCGTTAGCCCCACGGTGATTTATTGACTATCTCAGCCTTGTTTGCGATCATCATGCGGGAAATCGGTCGTTTTCTGATTTTTGACTCGAAGGAGAGTACCGATGTGTCAATGTCACCCCGCTGTGGTGTGTTCCGGTTGTTCGCATGGTTTCAGCCGTCGAGGGTTTCTCAAGCAGTGCGGCGTTGCGGCGGCTACCGGTGCGCTGACGCCGCTGGCGGTGCGGGCGGCCGAGGAGGGCGGCCAAGCGAAACCTCGCGTGGCCCTAGTGTTCCTGTCCAACAGCGCGGGCCGTGAGATCTGGCCGTATCCGGGCTACGACTGCCCGAAGCGCCACGGCGAAATCCTGAACGCCTTGCGCGAGGGCTGCCCGCAAGTCGAATTTGTGCCCGTCGTGGTGGCTGATGCCCGCGAGGTCAACAAAGCGATCGACCTGAAAGACTCGGTCGACGGCTACCTGATCTACACGCTGACACTGCAGTGGGGCTTTACCGCGCCGTTGGTCCAGTTGGGCAAGCTAGGCAAGCCGACGCTGGTGGCTGACGAGTACTTGGGCGGGTCCGGAGTCTTTATGATTGGCTACAGTTCGCTGCGCCGCCAAGGTGTTCTGGCCGCAGCGGTCTCCAGTACGCGACTGGAGGACCTGGTGACCGTGGCCCGTGTGTTCGCGGACGTCAAGAAGCCCGACGTGACGTCCGCCGTGTTTGCCCAGCGTTGCGAACAGGCCGCCCGCCGCACGTTCGCCGCCGCGAGTCCGTGCCAAGGGGCGGAAGACAAAGTCGCCCTGACCGAAATCAGCGAGTGCCTGCGGCGATTGAAAGAGTCACGGTTCTTGATCGTCGGCCCCGGGACGGCCGGCCAAGAACGTGAGTTTCTGGGAGCCAAAGGGATCTATGTGGGCTTCGAGGAGCTGCGAGCGCTGTATGAAAAAGTGGATCGGGAACAAGCCGCCGAGTGGGCGGGGCGCTGGACCAGGCAAGCCGAGAAGGTCGTCGAACCGACGCCGGAGTGGCTGCAGAACGCGGGCGCGGTGTACCTGGCGATGCGCAAGCTGATGAACAAGCACGGCACGGACAGCATCACGGCGAACTGCCTGGGCGGATTCGCCAGCGGCCAGTTGCCGGCTTATCCCTGCTTGGGGTTCATGCAGATCCTGGACGACGGCGGCCAGGGTGTGTGCGAAGCCATGCCGGACGACTCGATCAGCATGCTCATGGCCCGCATCCTGACCGGCCGGCCCGGTTATGTTTCCGATCCGGCGTTGGACACGTCCAAAAACCAGATCGTGTACTCCCATTGCATGGCCACGACCAAGGCCTTCGGTCCGCAGCGCGACGCCTGCGCCTTCCGCATCCGCACGCTGCACAACCGCGATCCGCGCGGCTGCTGCCCGCAATCGTTCCTGCCCGCAGGTTACGTAGCCACGACGTTTCGCACCAACGTCGGCCGGAAGCAGATGGTGATCCATCGCGTCAAGACGGTGGGCAATCTGGACAGCGAGTTCGGTTGCCGCACGCAGTTGCTGGGCGAAGTCTGCGGCGACATCGGCAAACTGTTCCACGAGTGGGACCGCTTCGGCTGGCACCGCGTCACCGTCTACGGCGACGTCCAGGAAGCGCTCGAGGAATTCGGCCGCGCCCTGGGGTTGGAGATCGTGCGGGAGGCGTAGTTCCGTCAGCGAGGGACCCGATGCCGGATCTTGAAGACTCCGCGATCCGGCCGCGACCGGGAAGCTTCGTATCCCGCCCGGGTCAACGAGTAGGCTTGGTGGTGATGCTCTTTGACGACCATGCCGCTGTCGATCAGATGGCGCATGGCCGAAACGAAACCCTCGGCCGTGACCCGGCAGTCGCGGGAATTGACAAACAGCATTTCGGCTGGTCCTACCTGATAGCGTCGAAACAGGGACAGGATTCTCCATTCAGTGGCCGTCATCGTACGATCCCTCCTTTCTGGAGAACGGCCGCGGCGAAGGCCGACACAGCGAAACGACCACACGCGTGGCCGCGGCTCGCGTCGGCGTCTCGCGCAGCGTTCTGCATTGGTCGGCCGGGCGCGGCGCGAGTGGGATGGGAAGGCGTCTTGCAACACGCTCACGACGACCGATGATAAACGTCAGCGACCAGGCAGCACCTGTTCGCTCTCACTCGCTACGAGCCCTGGCGCCCCTCAAGCGGAAACAGGAGAAGACGGGGAGCCAATGGCGAGGTAAGTGCTTTGGGAACCTTCCACACCAGCCATGCCGAACTCGAAGCTCCCTCATCATACCGCAAAACAAGATGCAGGGACAGGCCCCGTCGAAGCCGATCCGGATAAACCCTCGTTTTTTTCCATTTCCGCACCGATGATCGCTAAAGAAGCGGAGCCCCGTGCCACACGGCTTGACAGTGAATCCGCGATTTGTCGAGAGTGGCCTCCCGCGGTTCCATCGCGGGAAGACCACTTGAACGGCCCGAGCAGGAGACGTAACTTCAATGGGAGTGGCAGGCATCGAACCTGACACGGGGACAGACTACACGATGTTGAACACGTAAGTACGCGTTCAGAAGTTCCGGGATCTCAGTGGCCCGGCTTTTTCGAAAAGCCGGGCTTCTTTTCGCCGGAGAACTTCTGAACGGGCACGTACAAGATCGGCTTCCACGCGTTTCTACGGAGAACCTGTCTTGTCAGAGCGTAAACTGGGAGTGGCGATACACGGGGCGGGGTGGGTGGCCCACGCCCACGCCGCCAGCTGGCTGAAGAATCCGAGCGCGGAGATTGTGTCCGTCAGCGACGTCGACCTGGACCGCGCGCGGCGATTCGCGGATGAGTTCCACCTGCGGTGCGCAATCCGTGACGATTTCCAGGAAGTCCTGGACGACCGTCAAGTCGACGCCGTGGACATCACCGGTCCGAGCCACGTCCACGCCCAGCAGGGAATCGCCGCGGCTCGGCGCGGCAAGCACCTGCTGGTCGAAAAGCCGATGGCCCTGACGATGGAGGAAAACCGTGCGTTGCGCGACGCGGTGGCCCAGGCCGGCGTCAAGAGCCTGGCCGGCTTCGTGCTCCGCTGGAACCCGGCCGTGGAGACGATCAAGTCGCTCGTCGCCCGCGGGACGCTCGGCCAGCTGTTCTACGCCGAGGTCGATTACTGGCACCGCATGAAGCCCGCGCACCACGCCTGGCACCTGCACAGCCGCAAGCAGACGGGCGGCAGCGCCATGCTGCTGGGAGGCTGCCACGCCGTGGACATGCTGCGCTGGCTGACGGGCGACGAAGCAGTCGAAGTGTACGCCATGGCGAACAATCAGCGCGGACTGTTCGAGTATCCTGCCAACGTCGTCGCCGTGATCCGTTTCCGCAGCGGGATCATCGGCAAGACGTCGGCCCTGTTCGACTGTGAAATGCCGTACGCCTTCAACATCGACGTGGCCGGCACGGAGGGCACCGTGCGCGACAACCGACTGTGGTCGAAAGGGCAGCTGCCGGGTCAGACCGGCTGGATGACCATCCCCACGATCCTGCCCGACTCGGGCGACGTCCACCATCATCCGTTCGATGCCGAAATCAACCATCTGGTGGATTGCATCCTCCAGGACCGCCAGTCGCATTGCAATGTCGAAGACGCCTACCGCAGCCACGAACTGTGCCTGGCCATCGACCGCTCGTTGGAAGAAGGCGGCCGGGCGGTGACGCTGCCGTTGTCGTGATAAAGTAGCCATCACGCTCCGCGTGATGATAGCACGCCATGCCGGTACAGGGACGGATTCGCCGACACTCAGAGATGCGACCGACGATCATGCAACGCCGAGAACTAGTCCGCCGTGCGATCGAGTTTCAGCATCCGCCGCGTCTGCCGTTCTGGCAGCACTGGAACCACAAGCTGCCGGAGTTCCCGGACGACGTGTGCAACATCTGGGAGATGGACCGGGCCCAGGCGGGTTGGTTCTTCGACCGTCCGGGGCCGGACGACTGGGGCTGCGGCTGGAGCACGACGGAGTTGAAGAACATCGGCCAGGTGACGGACTGCCCTTTGGCCGACTGGTCCGCTCTGAATCATTACCGTCCGCCGGATCCGCGGAATCCGTTTTACTACGAACGCTTGGGGCCGCTGTTGGACGAGGCCGGGGATCGCTACGTGGCGCTGACCGCTCATTCGCTGCTGTTCTCGCGGTTGCACAAGCTGCGTGGCTTCACGGAAACGCTGGAGGACTTCTACCTCGAACCGGAGAAGGTCGGCCGTGTGCTGGACATGATCGTCGACTTCAAGGTCCAGCAGTGCGCCGAATTGCACCGCCGCTTCGGCGACCGGATCGACGGCCTGTTCGTGGCCGACGACTGGGGCACCCAGGAACGGACCTTCGTGGGCCCGAACATCCTTCAGGATTTCTTTGCGCCGCGCTACAAGACGATTTTCGACGCGATTCACGATTGCGGATGGCACGTGATCCTGCACAGCTGCGGCCGCATCAATGCCTTCGTGCCGACCTTCATCGAACTCGGCGTCGACGTGCTCAACATGCAGCAGTCCCGGAGTTACGGGCTGATCGAGTTCGGCGAGCAGTTCCGGGGCCAGGTCTGCTTCCTGGCCACGGTCGACATCCAGACGACGTTGCCGCGAGGCGACGAGCAGGAGATCCGCGACGAGGCGCGGCTGCTGGTCCGCCACTGGAGCACGCCAGCCGGCGGCATGATCGCCTTCGACTACGGCGCCTGGGAGGCCGTGGGCGTCCAGCCGGAAGCCCCGCGGATCATGTTCGACGAATTCGCGAGGCGGAGCCGCTTCTGGCAGGAGTCGGCGGGCGAAGCACCCAGAAAGACAGAAGAAGCCGACAGAAAGATGGGGTGACAGAAAGATGAAATGCGGGGCAGGGGGAACGGTGCGTCGTTCTCTTTCCGTAACTTCGCCTTCCGCATTTCCTTATTTTTCTGTCACTCCATCTTTCTGTCAGCTGTTCCGATATGCCCTGCCGCCCGCATCATGGTCAGCTGCCCTCGTCTTCTTTTGTTTCGCCGCGCACGTTTCTGAGTCATTGCAGCTTGGTCATGCCGGGCATCGCCAGCGGGACCGGCTCCAGCTTCGTGTTCCAGTCCAATCGGTCCGGCACGAGGGCTTGTTGGCTCTGCAGGGCCTGCTCCCAAGTCACCTCCTGGCCGGTGTAAGCCGCCATGCGGCCCAGGATGGCCATCAGCGTCGTGTGGGCCATGCGCGTGCCGTCGTTGATCGGGCGACCGGCGCGAATCGAAGCAAACAACTCGTCGTGCTCCGTCTGGTACTTGTTGTTCTGCACGCCGGTGAAGCGCCACTCGTTTTGCCCGCGGATCACGGGCACGCGGCCGCGGCCGATCGTGCAGGTCCCCGTGCTGCCGATCACGTAGTCGGCATTCTCGCTGTAGCATCCACCCTGCGTCCGGCAAGCCAGAAAGCCCCGGATGCCGTTGGAGTACTCGTAAGCCACGAAACCGTTGTCGAACGTGTTTCCTTCCGCCGGGTAGACGCGGCTACCCGTGGCCACCGCCTTGACGGGCATCACGTCGTCCAGCCACCACGACATCTTGTCGACGCTGTGCCCGCCGGACAGGAGGATGGTCACGTCGCCGGAGAGCCAGAGGTGGTCGTACCAGTCGCGGATCTGCCATTCGACATCGCCCATCCCTGCCGGGCGCGGCCCCGGATGCTTGTGCGACAGGCTGCCGCGCAAGTACGTGGAGTAAACGGTCCGGACTTCGCCGATCGCGCCGCCGCGAATCTGCTCGCGCGCGGCGCGCAGCGCGTGGTCGTAACGCCAGCAGAAGCCCGACACGATGCTCAACTGCTTCTGCCGCGCCACTTCCGCCGAGGCGAGGACGGAGCGGACGCCAGGCCCGTCGATCGCCGCCGTGATCTCGACAAACGCGTGCTTGCCGCCCTGCGCTGCGGCATGGAGGTGTTCCGGGCGAAAGGCCGGCGGGGTGGCCAGCAGCACGACGTCCACGCCGCTGTCGATCAGCTTCTGGTATGCATCGAACCCCAGGAAGCAGCATTCGCGTTCGACACGGATTTGGTCGGGCAGTTCCTTGCGCAGCAGCGTCAGGCTGGTCTGCAGCGAATCCTCAAACAGGTCCGCCAGGGCGGTCAGGTGGACGTTGGCATCCGCCTTGAGCGCATTGACCGCCGCCCCCGTGCCTCGTCCGCCGCAGCCGATCAGTCCCACGCGCAGCGTCTGCGTGCTGGCGGGCCCGGCCAGCACCGTCGGCAGTCCCCCAGCCCCCGTCAGCGCGCCGCCGACCGCGGCCGTAGCGGTGGAACGTAAGAAACCGCGACGCGAAGTCCTGCGATCGTTAAAGTCTGTCATCGTGGCGTCTCTTGGAGTCGGTTCGTCGGTATGGGAACAGGATCCGCGACTTGCTCATCCAGAAAGGCACGGTACAGCCGCAGAGGCGTCTGCCAATCGGCGTCCAGCGGCACCACCGCCAAACGGACCTTCACGGTCCGCTCGTCGCCGGGCAAGAGGTCGTCTCCAAACAGCGACAGGTCGAAAGCGCTGTAAGTGGTCAGCCGGTCCTCGTCGGCGTCCGCGTGGTACCGCGTGCTGACGGCGTAGCAGTCTGGTGGCCGCGACATCAGGACCACGCCCAGGGAATTGTCCGGATCGGCCATCACGGCCAGGCAATGGGCGTATCGGCGCACAGGGCACATTGGCACCGTGGGCGTGTCTTGCTCCGAGCGATCCCAGCGGCCATCGACACACCGCCGCGCCGCGTGAGCATCGCGAGGAAACACCAGCACCGTGCCGCGAAATGCGTCGCTTATCATGGGCAGAATCCGCTCGGCTTCCCCCGCGGCCGGCTTGCCGCGCGCCGGTTGCAGGTAGACGTGCGGGCGCAATGCCTTGTCGAAGTAGTTGGACAGGAACAACTCGTATCCGGCGTAGGTTCCCAGCGACTTGACGGTGACGCTCAGGTCGATCGCGTTGGGCGGACGGATTTCGTAGCGGGCCACCACTTCGGCCCGGTGCGAGTCCGTCGCGGCCCAGCGGGCCTGGCCCCAAGAGCCACCGGTCTCGATCGTCCGCGGCATAATTCGCGGCTGGCCCATCGCCAGGTTAACCGACATCAGCTTGAACAGATTCAGGGCGGAGTAGCGGGAGTCGATGACTTGTCTGCCCGTCCGCCGCTCGACCAGACGCGTTACGCCGTGGTAGGCCCCGTCGAGCCGGATCGTGCCTTCGATCTCGTCGGTTTGGAAGTCGAAGCCGGCACCGGTTTCGTCCGCTTTGATCGTCGGCGGAGCCGGAACCGACGGACTTTCCTGCGCGGGCGGTGACTCGCCCGCGGCGAGTGGCCTCACGGCCAGCAGAACCAGCAAGCACCCCACGCAAAGGGTGCTGGAGTCCCATCGCCACCGGAGTTGTCTACGCCGCGTGCGCCGGGCCATGAGTGAGCCTCCTGATCTGTCGTTGGTCGTCGTCCTGCCCTGTTTCGAGCTGCAACTGGCCGGGAATTTCCGCAACGCCGGGGCAACTGCATCGTGTTTTCCGTCCATTCCCCCAGTTCGGCAGTGCCTCAAAGATTCTCAGGGGCAAGGCCTGTACGCTTGGCGATTCGTGCCAGCATGCGAGGGCCAATCTCTTCTTGATCATGAAACGCAAAAGTGACATCCGGCCAGCCAGGACGGGATAGGACGCGGTGTGATGTGCCGGATTGACGTTTGATTGTCCAGCCGATCCGCAACAAGGCGGCGAGCACCAATCGTGCTTTGGTTGACGGCCATTGGCTCATGCTGGCACCGCAAAGACTTCTCGGAGTTCCGGGATCGTCTCCCCATGTTCCAACTGATCGGCCATTACCCGCAAGGCCAGGGCCTTGACCTTGGAAATCGCCGCCTCTCGACTTTGGCCGTATACCATCACGCCCGGTAGATCGGGTACTTCGGCAATCCATCGGCCGTCTTCTTCGCGTTCAATCTCGATCTTCACTGCTTGTAACCTCCCAACATGTAATTCCGCGACCGGATTCTCACGGCCACTCGACGCATTGTAGCATCCAGCTTGGTGTCATGACATCTATCTTTCACCAGCGAACACGTGAAACTCGGCAATTAACGGGTTGATGGTCGTGTCGAGGACTTCCAGCCGGACGAACTGGGCGGTGACCGGGGCAAACTTGACGGAACACTCTTCCCCGATCCGCGTCCCCTCATGAACGGTCACCCATTGGTCGCCTTGCTTGACCTGGATGCGAAACGCGCGGACTCGGTCGTAACGCTCGTGGATCTCGGCTCGGTTGAACTTGTAGGGCTGGCCCAGATCGACTTCGAGCCAAGCTGATTTCAGGTCTTTGGCGAACGTCCAGCCGCCGTCGGGGTCTCCGTCCACCGCAAACTCCGGCCGGTAGTTTGCGCCGACCGGCGGCGGATAGACGCTCGACGCCGTCACCTTCTTGCCAAAGGTCAGCGAAGCCACGGGCATTGTAACGGGCCTCAGTTCCGCGGCGGGGCCGTCGAGTTCCAGCACGACGATCGTGTCCAACTCCTGACGCTGCTCGGCAGGCACGTCGATCTCAATCTGCTCCTCGGTTTGCCGCACCGCGGCCGTGCCGCCGGTCAGCAGCTTGCTGGAGACGATCTTGCGGGGGATTGAGGGCAAGAGCAAACGCTCGGTGTGCCATTTGAGAACGTGGACGTAGATGCGGTTGTCCTTGCGGGTGCTCAGGCAGTCCAGCCCCAAGAACGGCCCGCCCCGCGTGCCGTAGATGCTCTCGCCGTACTGCTTCATCCATTGCCCGATCTCCCGGAATCGCGCGGCTTGCCGAGGTTCGATCTGGCCGTCGGGCATGGGATTGGTGTTGAGCGCCAAGTTGCCGTTGCGCCCGGCACAAGTGACCAGCACGTCGATGCAGCGTTTCAGCGACTTGATCTCGTCGTCCGGCTTCCACGACCACTGCGTGCCCAACGTCATGCACGTCTCCCAGGGCCGATCGAGTTGGAACGAACCGAGCCGTTGTTCCGGCGTGTCGAAATCGCCCGGCAAGCCAATCCGGTTGTTGATGATCAGCCACGGCTGCAGCGAGCGCATCATGCGAAACAGTTTCTCCGTCTCCCAATGCTCCGGCTTGCCGCCCAGGTCGAACCAGAAGCCGTCGAGGCGGCCGTAGTTGGTCAGCAGCTCGTGGATCTGGCCGTGCAAGTACTCGATGTATCGCGGATGGTTCTCGGTGCCGTAGTCGGGGTGATGCCAATCCGGCTGGGAATAGTACACGATCAGCTTCAAACCGGCTTCCTGACACGCTTGGGCCACGTCCGCCATGACGTCGTGCTTCCAGGCCGACTCTGGCCCGGTCGACTTGTAGTCGGTCAATTTCGAGTCGTACAGGCAAAATCCGTCGTGATGCTTAACGAGGAAGATCATGTACTTCTGGCCGGCCTCCTGGGCGATGCGGACCCATTGCCGAGCGTCGAACTGGTCGGGCTTCCAGTGCTTGTACAGGTTGTCGTAGACGTCGCCCGGCGTGGGGCCTTGCCCTTCCCGCAGCAGGAATCCGTGCCCGCGCGGGGCGCCTCGCGACCAGCCGATTTCCTGACCGGTCAAGGTCACCGGACCCCAACAGAGGAACATGCCGAACCGCATGTCCTGCCAGACGCTGACCACGTCGGGTTTGGCGCTCAGCATGTCCCAGGCGGTGTCCTTGGCCTGCTCAGCGGCGTCCAGCTTGGGGACGGCGAGCAGTGTCGACACAGCGAAACCAGCCAGCACACCAAACCAATGCCGAACACGGGTCTTCATGGAACGCTCCTCTCATTTGCAGGTAAGCTCCTCGCACCGCGACCTACTGTCATTTCCAGTTGGCGACGTGCGCGATCCGGGACGGCGACGGGTAGGCCGGAACAAGTCCGCGCAGTTCCGGCATCTCGAACCGCACGGGAACGGCGAGGACCGCCTGCCGGAACTGTGCGGACTTGTTCCGGCCTACTTTCCTTCATCAACTTACTTCACGTCGAAGGCGGCGATTTCGTAAGTACCGACTTCGGGCACGGTGAAACGGACGGCCCCAGCTTGCTCCGCGAAGGGCACGTTGATGTCGGCATCACGGTCTGGACTGGCCAAGGTCACGGCCCGGACTTGGCGGCCCGGTGGCAGTTGCACGGTGACGGCGACCTCGCGGATCGGGCCGTCCGAGCGGTAGTTCACCAGGTGTACCAACCGGCGTGCGTTCTGCTCGGTCAGTTCGGCGCAGAGTCCCGGCGGGGCCTCGGACAACGCCGAAGCCGATTCCGCTTCGACATCGTTCTTCGGAGTTGCCGCACGCACGGTCAACGAACGCTGGCCGCAGGCCCGGTCAATCGCGGCCAGCCAGTCGTCCTTTTCGGCGGCGCGGACCCAAGCGGCATCCGGCAAGTCGTCCAACGCCGGCTTGTCCCGCGGCAGCATCCACTGGTCGTGAGTGGCCACCGGTCCGATGGCGCAGCCCCGTCCGCCCGCGCCCACGAAACGGCGGATCTGCTCCACGTGTTGATCGCTCAACGCCGCGCAGCCGGCCAGCACCACCGCGCGGTAGCGGCTCAAGTCGCCCAGCTGATGATCGTGGATGATCTGAAAGCACCGCCGGTTCTCGATCAGCAGATCCTCCGCACGTGCCGTCCATCCGGCGACCTTCGGCTCGCCATAGGCCAGCGAGGGAAAGCTGCGGAGCACGGCGGCGTCGGCGACCACACGGGCATCGCGCAACAGATCGCGGCGGTCGTGATAGAAGCGGATGTAACGCTGCAAGGCGGGCGACATGGGCTCGTTGGACCCCGGCATGCTGACGATGTTGCCGTACTCGAACCAGAAGACGCAGCCCAGGCAGTCCAGATTGAAGGCCATCGACTCGGCCATCTCCAGCGGCGTGAGCGTGTAATCGAACGTCATGTTGTTCATCGCCCGGCCGACCTTGTAATGGCGGATCCGCGACACCAGCCGTCCGTTGATCCAGCCCACCCGGCCGCTTTCCACCCAGAACGCCTCGCCGCCTTGCAGCAGCCGCCCGTGATCGACGGGCGGGCGAATCGTCGCCCCGACGCCGTTCGGGTTGCACTCCACCAACACCTCCGGCCGCAGCGAGCGAGCGTACCGGCCCATCTCCCAATAGGATTCGGCTAAGGAGCGGCAGCCGAAATCCTGCCAGGCTCGCACCAGCAGCGGCGGCGATCCGGCCACCGGCGGCTGGGCGGCCTCCGGATCGGCGATCTTCATCTGCGACAACTGGTCCGGTGTGAACGTTTCGCGGAGGTACTTGCGGAAGCGGGTGATCGAGACGGGATCGTAGCCTGGGCCGACCACGTAGTTGTCGAAGTGCACCAGGTCGGTCTTGATTTCATTGACGGAGAAATCGACGAGCTTCCGGTAGAAGGCCACGGCATCCGGATGGTTGCGGTTCCAGTAGTAGCGGTACTTCGCCGCGCCGTAGCTGACGGGTTTGTCTTGGGCGTCCAGCACGGGCCAATCCTTGGCTTGCGGATTCTCGCGGAAAAACGGTTCCCACAAGAACGCCCCGCTGAAGTTGTACACGCCGACGCGGAGTCCCGCATCGTGGCATAGTTTGGAGAAGCGAACGGCGTCGGCCATGCTCTCCCGTTCGGCATCCAGCCCCGCACCTTTGTAGCAGTGCATCATCACGAAGTTGACGCCCAGTGCCTTGAGCCGCGCGACCATCTCCGGGCTGTGCTCGCGCTCCCAGCCGGCTCGCTGCTCGGGCGTGGGCTCGTAACTCGTGCCGTCGCGGCGGACGCGGAACACCAGCGGCTCCCAGCTGCCGGCCATCACGATCCCGTCCTGCCGCAGCCACGCCGGCCGCTGGTCCCGCGGCACCGTCAGCGGCTGGGCGTGAGCAATAGCCGCCAGCCCGCACAGCGCCACGGCAGCCATCGGCACGAGCAAAGGCTGCCACGCCATCAGCCGGGTCGATTTAGGTTGTGTCGTGTTCATGCGAGAACTCCTTATCGTGACGTATCAACAAATACCATCAGAACAAGCGATCGGACATTCTGCAACTATGGAGACCGCACAACGGACGTCTCTTGAATCTGCTGGACCAGCAGCCTACTTGTTTTGGCGTCGGTCCGAGCTATTCTGAGTTGCGTTGGGGAGTGCGTGCCCTCGCAAGATGGTTCCCGGAGAAGCTCGGCCGCGTGAGGAGAATGATCATGATCCGATACCTCGGGCAGTTTGGCCTTGTCCTGCTTCTCTTGCCCGCTGCCAGTGTGGGGGCCGAGAGCTTTCTGGTGGTGAACTTTGGAGCCCATCCATCGCCAGAAGAAGCGGGGTTGGGCGAGGCTCAGGTCAATTGGCTCGATGCCGATCGGACGGACGACACCATCTGCACAGCGTGCTTTGCCGCACTGGAACTGCAGCGATACCTTCGTAAGCTGACCGGACGAGCGGACGATTTTTCGATCGTCGATGACGACTCGCCGCCCAGCGGCGAGTTGATCCTGGTCGGCGGACCGGAGTCCAATGCGGCCAGCCGGCAGTGGGCTGCAGCCCTGGGCATCAATGCGCAGCAACTGGATGCACTCGGCCCGGAGGGATATCGTCTGAAGACTGCCGCCGTCAATGGCCGGCGTATCACACTGATCGCTGGCGGCGGACGCATCGGGACGCTGTATGGAGCGTACGACCTGCTGTACCGCCAAGGCGTCCGCTGGTTTGCGCCGGGCGAGTTGCACGAAGAGGTGCCGTCGGTCCAGCGGTTTGGCGACGTGGATGTCACGCAGCGACCCGCCTTCGCCACCCGCGGCTTCCTGGCCTGGCAGGACCGGGGCGATCGCGAGTTCCTGCTGTGGATGGCCCGCAATCGGCTCAACGAGTGGTGTGTCGAGCAGAGCGATCACCCGCTGATGTGGAAGTTGGGCATCCAGATGGACGCAGGCTTGCACGACGCGGAACTGCTGTTCCTCAATCCCGACTCGCCCTACCCGTACAATCACCCCCGCTTCGCGAACGACGACGATCAGCCCCCGGATCCTTATCCGGCGGGCGACCAGTACCAGGGCGACGCCAACGGGGACGGCAAGCTGTCGTACTTCGAGGCCCATCCGGAATGGTTCGCTTTCGAGGGCGGCCGGCGAGTGCCCGGCATCCGCGGCTGGTTCGGCACGAATTTCTGCACGTCCAACCCGCACGCCACGGGCGAGTTCCTGAAGAACTTTCTGCAGGCGATCATCGACGGGCCTTACCGCGATGCCGGGATCATTCGCTTCTGGACGCTGGACGCCGGAAAATGGTGCCAGTGCGAGTCGTGCCGGGCACTGGGCATTCCCAGCGACCGAAACCTGCTGCTGGTTCATCGCCTGGATCAGGAGATCAAGCAAGCCCGGGCGCAGGGCAAGATCCACCGACCGCTGGTAATCCATTTCCTGGCCTATGCCGACGTGCTCGATCCGCCCACGCGGCCCTTGCCGCAGGAATTCGACTGCCAGACCTGCATTGCCACGTTCTTTCCGATCGTCCGCTGCTACGTCCACAACTTTGACGATCCGGCGTGCTCGAAAAACGCACACTATCTCCAGCAATTGCAGGGCTGGTCCACAAAGCCCGACCGGCACTTCCGCGGCCAGATCTGCCTGGGCGAGTACTACAACGTGTCGGGCTACAAGTGCCTGCCGATCTGCTTCATGCACACCATGGCCCACGACATCCCCTGCTACTACCAGCTCGGCGCCAGGCACTTCCACTACATGCACGTGACTACGGGCCAGTGGGGCACCAAGGCCCTGACCAACTACCAGATGGCCCGGCAGATCTGGGACGTGGACACCGACTGCGAGGCCCTCTGGCAGGACTATTTTACCCGGCGCTACGGCCCCGCCGCGGAGGGCATGCGGCGTTCCTACGTATCGCTGGAGAAGATGCTCGCCAACGTCAGTGAGCTGAAGTATGGCCTAGCGCGGCGGCTGGACCGGGGCGTGGAGGATCTGTTTCCGACATCCCACTTGCGCTATCGCCGCGAGCCGGGCGTGACCTGTGACGGGATCACGCTGGTGGAAATCGTCGAGCACTCCGCAGCCGCCCGCAAGCTGATCGACCAGGTGCGATCCGGCGACTTGCCCGAACGGATCGCCCGCCGCGTCGCGGAGGACGAGCGCACGTTCACGTATGCCGAACGGACGATCGCCTACTACCACGCCTGTGTGCAGGCTTTCCAGCATGCCCGTGCCGGGCGTCAGGAAGAGGCTCGTCCCCATTACGCCGAGGCCCAGCGTCTGGCCGAACTGTTGCGTCAAGACACCACGTCCACGACGCTATCCTCGGAGCACGCCAACGCCCCCAACGCCCTGGCGGCCTCCGGCGCTGCGGGAGCCTTAGAGCAGTTGACCAAGCTGCTGGGACCGCCCAAGGCGGCGACGAAATGACGGGAACGTCAGAGACGGTCGATATCGCGTTCGGCGCGAAGAATCCGAATGATCTCAACGCCGTCCGAAACGGCACGAAAGAAAATCACCTAGTTGCCGCACGTGAAACTGCGGCAGGGACCGAACCCGTGGGTCTGCCGCCGTTCGCCCACTTCCGGATTCTTGGCGAGCAGTTCACAGGT
>CAYPGE010000198.1:0-15824 GCA_964409865.1 uncultured Pirellulaceae bacterium
AGTATGTCGGATTCCCGCCTCCGCGCGGAGAGCAATCTTGGACAGACTCCTAGGATAATTTCGCGGGTTGTGCGAGGTTACCCTGACGCATGCCGAGCCCAAATGGTAAACTACCACGCTTCCAAGATTTCTGCGATGCGAGGTGGCCACGATGGCTCGATACGAGTGCTCTGTCTGCGGCTACGTCTACGACGAAGACCAAGAGGGCGTTCCTTGGGATTCCCTTCCCGGAGATTGGGTTTGTCCGGTCTGCGGCGCTGGCAAAGAGGACTTCACGGCGGGCGCCGCCGAATCCAGAGCCGAAAGCCCCGCGGTACCTGAAACCCGTTCTCGTCCTGCCGCTGAGGGTGCGCCGCCCGCCAAGAGCACCTCCGTCGAGCCCACGCTGGAGTTGATCCATCTCTTGGCACGGGAGGGTCTCGACAAGATCGGGCAGCATGGCCCGATGGGCGCGATGGGCGTGCCGCGACCGACGCTGCCCCAATGGGACGATATTCAAATCCTGCCGGCTCAGCTGGCACGAAAGCCGCTGGCCGAAGATGTGGCGGTGGGAACGGAACTGGTGGTCGGCCCCAACGCCCGCAAGCCCTTGCGGCTGGAAATCCCGATCTTCGTATCGGACATGAGCTTTGGAGCGTTGTCGGAAGAGGCCAAGACGGCCCTGGCCAAAGGGGCTGAACTGGCGGGAACCGGAATCGCCTCGGGTGAAGGCGGCATGCTGCCGGAAGAAAACGCCGCCAACTCCCGGTACTTCTTCGAGCTGGGATCGGCCAAGTTCGGCTACAGCGAAGATCTGCTCCCACGCATCCAGGCGTTTCACTTCAAGGCCGGGCAGGCGGCTAAGACCGGGACGGGCGGCCATCTGCCGGGCGACAAGGTCAAGGGCAAGATCGCCGCGATCCGCCGGCTGCCGGAAGGCCGGCCCGCCGTCTCGCCGCCTTCGTTTGCCGATCTGAGCACCCCGGACGACTTTCGCAAGTTCGCCGATCGTGTGCGGGAAGTGACGGGTGGCATTCCGGTCGGGATGAAGATGTCGGCCCAGCACATCGAAGCGGACATCGACTTTGCGTTGCAGGTCGGCGTGGACTACATCATCCTCGACGGGCGCGGCGGCGGCACGGGCGCAGCGCCGCTGATCTTTCGGGACCATATCTCCGTGCCGACGATTCCGGCGCTGGCACGGGCTCGCCGCCACCTGAACCGCCAAGGGCGTTCCGGCATCACGCTGATCATCACCGGCGGGCTGCGCACCCCCGCGGACTTCATCAAAGCCTTGTGCCTGGGAGCCGACGGGATCGCCCTCGCCAACGCTGCGATCCAGGCGATGGGGTGCGTCGCCGCGCGCATCTGCAACACGAACAACTGCCCCGCGGGGATCGCCACTCAAAAGGAAGAACTGCGGGCCCGGCTCGACATCGGCGAAGCCTCCGCACGGCTGGCCCGCTTCCTGGCCGCCTCCGTGGAACTGATAAAGGTCATGGCCCGTGCCTGCGGACACACGCATCTGAACCAGTTCAACGTCAACGACCTTGCGACCTGGAAGCGGGAAATGGCCGAACTGACGGGCATCCCGTATGCCGGGGTCGGCTGGTCGCCGACACAACCAGCGGCAACTTCACCAACCATCCACCCATCCCAACCACAGGAGAAAAGACTCATGGCAACTTCAGACAACCTGCAAGCCGCGTTCGCCGGCGAAAGCCAAGCCAACCGCAAGTACCTCGCCTTTGCGGCCAAGGCCGATGCCGAGGGACGCCCTCAAATCGCCAGGCTCTTCCGTGCGGTTGCGGCCGCCGAAACCGTCCATGCCCACGCCCATCTGCGTGTCATGGGCGGCGTCGGAGACACGAAGCAGAACCTCCAAGCCGCGATCGAGGGCGAAGCCTACGAATTCCAGGAAATGTACCCCGGATTCCTCAAGGAAGCAGAGGCCGAAGGGAACAAGGCGGCACTGATCTCGTTCCGCAACGCCAACGCCGTCGAGAAGACGCACCATGACCTGTACAGCCAGGCGCTGGAAGCCTTCGAGGCAGGCCAGGACCTGGCGCCCGCCGCCATCTACGTCTGCGATGTCTGCGGCCATACGCACGTGGGCGGTGCTCCCGACAAGTGCCCGGTGTGCGGGGCGCCGAAGACGAAGTTCAAGGAGGTGACGTGAGCGGCACGTCACGCATCCTCTTTCCCAGTCTTCCAACGAAGCGGCCATTCATGGCCGATTCAGTTTCGGAAACCCTAGGGCGAGCATGAGGCATCCATGAAGGTGTTTTTGGCGGGGATTATGCAGGGTTCGCATCGCCAGGCGGTGCTGCACGGGCAGGACTACCGGCCGCGGCTCAAGCAGTTGCTGAGCGAGCACCTGCCGGAGGCGGAGGTGTACGATCCGCTGGAGGACCACGGCGATTCGATCAACTACGGTGACCACAAGGGACGCGACGTGTTCCTCCGGCATAACCGCATGTGCCGCGAAGTGGATGTCGTGCTGGCCTTTGTGCCCGAGGCGTCGATGGGCACGGCCATCGAGATGTGGGAAGCGCATCAGAACGGCCGGGCCGTGATCGCCATCAGCCCGCTGGAACGCAACTGGTCCGTCAAGTTCTGCAGCCACGAAATCTACCCGGATCTGCCGGCGTTCGAAGCCGCCTTGGCCGACGGGCGGGTGCGGCAGCGGATCCGCGAGGTGTTGGGGAGTTGCGGGATACGGGAGGCGAGTGACGGGATGCGGGATGCGGGATGCGGGATGCGGGATGAGAGTCGTTGACGCGATGCGGCACGCACTGGATCCTGGGAACGGTGGTTTGGGCGACTGGCTGGCCGAGCGAGGTCTGCCGGCGTTTCGCGGTCGCCAGATTCGCCAGTGGCTTTACGACAAGCGGGCTGCCGATTTCGGGGCGATGACCGACCTGCCGGCCCAGTTGCGCGAAGCGTTGGCCGCCGAGTTCCGCATCTGGACGACGCAAATCGTCAAACACAGCCAGGCGCACGACGGCACGGAGAAGCTGCTGCTGCAACTGGAGGACGGCGGGCGGATCGAGTGCGTGCTGCTGCGCGACGGCATCCGGCGGTCGATCTGCATCAGCACCCAGGTCGGCTGCGGCATGGGCTGCGTGTTCTGCGCCAGCGGACTGGACGGCGTCGTTCGCAATCTGACCTCCGGCGAGATCGTCGAGCAGATGCTGCGACTGCAGCACCTGTTGCCGGCCGGCGAACGGTTAAGCCACATCGTCGTGATGGGCATGGGCGAACCGCTGGCGAACTTGGAACGACTGCTGCCGGCGCTGGACGAGGCGCATCGCCCGGACGGCCTGGGCATCAGCGTGCGGCGGATCACGATCTCGACGGTCGGCTTGCCGCCCGCCATGGACCGGTTGACGCAGGCGAAATGCCAGTACCATCTGGCCGTCTCCTTGCACGCGCCGAACGACGCGCTGCGGAACCAGGTGGTGCCGGTCAACAAGAAGATCGGCTTGCAGAAGGTGTTGGAAGCGGCCGACCGGTACTTCGAGGCTTCGGGGCGGCGGCTGACGTTCGAGTACGTCCTGCTGGCGGGCGTCAACGACCAGCCCACGCACGCCCGCGATCTGGCCGCGTTGCTGCGCGGCCGCGCGGCGCTGCTGAACGTCATCCCCTACAATCCGGTCGCCGGCCTGCCGTATCAGACGCCCTCGCCGCCGGCGCAAAAACGGTTCCGCGAGATCCTGGAACACGCCGGCGTCAACGTCCAGTTCCGCGAGCGCAAAGGCGACGAGATTTCGGCGGCCTGCGGGCAGTTGAGGCGGGTGTCGCAGATGTGATGTGATGCCACGGTGACGGACGGCCAAGATTCTGGTTACGGGGCTCTGCCCCGTAACCAACTGACGCCAGGCTCTGCCTCGCTTCCGGCCGGCAGAGCCGGCAAGACAGTGCGTTCCCAGGCAGAGCCTGGGAACGAGGGCGAAAGGGCTCCCAGTTTCCGTGCCGTCAGTACAGCCGGTCGGTGGAGCTGGCAAAGTGTTCGGCCGTTTCGCGGCTGATGCGGCCGTCCTGCAGCAGGCGGCGGATCGACTCGTCCAACGTGAGCATGCCCTCGGCGCGGCCCGTCAGGATATTGTTGTCGATCGACTCGATCTTGCCGAACCGGATGGCGCTGGCGATGGGGCCGTTGTTGAACATGATCTCCAGGGCCAACACGCGTTTGTCGCCTTGGCAGATGCTGGGCAGCAGATGTTGCGAGATCACCGCCCGCAGGCTGAACGAGAGCTGCGAGCGGATTTCGCGCTGGACGTCCTGCGGAAACAGATCGGCGTACCGCGAGATTGCACCTTTCGCGTCGCGGGTGTGCAAGGTGGAGAACACCAGGTGTCCCGTCTCCGCCGCGCTCAGGGCCACTTGCGCGGTGTCCCGATCGCGGATCTCGCCCGCCAGAATCACGTCGGGGTCCTGTCGCAGAGCGTACTTCAGGCCGTCGGCAAACGTGTGGACGTCCAATCCGACCTCGCGCTGCGTGACGATCGAATGGGGCGTCTTGGCAAACACGTACTCGACCGGCTCCTCGACCGTCAGGATGCGGTAGCCGCCTTCCTGGTTCAGCAGGTTGACGAGCATGGCCAGCGAGGTCGTCTTGCCGGAACCCGCCACGCCGCAGAAGAGCACCAGCCCGTTGCGGAAATGCGCCAGCCGCTGGGCCAGACTCTCCGGGAACCCGGCCCAGCGGAAGTCGGGGATCTGGGCGGGAATCACGCGGAAGCAGGCTCCCAGATGCTGGCCCGCAAGGAAGTAATTGGCTCGGAATCGCCGCTTCTGGCCATCCGCTGTCAGTTCAAGTGCAAAGTCGACGTTCTTCTCAGCCTGAAACCGGCGCATCGAGTGTTCGGGACAGAGAGGCACCAGCAATCCGGCAACCGTGTCGCGGTCCAGCGGCGGCCCGTCCAGTTCCTGCAATTCGCCGTGCAGACGGAGCACCGGTGGATGGTCCGGGACAACGTGCAAGTCCGATGCCCCGGCCTCGGCGGCGTGTGCCAGCCAGCGGTGCAATGCATCCGGACAATGGGGAGCGACTGGGGGAGTGTTCATGGGAACTCAGAAAGTAGGCCGGAACAAGTCCGCGCAGTTCCGGCAAGGATTCCCGCGGTTCCCCGCCCGTTGGCCGTGCCGGAACTGCGCGGACTTGTTCCGGCCTACCGATTGCCGTCGTGAATCACGGAAGTCACGGACCGAAGATGACTTAGAACCGCCAACAAAACCGAAATCGGAGACCTTCGGTCGGCGGTTTCGGCGGGGTCAGAGACCCGCGCCGAACGGTTGTCACGGACCGATGATGGCGCTAGTACGGCTTGTACTGTCCGGGGATAGGGAACGGGTAGAACCCGTCGGGTCCCGGCAGATGGCGCGGCGGGGCGTCCCAGGCGAGCCGTTCGGGGCTCTCCTGGGGACCCTTGGCGACCGCCTCGTCCCACTTGACCACCAAACCGGAGTGCGTGGCCATGCGGCCCAGCACGGCCGTCATGCTGCTTACCGCGCCGTGCCAGCCCTCGTTCAGTTTGCCGTCGCTCTGGATGGCTTTGATCAAGTCCACGTGCTCCTGGACGTACGGGTTGCCGCTTTCCAGTTCCGGCCCCCCGCCGACGGACACGCCACGGTTGCCTTTGCTCCCGTGAACGTGCTCGCTGACCGCGTCCCACGTGCCCGGCTGGTGACGGCTTTGGCTGTACACCTTGGTGCCGTCGGCATAGGTGAACTCGACGAAGTGATGGTCGAAGATGTCGCCGTAGTTGCCGCGGTTCCCGCGGCCGCCCATGCCGTTGGCCTCGACCGGGTGGGCCTTCTGCGGGTCGCCGTCCCTGCACATGACCCAGTTGGCGATGTCGATATTGTGGACGTGTTGCTCGACGATATTGTCGCCGTACAACCACAGGAAGCAGCCCCAGTTGCGGATCTGGAATTCCATCTCCTTGGGATCGTTCTGTGGGCGAGGGCCCAGATCGCGGGCGCCGCCGCCCGAACCGTTCCAGTAGACGCGGAGGAACTGGATGTCGCCGAGCTTGCCGTCGTGGATCTCCCGGACGCCCTGGATGTAACCGGCCTGGTGGTGCCGCTGCAAGCCGACGACAACTTTCAAGCCTTTTTCATCAGCCATCTTATTGGCCTCGACCAACTGGCGGAAGCCGGGCGCGTCGGTACAGCAGGGCTTCTCCATGAACACGTGCTTGCCGGCCTTGACCGCCGCGGCGTACTGCAGCGGGCGGAAGCCGGGCGGCGTGCCCATGACGACCATGTCGACGCCGGAGTCGATGGCCTTCTGGAAGGCGTCCAAGCCGACGAACACGCGTTCGTCCGGCACGTCGACCTGGGCCGCCCATTCGCGTCGGAGGTGATTGAGCGAATTGCGCGCGCGGTCCTCGAAAGCGTCGGCCACGGCGATCAGTTTCATGCCTTGGCCGAGAATCTTGGCCGCGTTCAAGCAGTCGTTGGCCGCGCCGGTGCCGCGTCCGCCGCAGCCGATCAAGGCGATTTTCAGCAGATCGCTGCCGGCGGCATGCGCGGTGCGAGCGATGCCGCGGTGAAGGGCCGCGACGGCGCCGGCGGCGGCTGAATGCTTCAGGAAATCACGCCTGGACGATGGAATCTGATTCATCTGTGTGCTCCTCGGTGGGACTCTGGGATGAAGGGAAAACAAGGCCGGCGCCGGAGGCCGGTCCAATCTGCGGTTAGTCTAGGCTTCCGCGAGCCCCGCTGCAATCAAGCGGCGTCTGGATCGTCATCCCCCTCGGACGAACGGGTTGTACCGTTTTTCCTCGCCGATCGTCGTGGTGTCGCCGTGGCCCGGCAGGACCAGGGTGTCGTCCGGAAGCGTGTACAACCGCTGGCGAATCGACTGGACCAACTGCTGCGGATCGCTGTCGGGAAAATCCGCACGGCCGACGCTGCCTTGGAACAGCATGTCCCCGCCGAACAGCAGCCAGGGGGAGTCGCCTTTCCACAAGTAGACCACGTGCCCGCCGGAATGGCCCGGTGTTTCCAAGACCTCCAGCGCCATCCCGGCGGCTTCGACGGTGTCGCCGTGCTGAACCTGGCGATCGGCGGCGGGACTGGTCAGAGCCATGCCGAAGCTGCCCGACAGGTTTTCCATCGGGTCGGTGAGCTTGGACGCCTCCCGTCTGCCGATGATCAGGGGGCAGTCCGGATAACGCTTCTTCAGCGCGGCGTTGCCGGCGATGTGGTCGGCGTGACCGTGGGTGTTCAGGATCGCGGCCAACGCCAGTCCGCACTGCTCGATCCGGTCGATGATCGCATCGCCGTCAAAGCCGGGATCAAACACCACGCAATCGGTCCGCCCGTCCAGGTGAGCGAGATAGGCGTTTTCCATGAAAAGTTGCGACACCACCACGTCCAAGATCAGTTTCGAGTTGGGCACGAAATCCTCTCCCCTAAATCGCGCCGCGCCGGTAAAATGACGCGGTCGCACCAGTTAACCACCTGCGCAAGCTGACCGCTTAGGCAAAAGCTGGCACCAGCTTGCCGACCGCTAATTATTTGCGACTTGAGAGGGCGATACAATCAGTCGTAGTGCTTGCGGGCGCAGGTTTCAGGGAGGAACCAGACGTCTCCCGGTTGCCAGATGGGACAGCGGGACGGCGTCTGCTCCGGGTTAAGGAGAACAGATAGATGACGAAGGAAACAAAACGGGGCTCGATCCTTTCTCACGCCCTGGTGGCGGCGATGGCTGCCTTGCTAGCGGCGGTGTGTGTGGCGGCCGAGCCGCAACGGGACCGCGCGAACCTGAGCGAACCGGTGTTGCGGGTGGCCAGCAAGACTCCGGCCCCCAAACACCCGCTCGACCCCGCCTTGGACTTGGCCCGCACCGGCCTAAAAAGGATCCAGGCCACCGTCGATGACTACAGTTGCACCCTGGTCAAACGGGAGCAGATCGACGGCAAGTTGCTGGATTATGAGTACATGTTCGTCAAGGTGCGCAACCGCAAGGTCGTGGACGGCAAGATCGTGACGCCGTTCAGCGTGTACATGTACTTCCTCAAACCGACGGACATGAAGGGGCGAGAAGTCCTGTACGTGGAAGGCCGCAACGAAGACAAGATGGTTGCCCACGAGGGCGGGACCGCGGGAAAATTCCTGCCCACCGTCTGGATCAAGCCCAACGGGATCATCGCCATGCGGAATCAACGCTACCCGATTACCGACGTGGGGCTCGAGAACCTGGTCGCGAAGCTGATCGAGCGGGGCGAAATCGACATCGCCGCCGGCCGGCGAGAACACGAAGTGACGTTCCATGAAGATGCGAAGGTGAACGGCCGGACGTGTACGCTGCTGCAGATCAAGAATGCTCAGCCCAACGAAAACCTCGACTTCCACCTGGCACAGGTCTTTGTCGACAAGGAATTGAATGTGCCCATCCGCTACGTCGCCTATGACTTCCCTGCCAAGCCCGGCGACCCGTTGCCGGTGATCGAAGAATACACTTACCTAAACCTGAAACTGAACGTCGGTCTGACCGACAAGGATTTCGACCACGCCAACGCGGAATACAAATTCCAGTAGGCCCGCCGAGGTTGAACCGCACGCAGAAGCCCGGCTTTTTCGGAAGAGCCGGGCTTGTTCTTTGCGCCAACGCTCCGCCCCGGTCCCTACCACCAGATCTCCATCTGCCCCACGATTTCCCGCGCCAAGTGCTCGATGACCATCTGTTGAGCGGTCTGCAGCGACTGGCCTGCTTCGGGGAAGAATTGCACGTCCTCGGCCACGGTCATGTTCAGCGGACCGAAGGGCATGCTGGAACGTTGCATCAGCATTTCGCCCCGCCGGCTGATCCAGCGCACCTCGACGGTCATCTCCGTTTCGAGGTCGCGGACGTCGTCATTCCGGTTCTCGGCGACCGCCCGCTTGGCCTCGGCGACGATCCGGCCGCTGAGGATGCTGTCGGCGTCCGGCGTGCCGACGACTTTGTAGGGGCTGCGGGATTCGATTTCCTTGATGACGGCCTCCGTGAGCCGCTCGCCCAGATTGCGACGCAGGCTGTCCGACTCGAAAACGGGCACATGGACGGTGCGGATGTCTGGGCGAAACAGGGTTGCCTGCCCGACCTGGTAGCTGGCGCAGCCGCCCGACAGGGCAACGGCGAGAACCAGCATGCTCTGCAGGCATCGAATCCGGCTCATTTTGCCATCCGTTTCTGGCACCGTGCTAGCGTCGCGTTCGGCCGGGGTCCGAGGTCGCCATCAGCGGCTTTTCGCGGGCTTGCTTGGGGAACGCGTCCACCAGCCACTGGAGCCGTTGAGGGGGCACGGCGGGCTTGTCCGCCACTTCGGCCAGCCGCGTCTTTGCCTTTTGCGCAAAGGGGGTCTCGGCGTAATCCTTCGTCAAGATGTCGTAGTAGAAACGGGCCGCACCGTAGTCGCCTCGGCGGTCGTAGTATTGCCCCAGGCTCCACTCGCGCTCGGCCTTCTTGTAGCGGACTTCGGCGTAAGCACGCGTCAAGTACTCCCGCTCCTTGGCGGCTTCCTGGGGGAACTGCCGTTGGATCTGCTTGATCAGCTTTTCCGCCTCGTCCAACGGAACCCCGGAATAGTCCGTTCCTTCGTAGCTCATGAGCTTGGCCTTCAGTCCCAGCAGGTGCGCGCGGTACTGGTGCTCGCTGCTGGGAAAGGTCTTTCGCAGGTCCGTGTAGAAGTTGTCCGCGTCCAGGTACCTCCCCGAGGCAAAATAGGCGTTGCCGGCTGCCAGGGTCGCGTC
Source organism: uncultured Pirellulaceae bacterium (assembly GCA_964409865.1). Classification (GTDB taxonomy): domain Bacteria; phylum Planctomycetota; class Planctomycetia; order Pirellulales; family Pirellulaceae; genus Anammoximicrobium. The sequence goes on from CAYPGE010000198.1 coordinate 9,724, forward strand.
GTCGGCCAATTTGCCGGTCGGATCGTCGATGCGAATCCGATCGAAGACCCGGACGGCGCTGCCAAATGCGTCGCGCGTGGGCCGGGTCGAGTCGGTGAAATTGAAGGCCCAGAACGATTGCGGATCCTTGTCGTGCATCTCCAGCCAGAACTGAGCGACGGCGAAACGCCGAGCCTCTATCGCATCCAGATGTTTGGAGTTGGGGTACTTCTTCAGCAGCCTTTCCCAGGCATCGTTCGCCTTCGGATATCGGTCGGCAAAGAAATAACCTTCGCCCATCATAAATAGGGCATCTTCCTCCAAAGCCGAATCCGGCCAGCGGTCGGCAGCGTCCTTGAACTGGGCGGCGGCCTCGGCAAACAGATCCCGCCGTCGCGCGCCTTCCGTCCGCAGTGCTTCCTGGTACTTGCCTTCGGCCGCGACGTACAGCTCGCGCGACTTCTGGGGATTAACCCCCTTTCCGATCACCGTTTTCCACGAACTCTCCAATTGGTCGGGCAGTCTGTCCAGATCCAAGGGGTCGAAGCGTGCCGCGCCTTCCGCGCCTGCGGCAGTGTCGCGAGTCGTGCCCGTCAACGAACTGCATCCCGTTTGCAGCAGCAACAACGGGACGGCCAGCCAGAGGAAAGCCTTGAGCCACAATTGCATCATGGACTTCCTTGTCCAACAAAGGGTTCAGTTTACGGATTGACCAGGAATCCCAGGAAAGGCAGCACCCTCGACGGATGTCCCAAGAGGTTCGTGAGATAGTGATTCAGCAGGCCGCGCAGTTCCCCCCGGACACGAGGATCGATCGCGCCAGACGTGCCAACGACGCGGGGATCGGCTAGTTGCCGCAGAACCTCCAACCCCCTCGAACTGACACTCACCACTTGCTTCTGCCCCTGCCGACAGCGCGGACACAAAACACCGCCGGCCAGTTGTCCGAACAACACTCGACCTTCTCCGCTGATGGGAGTCCCGCATACGACACAATCCTCCAACGCCGGGAGATATCCCAGCAATCGCAGAGCAGCCACCTCGAATCCCAACACCGTCTGTGCCACGGGGCCGTCGCGGTCCAGTGCCAGCAGCGCTTGGTCCGCCCGACCGTACAGTTCCGGATGAGGGTCGCCCAGGTCGGTCAACTCCTGCAACAATTCAGCGATGTAGTAGCCAGCATACAGACGAGACAAGTCGCGGGAGGCCGAACGGAACCGACGTTCCAGACGAGCTTCTGTCAGCAAGTCGAGTGCGTCCGCCGATTTGTCAATGAACACTATTCGACAAACGGCCAACAGGTCAAGAGCAGAGTCGAAGGGTCCTTTGGGACGTCTCGCGCCTTTTGCCAGAGTCCCTATTTTGCCAAAGTCCTCCGTGAACAACGTCACCACGCAGCTGGTCTCGCTGAATTCCACAACTCGCAGCACGATAGCAAGCGTTTTTTCCGTGGTCATCGGGGCGACTGGAGGCGGCGCAGGTATCGTCGTTGGCGGGCCTGCATCTTCTTGCGTGCCGTGGGCGTCGTGTCGTCGAATCCCACCAAGTGCAACGTACCGTGAATCACGTACAGCAACAACTCGTCCTGGGGCAAGGAACCGTACCGCGGCGCTTGTGCTGTCGCCGTGTCGGCGCTGACGATGATCTCGCCGTCCAACCAGCCGGTCCCCGAGTCAAGCAGGAAACTGATCACGTCGGTCGCGTAATCATGTTGCAGGTACCGGCAATTCAGTTGCCGAATCGCCTTGTCGCTGACCACGGCAATACTGAGCGTCGCACGCGAGATACCCTCCTGCTCCAAGACCAGCCGCGCGGCGGCCACCAAGCGGTCGCGGTCGATTGGATGCCGAGTCTGGCGATTGGCAAGTTCGATTTCCAGCATGGGGGGGATGCAGTCGAAGCAGAAAAAAACAGCCTCTTCCGTGTTTTCCTGCAGTTCCCTGACGCGGACGGCGTCAGGCGGTCTGTTGATCCGGATACTTGATTCGTCCGTGGTAGACGGCGGTCAGCGATTTCACCAGGCTCTCTTCGACCAGGTTCAGTTCTTTCAGCGTCAGGTCACACTCCTCGAACTGGCCGTCCAGCAGGCGTTTCATCATGATGTCGTGGACCAGACCTTCGATGCGGGCCGGGGTCGGTTCGACCAGGGTCCGGCAGGCGCTTTCGGCCGCATCGGCCAACATCAGGACGCCTGTCTCTTTTGTTTGAGGTTTAGGACCTGGGTAGCGGAAACTGGCCTCCTCGACCTTTCCGCCCTTCTGGGATTCCACGCTCTGTCGCTCGGCCTGCCGATAGAAGTACTCGACCAGTGTGGTCCCGTGATGTTGCTCGATGAAAGCAATGATCGACTGCGGCAGATGGTACTGACGTGCTAAGTCCACGGCATCTTTGACATGCGCGGTAATCACAAGTTTGCTCATCGCCGGCAACAGCGATTCGTGCTGATTCCCGTTCTGTCCCTGATTCTCGACAAAATAGGCCGGTTTCAGCATTTTGCCGATGTCGTGGAAATAGGCGCCGACGCGGCCCAACAGTCCGTTGGCACCGATTCGTTCGGCGGCGCTTTCCGCCAGGGTTGCCACGTTGATCGAGTGGTTATAGGTTCCGGGAGCCCGCCGAGCCAACTCCTGCAGCAACGGGTGAGCGGCGTCGCCCAGTTCCAGCAGACTGATATCGGTCTGGACGTCGAACACCCGCTCCGTAAACGGCAACAAGCCGGTCATGATGAACCCAGCCAAGATAACACAGGCTGCGTGCCAAGCGGCGCCGGACACCAATTCCGCAGCGAAGCCGCCCCGGGCCAGGAGTTCCCCTTCGACACCGGGGCCGACATAGGCTGCGCCAAACGTCTGGTCTGCCAGCACTCCCACTCCCAGCACGGCGACAAACGTGATGACCGCGCCATACAACCCAACGTAGATCAGCTTGGTCCGGCTGCGGATGCGGTTCAGCATGATGACCGGCCCCGACACCGCTGCAGTGAGGACCATCAATTCAAACAGGCCCTGCCCCAGCGAAAGGGCGATAATCAAGGCCACCGCCAGCGATAGGAAGAAGGCCAACTCGCGGCGGTTCACGATGGCCAGCGTCATCCCGAACAGGACCAAGGGAATGCATTCAGCTCGCCACGAGTCCCGCGCGACAAACATGGCCGCCGCAACGGTGAGCACGACGGCGCCCAGCAGTCGGGCCAAACGTCGAAAATCGCTCAGCAGCCTGCGGTCGTGGAAGTAGACATAGCAGCCGCAGAGGCCGAACAGCGCCAGGTAGATGCCGATTTTGGCCAGCGAGTAAAGCAGCTTGTCCAACCAACTCAGCCGCGCAGTGTGCTCTTGGTGTTCGGCGTACAGGACTTGTAAGTCGCGTGGCGTTAACGGCTTGCCGCCAGAAACGATCGGTTGGCCGACCTTGAATGACTGCGCGGCCTGCGTGCCCAACTCGAAATCGAACGCCTCACGCGCGACCAGGTCCCGCGGCGGGATGTAGCCGCTGCGATACGGAAACGGCTTGGACCACGCGCCCGTCACCGCCCACATGATCAGCGCAGCAGCGAAGCACAAACCCAAGCGTACCCACACGTCCGGATGACGCACGCGTCGCCAGCGTTCATCCAGGCGTCTTCGCGATGCGGCCACCGTGGCCACACGGGCAGAACGAGATTTAACCGAAGTTCCAACAGACATGGAAGTTAGCAAGCCAACCAGCGGGCGCGGCAAGCCACCGCAACCGGGCCTCCCGCGACTGTGTCGCCCCTACCGCTCGATGGCCGACGATCAGCTCCTTTTCTTCTTAGGTTCCTCGTCGTACGCCCGCACGATGTCCTGAACCAACCGGTGTCGAACGATGTCGGCCTTGGTCAGTTGCACGATGCCGACGCCTTCGATGTGCTTCAGGCGGACCAATGCGTCGTTCAGACCGCTGCGTGCGTGGGGGGGCAAGTCGGTCTGCGTCACGTCTCCAGAAACCACGATCTTTGAATCCATCCCCATCCGGGTGAGGAACATCTTCATTTGGGGAATCGTCGTGTTCTGGCCCTCGTCCAGAATGATGAACGATTCGTTCAACGTCCGGCCGCGCATGTAGGCCAGCGGCAACACTTCGATCACGTCCATTTCCATGTATTGCTTGATTTGATCGTGGTCGATCATCTCGTGCAGGGCATCCATCAACGGCCGCAGATATGGATTGATCTTCGCCTGCAAGTCGCCCGGCAAAAACCCCAGGCTTTCGCCCGCTTCGACGGCAGGCCGTACCAACACGATCTTGCGAACACGCCGCGTTTTCAGTGCCTCCACGGCTAACGCCACCGCCAGATACGTCTTGCCGCTGCCAGCCGGTCCAATCGAGAACACCAAGTCCCGATCCCGAATCATCTGCACATAACGCAGTTGCCCGGCGGTCCGCGGACGGATCGTTCTACCGACCTGAAACACGTCGATCTTGGTCGGTTCCAGGCCATCGTCGCCACTGGCCGACGCTAGGGCGTGGGAGACTTCGTCTTCCGTGAGCAACCCTGCCCGTTCCGCGCGACTCTTCAGATGCTCCAGGATTTCGGTGGCCTTGGTAACTGCGGCCTCGTCGCCCGATACCCGCAACTGCCCATCCCGGTGCGTGACGGTGACTCCCAGCTTCTGACGAATCGACTTGAGATGCTGGTCGCGAGTGCCCAACAGCGATAACGCTAACTGAGGCTCGTCCAGGACGATGGTTGCTTCGTACATTCACCAGCACGGCGGCTCACTGGCCGCCGCAGCAGACCTGAAACCAAATAACGTCTGCCTAGTATACCTGACCGTCGGCGGCTGGGAAACTATCAACCCTTGCCAACATCCGTCGGCGAGCGTCATTTTCGTTCGCAAGTCTAATTCAGAGAACAGCTTGCGAGAATCCAATCTAGCCGCCAAGCCGAACTCGCCAAGCGTGCCACACCCAGGTGTCGGACCACGAGATCACGCTCCGCCAGGGGCTTTCGGCTCCTGAGAAGCAGCCGCGGCAGGCTCATACTCGAAGTCTTTCCACTTCATGGCCCGGCGAAACGGTTCAACGCGCAGCACAACGTGGCCGTTTTGGAAGAGTCGCACGGTTCCCGTGGATTGGCTGACGACGACGGCGATCGCCTTGGTCATGCGACTGATGGCCGCCCCCGCCCAGTGACGAGCGCCAAGTCCTTTGGATAGGGTCACGTCGGCGTGGAGGGTGTCGACCAATTGGCACGATTTTTCCACGACGCCTTCCGCATTGACGATAAAAGCGCCGTCCAGAGCTGCGATTTCCTTGATCGCCTCCCGCACCCGATGATCCTCCAGGTCCCGCTCCTTGCGCCCGTAGCCCTTGACCGGGTCGAAGCCGGCCGGCTGGCAACGCGCCAGCACCCGCCGCGTGTCGCCCACCACGAACATCGTTCCCACCGGCTTGCCTTCCCGGCCCTCGCGGCCGATCTCCACCGCCAGGTCCAAGACGGTCTTGAGCGTCTCCAACGGGACGCTGGTTTCCAGTTTGCGGAGGTCCCGGGCGGTTAGACGGCCCAGGTGTTCTTCCATTTCGACGAAGCTCACCGAGTCGATTTGGCCCGGTTCGAACCCGCTGTACACGGCGACCACCGGCGCGCCGGGCTCCAGGAGTTCCTGCCCCACGCACTCGAGGAGTGCCTGGGTTAGTTTCTCGATAACCGGCGAATCCTCCATGCCCAGCACCACCGTGGTCAGCCCGGCTTCCTTGGCTCCAGCCAGTTCTTCCTCCAAATCCGCCACGATCAGGACCTTTTCGCTCCCAATGCGTTCCCGCACCTGGTTCCATTCAGTGGGCCCATCCATGACCACCAGGATGGCATCCGCTTGCATGGCCGTGCGCAGCTGCACCGCCAAATCGAGGATCGCGGCGAACTGAGGTGTGAACTTCTGGAACTTCATTCCGTCGCCATCGAGTGGCCCCTATCGGCCGGGCATGAGGTGGGGAGCAGGGAGGAAACCAAGCTGCCGCATATCCTATGCGGACTTGAAAAAAAGGGCAAGATTAAACAGCGTCAACTCGGTCAGGATCGTCTATCAAACGCTTCCAGCCACACGCTTGACGCGGGTCTCCCGACCCCGCCGAAACGGCCGACCGTAGGTCTTCAAGCCGGT
>CAYPGE010000199.1:0-1037 GCA_964409865.1 uncultured Pirellulaceae bacterium
CATTCGGAAAGTTGCCTTCGCCTTGGATTTCGCGGGGTCCCGTGTGTTCCTTGCCCAAGCCCCAGTGGGCAATGTCCAGATGATGCGCGCCCCAATCGGTCAGTTTGCCGCCGGAGTATTCCAGCCACCAGCGGAAACTGCCGTGGCAGCGTTCCTTGGTGTAGGGCACGACGGGACATTGTCCCAGCCAGAGATTCCAGTCCAGATGCGGCGGTGGGTCGGAAGTGGCAAACGGCCCGCCGGTGGGAGCGCCGCCGATCGAACAGGTGGCTTTCAGCGTCTGACCCAGCCGGCCGCTGCGGGCAATGGCAATCGCCAGCAGGAACCGCTGGTCGCTGCGCTGTTGCGTACCCACTTGGAAAACCCGCTCGGTCTTGCGCACCGTCTGGCAGATTTTTTTGCCCTCGTCGATCGTCAACGTCAGCGGCTTCTCACAGTAGACGTCCTTGCCGGCCAACATGGCTTCGACGGCGATCTTTACGTGCCAGTGGTCGGGCGTCCCGATCGTGACCACGTCGACATCGTTGCGATCCAGAACCTTGCGATAATCCGAGTAAATCTCGCACTTGCCATCGTACCTGGCGGCGAACCGCTCGGCGTGCGTCCGGTCCACGTCAGCGCAGGCGAGCATCACTCCCTTGCCGCCCGCATCGTGCCCGATTCCGCTGCCGCGGCCACCGACGCCGATTGCGGCAACGCGCAGTTTGTCTTGACCGGAGTCGGCCGCGGCGCAGATTGGGCTCGTAAAGTAGGGGATGGTGAAAACGGCGACTGCCGCCCCTGTCGATGATTTCAGGAAACCACGGCGTGTTGTTCGAGTGCGAGTCATGTTTGGCTCCTTGTGGCTGAATCGGCCGGCAAACAGAAAAAAATCCCGGTGGGCGGGGCCCACCGGGATGTCACCGGCGCGATCATGGGCAGAGCAGGTTACGCCTTCGGCTCTTCCTTGGCGGGTTCAGCCTTGGGCTCTTCCTTCGCGGGTTCGGCCTTGGGTTCTTCCTTGGCGGGTTCAGCCTTGGGTTCTTCCTTGGCGGGTT
>CAYPGE010000199.1:1137-15808 GCA_964409865.1 uncultured Pirellulaceae bacterium
CAGCCTTGGGCTCTTCCTTGGCGGGTTCGGCCTTGGGTTCTTCCTTGGCGGGTTCAGCCTTGGGCTCTTCCTTGGCGGGTTCGGCCTTGGGTTCTTCCTTGGCGGGTTCGGGAGCGGGTTCTTCCTTGGCGGGCTCCGCCGCGGGTTCTTCCTGTGCCGGCTCTTCCGTCATTTCTTGCTTTGGCTCCGCAGCCGGTTCTTCGGCAGCAGGCTCAGCTGCGGGCTCTTGGGCAACCGGTTCTTCGGGGGTGGTGGTTACGGACGAATCCGGCATCGACGGCGCCGGCGCTGGTGGAGGCGGCGGCGTGCAGCCAGCCACCACGATCAACGCAACCACCGACAGGGTCAACACCAACAATACTTGAGCTTTCATGGTCCTCCGCTCCTTGAAAAAAAGTCACAAAACGTTTGCCAATTAGCTTAGGGTGAACACGACTCACGCATTTTAACATAAATGTCCGCATCGAATAGGGAGGGGCAGCCCTTCGTCGGCAACAGCGCGGATTCATCCCCCAAGAGCGACGTGCAACCCGTTCCAGGCGTTGTATTTAGCAGACTCACCACTCGACGGCGACTTTGACTACGACTTTATGGATATTTCCCATCGTGGCCAGTGGGGCGTGGGCATCTTCAGGGAATAGGATGGCGAAGTAGCCGGCGGGCACCTCCAGCCAAGTCTCCGGACGATCGTAAAAGAATCCGATATCCTTCTCCGTATCGTACGGCGTGGCGAGGCGATCGCACAACTCGGTCGGCCGCCAGCCGATGAGATCAACGCCGCCCAGCACGTACTGAATGTCGATGTACTTGCGATGGAATTCAAGCAGCGACTTCTCGCGGCCGCGTCCTTGGTCCGACGCGACCATGGCGAACAATCGGCGACCATCCAGTTCGTGCCGGCCCGGCGGAAGTTGCTTCAAGTCGGGTCGGCGCAGAAAGTCGATTCCGGCTCGAAAACCGGGATGGAGGCAAAGGTAATTTTCGAAGCGTTGCAGATGGTCGATGATCATGATGTCTCAAAGCCACGCGGCCGTAAAGCCTCCATCGACGTTCACGTGCGTCCCCGTAATGAACTGCCCGGCTGTGGACGACGCCAGCAGCAGCAAGGCTCCGACCAACTCATCGGGTTCGCCGAAGCGTTTCATCGGCGTGCCGCGCATGATGGAATCGACGCGCTCCGGCGTGAGCACGCGACGGTTTTGTTCGGCCGGGAAGAAACCGGGGCAGATACAGTTGACGCGGACGCCTTTGGTGGCGAACTCCTGGGCGATGTTGCGAGTCAGGTTCAGCACGCCGGACTTCGAGGCCGAGTACGCGAACACACGGGACAGTGGCAGGTGCGACGTGACGCTGCCGATGTTCACAATCGCGCCGCCGCCCGCCTCGATCATGTGTCGGCCGAACACCTGGCAGGCCTGAAACACGGCGCGCAGATTGATCGTCAAGATTCGGTCCCAGTCCGCGTCGGTGGCCTCCAGGAAGTCGTTGGCGGCGTTGACTCCGGCGCAGTTGACGAGAACGTGGACCCGCCCGGCCTGCTGGACGGCGGTCGCCAATAGATCCTCCAGGGACTTGCGGCTCGTCACGTCTACCAGCGCGAAACTGGCGTGCTTGCTGATTTGTTTCAGGTCGGTCACGCGGTTTTGGCAGCCTTGTTCCGTCAAGTCGGCCACGATCACATGGGCTCCCGCCCCGGCCAAGCCGCGGCACAGCGCCCCGCCCAGCACCCCCGCGCCGCCAATCACGACGGCGGTCTGACCCTCCAGACCGAACAAGTCCTTCAAATAGCTCTCGACCATGGCAAATCCTCCTCGGCAGAAGTGGCAATTCGCAACGCGGAATATACCGCGTGGCACGGCTCCAGGAAAGGGTCCACGGGTGACTTGGCAAAACGGATTCCAGTCTGCTGTTGGATTTCTCAAAAATTGGTACACTGATAAGAGTCAGTTTCGCGAGGCGGGACGGTTCACAGCGTTCGCCGCGGGCGGTCCCGCCGCGCATTCAACCGGGGTTCATTTTTTAGGACTGAAACGATTATGAGCGAAACGGGGCACCCAGCGGGCGGTCCGGGCGAAGGGGGCGGGAGCCACAGCGAGCAGGTCCGCGTCCAGCATCTCAGTGCACGCGTGCCCGAGCGTGTCAGTCGTGGGGCATTCAGCACGGGCGCCATCGTGATGACCGGCGCCAGTGAGTTCATCCTGGATTTCGTCCAGAACTTGAGCACGCCGCCCTCCGTGACGGCGCGGATCGTGATGCCGCACGTCACCCTGCCGCAGTTTATCGAGGCCCTGCGCAAGAACTTGGACATCTACCGGCAGCGGTTCGGCGAACCCCCGGCGTTGCCCGCCGGTCCACCGCCGGCCAAGCAGCCGACCGCGCAGGAGATCTACGACGAACTAAAACTGGCGGACGATTTGCTCCCCGGCGCGTATGCCAACGGAGTCATGATTGGACACACGCCGTCGGAGTTCAAGTTCGACTTCCTGACCAACCTGTTTCCGACGTCGGCGGTGTCGGCGCGAGTGTATATGTCCGTTCCCCAAGTGCCGCGGCTGCTGCAGTCGTTGCAGAGCACGTTCCAACAGTTCCAGCAACGCGTGCAACAGCAACAGCGCGAGTCGCAGCAGCGGCACAATCCGCCGCTTGGCAGTGATTTCGGGGGAAGTTGAAACGGATTCTACAAACGGGCCGAGCGAAGGCGCCCGGTTTTTTCAGGAGCCGGGCTTTTCGACCCTCGTTTGCAGCGGGATTCGCGCGGCGCAGCGCAGAATGAGGCGGACGCCCCGACGACGGATTTAAGACGAAGGCGCCAAGTATCATGTCGCGAGTCGTGACCTTACCGCCGCAATCGGAGTTGTTGCCGGACGGAACGAAACTGGGCGGCTGGTGGCAGGCCGCCGAGGAATCCGGCCGGATCGTCTGTGACCTGTGCCCCCGCGGTTGCAGCCTCAAGCCCGGCGATCGCGGCTTCTGCTTCGTCCGCGAGAATCGCGACGGGCAGATGGTGCTGAGCACCTACGGCCGCAGCACCGGTTTCTGCATCGACCCGATCGAAAAGAAGCCGTTGAACCACTTCTACCCCGGCACCAGCGTGTTGTCGTTCGGCACGGCCGGCTGCAACCTGGGCTGCAAGTTCTGCCAGAACTGGGACATCTCCAAATCGCGCGAGGTGGAACGGCTGAGCGAACACGCCACGCCGGAGATGATCGCCGAGGCAGCCCGGCAACTGGACTGCTTGAGCGTGGCCTATACCTACAACGACCCGGTGATCTGGGCCGAGTACGCGATCGACACCGCGCGGGCCTGCCGGGCGGTGGGCGTCAAGAGTGTGGCGGTCACCGCCGGCTACATCCTGGCGCCGGCCCGCGACGTGTTCTTTCGCGAGATGGACGCGGCCAACGTCGACTTGAAGGCGTTCACCGAGGAATTCTACTTCAAGCTGACTTATTCCCACCTGCAGCCGGTCCTGGATACGCTGCACTGGCTCAAGCACGAAACCGACTGCTGGTTTGAGATCACCAATCTGGTGATCCCCGACGAAAACGATTCACCGGACGAACTGCGCCGCATGTGCGACTGGATCGTGGAGAGCGTCGGCGACGAGGTGCCGGTGCACTTCAGCGCTTTCCATCCGGACTTCCGCCTGCGGGACAAGCCGCGGACTTCCCTGGAAACGCTGCTGTCGGCCTACGACACCGCGCGGCGGCAGGGCATCAAGTACGCCTATGTCGGCAACGTCGATGACGTGCAGCACCAGAGCACGTATTGTCCGCATTGCGGCAAGTTGCTGATCGAGCGCAACTGGTACGACTTGAGCGCGTATCGCTTGCGCGGTGACTGCTGCGGCCACTGCGGGGGCAAGATCGCCGGCAGATTCTTGGATGCTCCGGGCGACTGGGGTCGAAAACGCCTGCCGGTGCGGATCTCGCAGTTCGCCGGCAGTTCATCGACGGCGGCGAGCAAGACGCAAAAGGCCAAGCAGGAAAAACAGGAAAAGGAGAAGCCAATGTCAGCAAGATCAGACGCAGCTCGGTCGACGGATCCGGACAACGTTCCCGAAAGTCCCGAATTGACGCCAACTCAGGAGGCGGCCGTCCATCGCGCGGCTTGCGAGGTCGTTGCGGCCGGGGTGCAGGGGCTCCCGGCGAAGTTGTCCGACGCGACGCTGGCCGGATGTGCCGGGCAACTGGTGATGGGCGCCTTTGTGACGCTCAAACGCAGCGGCCGGTTGCGGGCTTGCTGCGGCACCTTGGGGCGGCCGATGCGAGCGCTGGATGCCGTCCAGCAATCCGCGTTGCGCACGGCCACGGAAGACTCGCGTTTTCCCACGATCTCCCCCACCGAGTTGCAGCACCTGCACCTGGACGTGACGCTGCTGTACGGCTTCCAGCCCGTCGAGACGCGAGGGCGGGACCGCGTGAAGCAAGTCGAGGTTGGCCGCCACGGCCTGCACATCACCCGCGGCAGCAATGCCGGGCTGCTGTTGCCCGTAGTCGCCGTCGAGAACGGCTGGGGGGCCGAGGAGTTCCTGGAGCACGTCTGCCGCAAGGCCGGACTGCCCACGACCGCCTGGCAAGACGATCAGGCCCGACTGCTGCGGTTCGAGGGCCACATGATTGCGGGCGACTTCGATCCCTCGGTGCTGGGATCGCTCCGGAGCGAGAAACCGCCCCGGTTCGCCCCCGCCGACCTCAAGCGACTGGCCGAACAATGCCGCGAAAACGTGCTGTCCCTGGTGCGCGGAGCAACGCCCAACTATTACCTGCCGGGTTGCCCGGACGGCACGCTGGAAGCCGTGGCCCTGTCGGTTCGCGTCGGCGATCAGGCCGAGCCTTCCACGTTTTCCCAGATGTCGCTGCGTCCTGGCGTGCCGCTGCAAGCGACTCTGTTCACGTTGTGTGAGGCGGCGGCCAACGCGCTCCGCGGCCGGCTTTCCAACCAAGACCTGAATCGGCTGCAGCTGGGGCTCACGCTGCTGTACGACCCAGCCATGCACGGCACGGCCGACGAGCCTGATCTGGGCGGCGTGGACTCCCAGCGCCGGGCGGTGCTGGTGATCGAGCATGGCAAAAGCGCCTGGATGTTTGATCCCCGAGCGGCCGCAGACCAGCTAGTGCAGACCGTGACGCGTGCAGCCCAGGTCAGCAGTCCGGCGCTGGCGTCCGTTTTCAGCTTGGCCGCGCAGTCCACCGAACCATCCGTTGTCGTGTCCAGCGTTCCCCGGCCGCGGACCGGTCCGCAGGTGCGTCCGCCCGCCGTGGCGGGCACGTTCTACCCAGGCGAGCCCGACAAGTTGGCGAAGATGATCGACGACTTGCTCGCCGACGGAGATGTCCAGCCGGCCGATTGGCCAGCCGTGTTGGTGCCCCACGCAGGTTTGATCTATTCGGGCCGCTTGGCGGCCCAGACGTTTCGCCGTGTGCGGATTCCCCAGGCGGTGATCATCATCGCCCCGAAGCACACGCGGCAAGGTGTCGACTGTGCCGTGGCGCCCTACGAGACCTGGTCGCTGCCGGGGGCGCAGATCGCCTCGGATCTCGAATTGGCCCGCCGCTTGGCCGACATCGTGCCCGGATTGCAGTTGGACGCCGCCGCGCACCAACAAGAGCACTCCATCGAGGTCCAGTTGCCGATCCTGGCGAGGTTGGCGCCGCAAAGCCGGGTCGTGGGGATCACCTTGGGGGCGGGCGACTGGGAACGCTGCCGCGTGTTGGCGACGGGACTGGCCCAGGTGCTGCGATCGCTCCAGCCGCGGCCCTTGCTGGTGATCTCCAGCGACATGAATCACTACGCCTCGGACGACGAGAACCGCCGGTTGGATGAAATCGCCTTGCGAGCCGTGGAAACCCTTGACCCGGCCGCCGTTTACGATACGGTGGTAGCTCGTCATAACATCAGCATGTGCGGCGTACGGCCCGCGATCGTCGTGATGGAGACGCTGCGCCAGTTGCATCTGTTGGGCCGGTGCGTTCGCGTGGGCTACGAGACCAGCGCCGCGGCGTCGGGTGACACCAGCCGAGTCGTCGGCTATGCCGGTTTGTTGTTTGGACCTTCTTCGTAGGCCGGGTGGACTCACCCGGCGGAAGCCGGTTGCCGGCTGCGCCGGATCGTTGTTTGGGAATGCGACATGAGCAATTCACCGTTCGACGGCGGACCGATTTCTTCTTCGGGCGACTTGGGAAGCATCGAGTTCACGTGCCAGACTTGCGGCCGACAGTTGCGCGTACCGCTGCAGTACGCCGGCCGGAAAGCCAAGTGCCCGCAATGCGGGGCTATTCAGTCGATCGCGGCGGGGCCGCCTGCGCCGCCGCAAGCTGCGAGCCCCCAGGCTGCACCGGCTCCTCAGTCGCCGTTCGACGATTGGCTCAGCCCGCCCTCTGGGCGGTCGGACCCTACGGCCTCCGCAGGCTCTCTGGCAAGCATCAGCGACGCGGGTTCAGCCTTGCCCGCAGTCCCGGCCAGCGGCGTGGCGGCCTCACCGGAAGCTGCCGCCGGCGCGCCGACGGCCTTGCCGGTGAGTCCCTTGGCGCCGACCGCGGTCTCGCGTCCTGCGCCGCTGAGCGGTTCGCCGATGCTGCCTACACCGCCGGCCTCGGCGCCCAGTTCGAGATTGACCACGGTACACCATCCAGGGCAGGAAACGGAGACGAAAAAGCTCTTCGACCGGATCACGACCGAGATCAGCAAGATCTATGTCGGCCAGCAGGAGTTGGTGCTGGGATCGCTGGTGGCATTGTTCTCCAGCGGACACGTGCTGATCGAAAGCGTGCCGGGGCTTGGCAAGACGCTGTTCGTGCGCACGCTGGGCCGCGTGCTCGGCTGCCCATGCGGCCGCATCCAGTTCACGGCCGACTTGATGCCGTCCGACATCACCGGCGCGCCGATCTTCGACATGAAGACGCAGGAATTCCGCTTCCGCCCCGGTCCGGTGTTCACTCAGTTTCTGCTGGCCGACGAAATCAACCGCTCGCCCGCCAAGACGCACGCGGCCTTGCTGGAAATCATGCAGGAGTACCGCGTGACGATCGACGGCAAGAGCCATGATTTGGAACGTCCGTTCCTGGTATTGGCGACGCAGAACCCGATTGAATCCGAAGGGACGTACAACCTGCCCGAGGCGCAGTTGGACCGCTTCATGTTCAAACTGACGGCCGATTATCCGCGTCCGGAGGAGGAGGCACAGATCCTGGAACTGCACAGCCGCCAGGTGGATTTGAACGAGCGGTTGGACCGCGAGTTGACGCCGCTCACCACGCCGGAGGAAATCGTTCGGATCACGCACCAGAACTCCGATATCCGCATGGATGCGAAGCTGATCGATTACATCAACAAGATCGTACGTCTGACGCGCAAGTGGCCGCAATTCCATTTGGGTGCCTCGCCGCGTGCCGGCATCGCGCTGGTGCAATCGGCCCGCACGCTGGCCGCTTTCGCCGGGCGTGATTACGCCGTGCCCGACGACGTCGTCCAGTTGGCCCTGCCCGCCCTCCGCCATCGTGTCATCCTGACCGCCGAAGCCGAAGTCGAGGGCCGCAACGTCGACGAACTGTTGATGGAACTGATCCGTAGCGTCGAAGTGCCGCGTCTTTGAGTCCGCCGGAGCAGCTGGTTGTTCAGGTACTCGAAAATCTCCAAACTCTACTCAGGTCCTGGTCCCACCGCCATGTCCGACGCCGTGCAATGGTTTCAGAACTTCAGTGCCGGGTGGCGGACGCTGCCGCTGCTGCTGGTCCTGGCCCTGCTGGGCTGTTTGGTGGCTTTGGGACGCTGGAAACGCGTGGCGCCGTATGGCCCGCTGGCGATCGTAATGCTGGGGCCGTGCGTCTTGTCGTTGGCGCTGGCGTTTTACCCCCAGGCGTTTTTGCTGGTGGCGACCGTCGACGTGGTGATCGTGATTGTGGCGGCGGCGGATTTGCTTTCGCTGCCCAACGTGCGGTCGTTTTCGGTCGAGAGGTCGCTGTTGCGGATCGCTTCGCTGAAGAAGCGGCATGCGGTCTCGCTGACCATCTCGAATCACAGCGGCCGCGCTTGGCAGGTGTGGATCCGCGACGATGTGCCGCAGGAGTTTGAAGCGACGCCGGACGAGTTTGTGCGGCGATTGTCGGTGCGCAGCCGCATTACGCTGCACTACGATTTGATTGCCAGCCGCCGCGGCTCCTTTGCGCTGACCGCCGTTCACGTGCGGGTCCGCAGCGGATTGGGGCTGTGGCAACGCTTCCTGGTCTTCCCGTGCCAGTCGCAGTTGTTCGTCTATCCGGACATGCGGCAGTTGAGCGAGTATGCGATCCTGGCGCGCACGAATCGCCTCAGCCTGATGGGCGTGCGTCGGACGCGCAAAGTCGGTCTGGACCACGACTTTGAACGGCTCCGCGACTATTCGCAGGACGACAACTACAAGCATATCGACTGGCGAGCCACTGCCCGCCGCCGCAAGTTGACCGTCCGGGACTTCCAGACCAGCCAGAGCCAGCGGATCGTTTTCCTGCTGGATTGCGGCCGCATGATGACCAACGAAGCGGTCGGCATCAGCCTGCTGGACCATTCGCTGAACGCCCTGCTGATGCTCAGCTACGTGGCTTTGCATCAAGGCGATGCGGTGGGCCTGATCTGCTTTTCTGACCAGATTCACACCTTCGTGCCGCCGCGCGGCGGGATGAACCAGATGAACCGGCTGCTGCACGCCGCTTTTGATCGGTTTCCGCAGTTGGTCGAGTCACGCTATGACGAGGCTTTTTTGTACCTTACGTCCCGCTGCAAGAAGCGTTCGCTGGTCGTGCTGATCACCAACCTGATCGACGAGGTGAACGCCAACCAGATCCAACGCTGGCTCAGCACGCTGTCCGGCCGCCATCTGCCGTTGGGCGTGCTGTTGCGCGACCACCAGCTGTTCGACGCCGCCAACCTGCCGCAACCCACAGGCCGCGACTTGTACCGCGCGGCCGCGGCCGCGGAAATCCTCACCTGGCGTCACCAAGTGCTGACCGACCTGCAGCATCAGGGCGTCTTGTCGCTGGACGTCTTCCCCGAAGACATGACCGCCCCGCTGGTGAACCGCTACCTGGAAATCAAGGCCCGGCACCTGCTGTAGGCCCTGGCGTTCGTGGGAGGTGCACGTTTTCGTGGGTTGGGACTCCGTCCCAACCCAGTCGGAACGGAGTCCCAACCTACTGCCGCTCACAACCCACGGATTTAGCTTGGACAAGGCACTACTCTGGTTGCGGCTGCCGGCCGCAGCACTTCTTGTATTTTTTGCCGCTGCCGCAGGGGCAGGGCTCGTTCCGGCCCACGCGGACGACGCCAGCTACGGGTTCCCCGCCCGATGCGGCCTCCGCCTCATCGTCCGGCAGTCCGAGGGGCAGTTGGGACGACATCTTCAACGGCCGCTCCGAGGCCACATCGTCGTATTCCGGCAGGCGGATTCGCCGGTGCGGTCCCCGTTGTGCGATTTCCTTTACCTTTTGATAGCGCCACCGGAATTTCTCCAAATGGTCCGGTTCGTCTTTTCGCCAAGCGCGGAGCAACGCTTTTGCCTCGGCCTCCGTACACGTGTAGCACTCGTCAATCCGCCACCGGCCGTCCAGCGAGACGATGGCGACGAATCGCTCCTTGATGGCGAGCGGCCGATCTGATCCGGCATCGTGGCAGTGCAAAAACGCGACATGAACATCGCGGCACTTGCAGACCGGGTTGGGACAGTACAGATCATCAAGCAGATACAAGTCGCCGCCGTGCTCCCACTCGTACGCGAACGACGATGTATCGAGACGGTCTTCCAGGCCGTCCGAAATGATGTCGCGGAACAGAATGAGCCTCCCGTCCTCGAACACGTGATCCGGGAATCGGTAAGTGCGCAAGCGGCGGGCCACGCGACGTTTCGCTCGCGCTTGCTGCTGCAGGTAGGCCTTTCCTGATGCGGGATACTCGTCCAGCAATTCCCGGACGATCTGGTCGGCGACGCGGTCGCGCGGCGGGGCCTCAACTTCCTGCCATGTATCCCCGTCAACGCGGATCTTCATGGTCAAGCCCCCCGTCACCAACTGGCCGTCGTCCGTGACCTCCTGCAGCGTGAAGAACAAGTGCGTGCAATCGCATTCCGGCGCTGAACAGGCGGTGATGATCACCCGAAACGGATTCGGGACGCACGAGAATCTGACTACCTTGGGCATCATCGGATCGAATTCCTTTTGTCGTCGTTTCAACGGCCGGACGGATTGGCAATCCGTCCTACGTCGTCCCATAGTCCCTGCCCTGCCGGGCGGCAGCGATCAACAGGATCAGGCCCACGATCATCATAGCAGCCGAAACGTAATAAGGCAGGTCCAGCCGCTGCCGCAGCAACGGGATGCCGGCGCCGGAGCCCAGGATGCGGGCCAGCGCGCTGACGCTCTGCCCCACCCCCAAGATCGCGCCCTGTTTCTGCGGATCGCTGCGCCGCGACAGCAGCGAATTCAGGCTGGGGTGCATCATCGCGAACCCACCCACCACCAGGGCGGCGGCGCCCAGCACCAAGCCGATCGACTGCTGCAACACGGCTAAGACCATCAAGCCGTAGCCAACCGTCTCCAAGATCGCCCCGCCGACCGACAACCGCGCTTCGCTCACGCGGCCCGCCAAGCGGCGCACGATGCCGCCTTGGACCAGGGCCAGCATCAGGCCGATGTAAGCGTAGGTGAGGCACACCTGCTGAAAGCTGAAGTGAAAAGGCATCTGCGCCGCCGCGTCGCCGCCTTTGACCAGCATCGACAAGGTGGTTTCGTACGTCGCAAACGAGAACACGCAGACGAACACGGCGGCCAGCAGCAGCCCGATCGACGGCTGCCGGAGGGCTTCGTGGAACGTCTGCCAATCCCAGATCCGCCGAGCCGCCGTTGCGCTGTCTGCGTGCTTCGATTCCGGCAGTTTGAAAATGGCCAGCAGCAGCGCCAAGGCGGAAAGGATCGCCGCCGCGTACCCCGGCCAAGGCCCCGGATCGCCAGAGCCCGATGGCACCGCCAAGTACGCAACCAGCGGTCCGAAAGTGAATCCCAGACCAAACGCCATGCCGATCAAGGCCATGCCCTTGGGGCGTTTCTCCAACGAAGTGGAATCCGCGATGTACGCCTGCGCCGTGGGAATCGTGGCGCCCGCAATGCCGGCACCGATCCGCGAGACGAACAGCAGTGCGAGACTCTTCATCACCGTGGCCACGCCGAACAAGGTGTAGAACACCACCGAACCGATCAGGCCGACGATCAGCACCGGCCGGCGGCCCCAATGATCGGACAGACGGCCCCAGACCGGAGCAAAGACAAATTGCATGATCGAGAAACTGGCCATCAACAACCCCAGTCGCCAGCCATGCGGGTCTTCCGCAAAACTAGCCGCATAGATGGGTACCAGCGGCAGCACGATGCCGAAGCCCAGCAGGTCGATGAAGACCGTCAGGAAGATGACCAACAGCGAGCCTTTGCGTGGTTCGTCGGGCATGGGACGGGATGCGGGATGGGGATGCGGGATACGGGATGCGCGTTGCGGAATTCGGGATACGGGATACGGGACTTCCTGCGTATTGTTACGACTTGGCGCATTTGTACAATGCTGGGAAGGACAAAACTGCGCAACACTCCACGATTCACTGGCCGCGATCCTGAGCCGATTCGAGTCTCAGTATTTTCGCCCAAAAGGAACCAAACCATGAAGACAATTTCCGGATTTCGGTGGGGGCTCTTGGCTGTCATTGGCCTCGCCTGCTGGACGCTCGCCTCGGATGCGTGCGCGGCCGTGAAGGCCGGTTTTGCAGAACGGGACATCAGCCCGGAGATCGGCATGGAGCAGCCGGGGGGCTATCACAAGTCGTTTCATCGCTCGTTCCACGACCCCTGCAAGGTCCGCGTGGCCGTGTTCGACGACGGCCGGAAGTGTACGGCGATCGTGGGCGTGGATGCGTTGGCGGTTCCCCGCTCGCTGGTCGACCACGCCCGCCGAGGCGTCGCGGAAAAATGCGGGATTCCGCCCGACGCCGTGCTGATCGCCGCCTCGCACTCGCACTCCTCCGGTCCGACCGCCATGGTGCAACCCGGCGAATACGACCACGCTTCGCCGCTGGTCCAGAAATTGGCTTACGAGCAGTCGTCGATGGCCAACGCGGACTACTTGAAACGAATCGAGCAAGCGATCGTGGACGGGGTCGGCGCGGCGCACCAGGCGCGATCCGAAGTGCAGTGCGGGTTCGGCAGCGGCCGCGCGGACAACGTCGCCTTCAACCGCCGTTTCCGCATGAAGAACGGACTGAGCTACACGCATCCCGGTCAAGGCAATCCGGACATCGTCGAGGCCGCCGGCCCCACGGACCCGGAAGTCGGCGTCGTGGCGGCCTGGAATGCCGAGGGCAAGCTCGTTGGCTGCCTCGTCAACTTTGCCTGTCATGCGACGACCAGCCCCGGCGGCATCTCGGCCAATTACATCTACTATCTGGAGCAGGTCATCCGCGGCGTGATGGGCGACGACGTGGTGGTGGTATTCACGGCCGGCGCGAGCGGCGACGTCACGCAGGTGGACAACCTGTGCCCGTACAAGCGTCCCGCGCCGGAGGCCTGGGCGCAATTGGTGGGCGGCAGCGTCGGCGCGGAGGCCGTGAAAGTCATGTTCGCGATCGAACGCAGCGGCGACTTCCCGATCGACTTCCGCGTCAAAACGCTGCAGATCCCCCGGCGGAAACCCAGCCCGCAGCGCGTCAAGGAGAGCCTGGCCTTGATCGAGAATCCGCCCGAAGGCGTGGACAAGACCAAGCTCACGTTTGCCAAGGAAATCCTGATGCTGGACGCCAAGCTGCAGAAGGAGCCGGTGGCGGACGTCGAGGTGCAGGCGATCCAACTGGGCCCGGCCGTGTTCGTCAGTAACCCGGCCGAGTACTTCTGCCAGTACGGCTTGGACATCAAGAAAGGCAGCCCTTTCCCGCTCACGCTTCCGGTCGAGATGGCCAACGGCTGCGTGGGCTACGTGCCGACCGAAGAGGCGCTCGGTCCCCACGGCGGCGGCTATGAGACCCGCTTGACCAGCTACAGCAATCTGATCCCGACCGCCGGCACGACGATCGCCCATGCCGGCATCGAACTCACGAAGCAGTTGCAGCCGTCAGCCGTTCCGACGCGCGAGCCGCACGCCCCGTTCTCCGGCAACGGCTGGGGGTATGGCAACGTTCCGCCGGAGGTTGAATAATGTCGTACACAAAAACCGGGGAGTTACGCCATGATTGCCCGCCAAAGCAGTAGGTCCTGCGGTCCGGATCGTGACGTTCTGAGAGGTGCATTCGCGCTAAACCGCGCATCCGCCGCTGGGCTTGTGGCCTGGCTCGTCTGGCTGCTATTGACGCCGGTAGTGCTTGCCGGCGAACCGAACGACGCCTTTGCGTCTCGCGCCCCGGCCGCGCGCCGGGCCGCTCTGGAACGCTTCGGCGGTAACGAGCAGAGTGAAGCGGCAGTGAAACGGGCCCTGCAGTGGATCGTGGACCACCAGTTGCCGGATGGCGGTTGGTGCTTCGACCACCGCGTTGGTCCGGTCGTGAACGGACGGGCGCGGACGTCCGATCATCCCGGCTCCAAGACGCAAGCCCGCAATGCCGCCACCGCGATGGCCCTCCTGCCGCTGCTGGGCGCGGGGCACACGCACAAGCAGGGCGACCATCAGCAGGCAGTCCAGGCCGGCTTGGAATACCTTGGCAAACACCAGAAGCCCGATGGTAGCTGGCACGAGACGCAGGGCATGATGTATTCCCACGGCCTCGCCGCCATTGCGTTCTGCGAGGCGT
Source organism: uncultured Pirellulaceae bacterium (assembly GCA_964409865.1). Lineage (GTDB taxonomy): Bacteria > Planctomycetota > Planctomycetia > Pirellulales > Pirellulaceae > Anammoximicrobium. The sequence goes on from CAYPGE010000199.1 coordinate 14,924, forward strand.
ACGGGATGACGCACGACGCAGTGTTGATGCCTGGGGCTCAGGCGTCGCTCAATTTCCTGTCGTACGCCCAAGATCCGGAGGGCGGCGGATGGCGATACATGCCTCGCCAACCCGGCGATACTTCGGTCACCGGCTGGCAAGTCGCGGCGTTGAAGATCGGCCAGGCGGCTGGACTTCAAGTCCCGCTGACGACATTCCAAAAGGCGAGCAAGTTCTTGGACTCGGTGGAAAAGGACGGCGCGTACTACGGGTACACGGGTCCCGGTCAGGGACCAGCCACGACGGCGGTGGGCGTGCTGTGCCGCATGCACCTGGGGCGGACACGTGACGCCGAGGCAACGAAGGAGGGCATCCAGTTTCTCACCGGCTTGGGCCCTTCCAGCGGCGCGGGAGCCAACCTGTACTACGACTACTACGCCACGCAAGTGTTGCGGCAGTACGGGGGCGAGCCGTGGGAAAAATGGAATGCAGCGATGCGGGACTTCTTGGTCAGCACGCAAGCCGCGGAGGGGCCGGCGGCGGGCAGTTGGTACTTTGCCGGCGGCCACGGGGCTGAGTCCGGCGGCCGTCTGTACAACACGTCTCTGGCAACGCTGATCCTGGAAGTCTATTACCGGCACCCGCCGATCTACGCCGAACCGTAGTGTGGCCCGCGGCGGCAACGAGTCTTGGAGTGCGGTGCCTTGTCACCGCTTTGGACAGCGGCCTGTATCGCTACGACCGCTTGGGTTCAGGAGACAGCTCGCGGCACCTGAACACAAAGCGGCTTTCGTTCCGTTCTGCCCATCGTCCGGCTCAACCCCCGAACCATTCCGGCCGCACGAGCCACAGCACGTGCAGCAGTCCGGCGGCGTACAAGGAATCCAGAACATCGTCCGCCAACAC
>CAYPGE010000200.1:0-15775 GCA_964409865.1 uncultured Pirellulaceae bacterium
GAAGGCGGCTACGAAGGCGGTACGGCGATGATGTACTTCGGTTTGCACGGTCCGTTCCAGCCGGGACTGGAACAACGCCTGATCGACTCCGTCAAGCGATTGGCGGCTGAACCGTAGCAGCTTTCGAGAAATAGCTGTCGAGTATCTCTTGCCGATCATCACACGGAGTGTGATGGCTACTTTGTTCTTGAACGCTGCCACGTGAGAAAGGGAATCGCATGAGAAGCTTGCTTTACGTCGCGGCGTGCCTGGCGGCAGTGGGTTGGCTGTGCGGCGCGGCTAGCGCGGCGGAGCCCAAGCCCGTGGCGATCGTGGGCTCCGGGGCCCTGGGCGAAGCCGATCGCCGGTTCTTTGAATACTACGTGACGGCGGAACTGGGAGTGGTGTCCGAGGACCGAGGTGATTTCCTCGATCCCGCGGAGTTCGGCAATTACAGCATGGTGGCCTGGCTGCGTGAATGCCCGCACAAGTTCACGCTGGAACAGACGGCGGCGGCCAAGGCGTACATGGAATCCGGCGGCCACTTGCTGATGACCAACGGGGCGATCATCGGCGCGCTGGACCGGCCGTTCAAGGCCACGCCCTGGATCGGCGCGGCCACCTGGGCCTATGCCCAGAAGGGCTGGCAGGCCGAGGTGCTGGGCAAGGACGATCCGTGCCTGGCCGGCGTCGCGGCCGAAGGGGCGAGTTGGCTGAGCGGACCGCATGCGCTGATGAAGTTCGAGGGAGTGAGCGTGCTGGGCAAGTCCGGTGAATTCGCGACGCTAGGCTATCTTCCGCTCGGTGCAGGCCGTTTCATCTTCTCGACCTACGGGCCTTACGATTGCCGAGACGAACCGACGAAAGCGCAAGTTCTGCGCATCTATCGCAACCTGGTGTCGCAGGCCCGACCGCTGACGGAGTCGGACCAGGCCGCGGCGTTACTGAGCGCGGCCGCTCCCGAACGCAAGCTGGTCCTCTGGCGGCGCGACTGGGATGGATCGGTCGAGTCGCGTTTGATCTGGCGACCCTGTGGGCCGCGGCCCCAGGATCTGCTCGCTACGCTGGATTTCGCGTCCGCGCGGGAGGAGATCGACACGGCATTCTTCTGCGTCCAGGCGGCGGCCGACGTGGGGGAGGTGCAAGTCAAGTGGGAAGCCCTCACCCCGGCCCTCTCCCGGCGGGAGAGGGAGTGTTGCTCATCGAGTGCACTGCGGGTGCTGGTCATGGGGCAGGCGCCGGAGGTGCCCATCGATCCGCCCAAGACTTACGCCAAGGTGGACCGATCCCGCCGGGGACCTTTCTACCTGATCCCGGCGGAGCAGCTGGAGCCTCACGGCAAGCAGACCGTCCGGATCGCGCGGTACGAACCGAGAACGGTGTGGGTGCAGGTCAACACGCGCGGCATGGCACCGGGGTCGTACACCAGCCGGATCGTGTTCTCGACAGCCGGCGGCGAACCGCTGGCCGACTTGCCCATCCGCGTCGAGGTGGCTCCGATCCGGATGCCGGATCCGCGGATCGTCCAGCTGCGGACCTGGGGCGGCGGCATCGGGTCTGATCCCCGGCTGGCCCGCGAGATGGGCCGGCAGCGCTGCGACGCGGGCGTGATCTCGTATCCCGACGCCCAGAAGATCCGGCTCCGCAATACCGAGACGACGCTGCAGGATGCACTACGTTCCAAGACGAGTCCGCTTCGCGGCCAATCTCCGCCACCGCGACTGGACTTCACGCGCCAGTGGAACGACTGGCTGGACCTGTACCTCGATCACGGCATTACGTTTCTCATGCTCAAGGACACTCGCACCGGCCAGTGGTGGGCCGACGCCGTCACCGGCCGGACGTGCGACGTGACCGAGCCCTACGAACGCTGGCCCGAAGACTGGCGTGCCGCGTACGTGGACTACTATGCCCAGCTGCAGGAGTACCTTTCCGAGCGAGGTTTTCTGACGGCCTATCCGCACTGGACGGACGAGCCCAGTTACACCGCGATTCAGAAGGACTACCTGCCCCGCGCCAAGGCATACTGCGCCGCCGGACTGGGGCCGGGGTCCAACTGGACCACGCCGGGCTGGATGACGCCGGAGCACGTGAAGTCGTTTGCGCCGTGGACCCGCGATTTCGGCATGTACCAGTACGGCTATCCGAACCTGCAGCGGTTTCTGCGCGAGGGCTGGGTCAAGTTGCCCGCCAACAGCCAGGTGGGTTTCACCCGCGGCGGTACGGGACTGGCCGTGCGCCATCCTCACCACCAGAGCCGCATCCTGGGCTGGTCGGTGGTCCAGCAGGGGCCGCCGGCGCATTTCATCCGCACCGGACCGATCTGGAAAGGCTGGCTGTACTACGTCGATTTCACGGCCGAGGCCTGGTTCCGGCTGGGCGGCGTGCAAGGCGAGCGGCTGCTGGCGTACGGTTCGTCCGAACCGGACGACTCCTCGATCGACATGCTGACTTCCAGCGATTGGGAGGGTGCACGCGACGGCGTAGACGACGCCAATCTTGCACGCATGGTCGAGTGGTACCTGCCGCGGCTGAAAGCGCGGGCCGAGGGCGAGTGGCGCCAGCGTCTGGAACAAATCGAGGCCGAGCGGGCTTTGTGGTTCACCGACAAAGGCCCGTTTGCTATCGGCCGGCGCGAAGTCCACTATCATCACGAGCCCAAAGACGGCCCGGTGCTGGACTATCGCTACCTGGCCGCGACCGCTGAGAGCACCCAGGCCATCGAGAACGCCAAACGCTACATGCTGGCCCTACTGAAGGAAATGGCCCCGCACGCGTCTCCGGCGGACGTGCAAGTCGAATGGCACGATTGGGTCCTGGTCCGCGACGGCCGGCCGCAGATCACGCTGGTCCACTCACCCGGATCGCCGGCCGCCAAGGTGGCGGCGGAGAAGCTGGTCGAACAATTGCGCCGCTGCTGCGGCGTAACCCTGCCTGTCCAGCAGACCGATGACTTGTCCTCCGTTCCAGGACCGAAGCTGCTGGTAGGTTTGGCGGCGGACAAGCCGGTCAAGGCTCTGGCGGAACAGATCGAATTGCAGTTGGACGAGCGCTATCCCGGTCAGGGCGGATACCGTGTCAAACGTCTTGCGGACCAACAGCGGATCACGATCGCGGCCGTGGACGAGGCGGGCCTAATGCGCGGCACGCGCAACTGGCTCCGCTTCGTGCGACCGCTTGGCCACTGGCTGCTTGTTGCAACTTCGTCGCCTGTGGTAGAATGCGTCCAGTAGCCGTGCAGACCGGGACCGAGACTTGTGGTACCGTTCGGAAGGCACGTCAAGCTTAAGAATCGCCGAGAAGACCGAAATCGCAGACCTTCGGTCGGCGCTTTCGGCGCGATCAACGCCTCGCGTCGAACGGTGACGGGGCAGATCCAACGGTGCCAGGTTGGCGTATCGAGCAAGAACATCGCGAGGAAGGACCACGGCAATGGACCCGGTATTCACTATCCCCTACCCAGAGTAAGGGTGATTATGCGATGATGCACGATCTGTTCTACGGAGTCTCCGAACAGGGCAAAGCGGGAAAACACCGCATGGACGATGCGCGGGCGCTTTTGAATGCGGTTCGTTGGCGCGGTGCAATGTACATGGCCGGTTATTCTATTGAATGTTTGTTGAAGACGAAACTCATGCGGATGTTTGATTGCCGCCACCTGCGCGAACTGGAAGAGGAATTGCAGCGCCGTGGAATTCTCTCCGTTCAAACGAGCATCTTTACGCATCAACTCGAACTGTTGCTGCGATTGGCCAGTGGGCTGGAACGACTGCGTCAGAACGAAGAACACTGGAGGTTGTTCAATATGGTTAACCGCTGGGTGCCCGCTTGGCGCTACACCGCAGACCTGTCCAACCGCGAGGACGCCGAAGACTTCCTGGCGGCGGTCAGCAAGGTTTCGCAGTGGATCGAGAACAACGTTTGAGGGAGGGTTCAATATGGCCGAAGTTCAATTGAAGGAAAAAATCTGCGGGGCCCTGAGGGAGGCCTACTTCAAGGATCCAAACGATCTGGTGGACGTGTCCGACGGACCCGACGATAGTATCCACATCGTCATCGTCAGTCGCAAGTTTGATGGTCGCCGAATGAAAGAGAAGAACGACCTGATTTGGTCCGTTCTTGTGAAGAAACTCGCGCCGGAGGAATGGGGTAAGGTCTCGTTGTCGGTCGGCGCGAGTCCCGAAGAAATCAAGGCCACGTAGGGATTGAAGCGGTCGGCAAGAGATTCCTGAATCAATCCCAGTAAGAAGGAGTCGCTGATGAAACCCTGCCGTGTTGCCATGCTTGCCGTCGTGTCACTCGCGGCTGCCGCCGAGGTCCCTTTCGCCGAGTTCTCTGCCGCCGAGAGCTTTCAGCCCAAGAGTAATGTCACCCGCGGGATCTATGCGAACATCAGCCCGGCCATGCAGGGCTCGGTATGGGGTATCTGGGGCGACGGGTTTACCTACGTCGACGAAGGGGCTCACGGCGGCCAGTCGTGCGTCCGCTGCACGGGCAAGGCGGACGGTCGCGGCCAGGGAGTCGGCCAGACGATCGCGCTGGACCAGAAGACGCCGAAACCGGTAAAGATCGCCGGCTGGAGCAAATCCGCAGACGTGCCGGGACCTAAGGACTATCACTATTCGCTGTATGTGGACTTCTCGCTGGCCGACGGCACGTCGTGGCCGATGAAGCTGGCGGCGTTCGACACGGGCACGCACGATTGGCAGTACGCCGAGACGGTCGTGACGCCGCCGCAACCGATCCGCTCGGCTCGCTTCCATGCCTTCCTGCGCGAGCGCGACGGCACCGTCTGGTTCGACGACCTGTTCTGCGGCGAAGCCGACGGTCCGAATCTGCTGAAGTGTCCGGGGTTCGAGAAGGACGAGCGCGTGGACCTCGCCGCGCGGACGCGGCTGCTGGCGGACCTGGAACAGCTCCGCTGCAACGCGCTGCACAGCTATCTGAGCGGTTCCCTGGAGGTGTGGGACCAGCCGGTCTCGGACCAGACCGAGGTCGGGGATTTCCTCCGCGCGATGCGACACCGCGGGATCGGCGTCTGGCTCACGCTGGGCCTGGGCCACCTGCCGATGCGCGATGCGGCGGACCCGAATTTCCCGCAGTACGACTGCGTGAACAACCGTTGGGGCCAGCGCTGGACCGACGCCCTCGCCAAGGCGGCCCGCTATCCGTTTGCGGGTCTGTCGATGGTGCCCGACGAATACAACTGGAATACGCACCACGTCAAGGAAGCCTTTGCCAAGCACCCGGACGCCAAGGTCCGCGAGTTCTACGAGAAACTGGGGTCTTACTGCGACTGCGCTCAGTGCCGCGAGCGGTTCGGGGCGAAGTTCGGCGAGCCGTTTACCGAAAAACTGCCCAGCACGCTGCCCTCGGCGGACGCGTCGTACCGTCACTGGTTGCGGTTCCGTTACGACAGCACGACCGACTGGATCCGCCGCTCGTGCGAGGCTGTGAAACAGGCCAACCCGGCGATCCGCACCGACAGTTTGATTTGCGTGACGCCGATCTGCTCCGACTTCTGGTACGGACCGGGGCTGGCTTGGGACCGGCTGGGCTACGAAGCGGGCCTGGAATATGCGACGACCGATCCCTACATCCAGTTGCACAACTACCTCGGAGACAGCACCCACTGGTACGTCACCGAGACGACGGAGCATCTGGCAGCGGCCGGTCCATCGCGCCGTTGCGGCATCGTGCTGGAGGCATCCCGGCTGCGGTCGGAGCACCGCGAGATCGATCCGGTCGAGATTTATGGCAGCGCCCTGACGGCGGTCTGGCACGGCGCCGACGAGTTGGCCTGGTGGCACCACAGCCACGTGATGGACACCAGCCACACGACCGATCGGGCCGACGTGAGCCAGGCGTGCGTCCGCGGGGTCTACGGGCTGTTGGAGAAGATCGACTCCTGGCTGGAGGGACTCCGCCCGCAGCCGGGCGTCGCCGTGCTCTTCTCGCGGGCCAGTTGCGACCTGTGGCGGCTGTCCTTGCAGGCCAAAGGCTCTCAGCCGCCGTTCGACGCGCGCGGCATTGCCGATCCCCGCCACGCGGCGATCGTACAGAAGGAGGTGCTCTATCTGCTATTGCGAACCGGCGTGCCCACGACGCTGTACTACCTGGAGCGCGTCGGCAAGGCGGAACTGGAGCCTCATTCGGTGATCCTGGTGCCGCTGCCTTTGGCCATCGGGCGCGAGCAGGTCCGGCTGCTGACCAGTCTGGCCGAGGAAGGAAAACGGATCGTGATCTGTGGCGACGCGGGGTCGCTGGACCAGGACGGCACGCCCTACGACCGGCCGGTCCTGGAAGCTCTGTTGAAACATCGCCAGGTGTCGTTCCTTCCCGCCGCCGTGCTCGATCGCCTGGCTTCTCATCGGGACAACGAGAAACGCACCCGCCAGGAGCGCATCTTGCCGCCGGCGGTCGATGCCGGCGCGGCGGGCGAGTTGCTTGCCGCCGTTGCGGGCGGCCAGCCGTACGCGCCGGTCCGGCCGTTGATGGCGGAGCGGCTGCCCGCGGGAGACGACATCGAATTGTGCCTGGCGACCAACGCCCGCGGCCAACGGCTGCTCTTGGCGATCAACTGGGACAGCGCACCCCGCTCGGTCGTCATCGCCGAGGGATGGGGCCTGGAACAGGTCGCTGCCGAGGCCTACCACCTGCGCCCCGACGGCCGCTGGGAGCCGTGGACCCGTGCACTCGGCCCTTCCTTGCAGCTGGGGCCGCAGGAAGTGGTCGTCGCTCGACTGAAAGGCGACTAGCAGAATTAGATTCCCCCAATTCACCCAAACCGTCTTCCGCTTTGTTTCTCTTCCATTGTTCTGTCACCCCCATCTTTCTGTCGGCTCTGTCCGGTCTGTTTCTGCGCGACAGAAAAGAGATCGCTGACAGAAAGACGGGGGTGACAGAAAAATGAATGGAAAGGGGAAGGCGACTGTGGCGGACGCCGGTTGTGGTATGATGGCGTCCATCCCGTCACGCCAATCGCAAGGAGTTTGATGATGCGCACGTGGAAACTTGGCCTGCCTGCGGCCCTGTTGATCGCGGGACTGGCGTCGGCCGGCGAGTTGACGTTCAAGGACCGTTTGCGGCAGTCGTTGGCCGAGCAGGTGCCTGCGATCCTGAAGACCTTCGATGCGAAAACCGGCCGGTTTGGGACGGGGATCTGGACCTGCCAGGACCAGCATCCCATGTATCCCCTGGCCGTTGCGTATGCCACGCAGGGCGAGGGAAACCGTTACTACCACGATCCGGAACTGCTGCAGGTGATCGTCCGGGCCGGCGATCCGCTGCTGGAGAACATGAACGAGCGGGGCCAATGGATGTTCGCCAAGAAGGACGGCAGCACCTGGGGCATGATCTGGATGCCGTGGACCTATTCCCGCTGGATCCGCACGTTTGCCCTGGTGCGAGACGACATGCCGGCCGACAAGCGCCAGGCGTGGGAGCGGGCCTTGCAGCTCGGTTACACCGGCATCGCCGCCAGCCAACTGGGCCACGTCCACAACATTCCCTCGCACCATGCCATGGGCCTGTATGTGGCCGGCCAAGTGTTTCAGCGTCCGGAGTGGAGCCGGCAAGCGGCCGAGTTTCTGGTCAAGGTTGCCGGTCAGCAAAGCGAGGGCGGCTACTGGTCCGAAGGCGTGGGTCCGGTCGTCCTGTACAACTTCGTCTACCTCGACGCGCTGGGCACGTACTACGCCCAGTCCCACGACCAGCGCGTGCTGCCGGCCTTGCAGCGCGCCGCCGACTTCCACCGCCATTTCACCTACCCCGGCGGACAGAACGTGGAAACGATCGATCAGCGGAACCCGTATCACGAAACCATCTCGGCGGGCAACGCCGGTTTCACCTTCTCGCCCGCGGGACGCAGTTACCTGCAGAACCAGTGGTCGCGTTACGGCTGGGACCGCTTGGACGCGGACCTGATCGCCTCGCTGCTGCTGTACGGTGAAGAAGGGCCGTGCGCCGAAGCGGCGCCCGGCGAAGACCAGCACGTGTTTGTGCTGGACGAAGCGGGCACGGCTCGTGCCGCCACCATCCAGCGCGGGCCGTGGTTCATCTGTCTGTCTGCTTACGTGGCGCCTGTGCCCAGTTCGCGATGGATTCAGGACCGGCAGAACTTGTTGAGCATCTACCACGGGCAACATGGCTTGATCGTCGGCGGCGGCAACACGAAGCTCCAGCCTTTGTGGAGCAACTACACGGTTGGCGATCCGTCGTTGTTGGCGCATCGTCCGGGCGACGAGAACCCCGATTTTCGCCCGCGCGGCGAGCTGTATCACGTGCCTTCGGCGGCGGCGCTAGCCGTCGAACCCCAGCCCGAACTGACGCTCACCTACGGCCCGGAGGAGTGCCGGATTGGTGTGGAAGTCAAGGACGAGCGCACGATCGTTTTGGGGCTGGAAACCACCTGCCGCTCCGACCTGCCGGTCGCCGCCCACCTGACGCTGCTGCCGCGCCTGGGTCAGACCATCGAGACAGCTGCAGGCGAAAAGGCGGTGATCGGGGAGGAAGCGATGTCGTTCAGTGCCGAGCGGATCGGCGACTGGCTGCGGCATGCCGGCTGCCGGTTCGCGCTGCCGGCCGGCGCCAGCTTGCACTGGCCCGCCCTGCCGCACAATCCCTACCGCAAGGACGGCCGCGCCGGCCCCGCCGAGGGTCGCCTGGTGGTCCGCATCCCCTTGGATCGCCAACACCCGCGGCAACGGGTGACGCTGACCGCGGAACCGTAGCGAGGAGAAGGGGTGGAAACTGATGGCTAGAATTCTGATTACTTCGGGACCGACTCGACAGTACCTGGACCCGGTCCGCTACTTGACCAACGGTTCCAGTGGGCGGATGGGCTGCGCGTTGGCCCAAGCGGCTCTGGACATGGGGCACGAAGTGACGATCGTCAGCGGTCCCGTACACATCGCGTATCCGGAGGCTGCAAGGCTGATTTCGATCGTCTCTACCGAGGAGTTGCTGGAAGCCTGCTGCGCCGCCTTTCCGGCTTGCGACGGTGCGATCGGCGCCGCCGCCCCTTGCGATTACCGCCCGCATCGCGTCCTCTCGAAGAAGATCGCCAAGACAGGCCAGCCGCTCGAACTGCGGCTGGTCGAGACTCCCGACGTCATGGCCACCTTGGGGGCCATGAAGCGGCCGGGGCAGTGGCTGGTCGGTTTCGCACTGGAAACGCACGACCGTCGCATTCGAGCGCTCGTGAAACTGGAAAAGAAATCCTGCGACTTGATGGTAGTCAACGGTCCCGAAGCGATGGACTCGAACAGCAATCAGGTCGAAGTCCTCGATCGTCGGGGACATCTCATCGAGTCCTTGGCAGGCACGAAGGAAGAAGTGGCTCGCGGGATCCTGCAGATCGTCCAAACCACCTTGGTCCGGCCCGCAACGGAAACGGCCGGCACCGTGCAAGTGGGACTTCCTGTTCCGACCAGGGACGGACCGGCGGAGACTCCGCGGAAAGAGAGGAGAAGCTGACAGAAAAATGGGGTGACAGAAAAATGACGTGCAAGTGAGGGCATCGGAGCAGATTTGTACTCTTTTCTGCAAACCTGTTTCTTACATGTCTCTGTTTTTCTGTTTACCATAGAGCGATGCGTACCATCGAGACAGTCTTGATCACCGGCGGCAGCGGTTTCATCGGCCGCAACCTCGTCCTGGAACTCGCCCGCCGCTCGTGCCGCATCCGCTGCCTGGTTCGGCCCGCGTCACAAGTGCGCCATCTTCGCAAAGCCGGCGCCGAACTCGTCCTGGGCGATGTGAATCAGCCCGACAGTCTCCGCGCGGCGGTCAGCGGCGTGGAGACCGTATTTCATGTTGCGGGCCTGGTGAGGGCCGTTGGAGCCGAGCAGCTGATGCAGGTCAACGGCCAAGGCACGTGGAACGTGGCCCGCGCCTGCGCCGCACAACCCCATCCCCCCGTGTTGATCACCGTCTCGTCGCTGGCGGCGGCCGGACCGGTTGCCGTCGGCGACGTCCGCCGCGAGTCCGATGCACCCGCACCGGTCTCGGATTACGGCCGCAGCAAGCGGTTCGGCGAACTGGCCGCTGAGGCCTGGTCGGACCGCGTGCCCACGACGGTCGTTCGGCCGGGGATCGTCTTTGGACCCTGGGACCGGCTCACGCTGCCCATGTTTCGCTCGATCGCCAGGCTGGGAATCCACCCGGTCCCGACCTTCGCCCCGCCGCCGCTGTCGCTGCTGCACGTCCACGATTTGGTGGACGTGCTCCTCCGTGCAGCAGAACGAGGCGCGCGCCTCACCAAGTCCAGCAGCAGCGGTCCGTTGCCCGGCGCCGGCTACTATCACGCCTGTTCCAGCCAGTGCGTCACGTATTCCGAACTGGGTCGAATGGTCGCCCAGGCGGTGGGACGCCGGCATGTGTTCCTGTTCCATCTGGCGGAACCGCTGTCCTGGTTGGTTGGCGGCGTCACGGAAATGGTCGCCCGCCTGGCCCATCAGCCCGCGATCGTCAATGTGGACAAGATGCGCGAGAGCATCCAGCCCTCGTGGGCCGCGTCACCGCAAGCGATCCGCCAGCAACTGGGGTTCTCCGAAGCCCATTCACTTGAGCAACGACTTCGGCAGACCGTCGACTGGTACCGCGCGCACCACTGGCTGTGAGTGAGAAGGCGTTCGTCCCCGCCAGCGGCGTCGTCCCGGACCCGGCTCGTTGCCCGCCAGGTGCTGTCAACTCGTTTTTGAGCAGCCACTCCGCGGTAGGGCATTCTTTCGCGGAGCGAAAGACGACATTTTTCGCCGACGCGTGCTTATGGCCGCTGCCGCGGCCAGAGTATAATCGCGTGAGATCGGGAATGGGGGACCAGGAGCCAACGTCCGGGAGATCCGCAACTTCTTTCCGGGGAATCGAGGCCATGATTCATCCGCGACACCAGGACAACGCTCAGGTACCTCGGCCGATGATCGAGCACGTGGACCGCGTGTGTGACCGGTTCGAAGCGGCTTGGCAGGCAGGTGGCCGGCCCTCGATCGAAGCCTATCTGGAAGACCCGCGGGCCGATCGGGAAGCGTTTCTGTTCGAGCACTTGCTGCTACTGGAACTGGACTATCGCCACCGCTGCGGCGAGTCTCCGGCGGCCGCAGAGTATCTCGCCAGGTTCCCGCAATACGCGGCGGTCATCGCGCCGGTGTACGCCGACGCCGCGGCTGGCAAGGCGCTGGCGGACACGCCTACGCGGGACACGGCGACCCTGCAACGCCTCCCCGAAGCTGAATTCGGCCAGCCATGCACCATCTGCCCTGGGACGAAGCTCGGCAAGTACGAGGTGCTGGAGGAGATCGGCCACGGCGGCATGGGACACGTGTTCAAGGCGATGCAGCCTCCCTTGGGGCGAGCGGTGGCGATCAAGGTGCTTTGGCCTCCAGGTCGCATGTCGCCCGAGGCGCTGCTGCGGTTCCAGCGCGAGGTCCGCCTGGTCTCGCAACTGGGTCACCCCAACGTGGTCGTGACGCACGACGCCGGGGAACACCAGGGGATTCCTTATTTGGTGATGGAATACTTGGAGGGGAGCGATCTGGCCGCCTTGGTGAGGCAGCGCGGACCCTTGGCTGTGACGCAGGCAGTCGACTACATCCTCCAGGCGGCGCGGGGGCTGCAATGCGCCCACCAGCGCGGGATCGTCCACCGGGATGTGAAGCCGAGCAATTTGTGGCTCGACCCCACCGGCAGGATCAAAGTCCTCGATCTGGGATTGGCCCGAGTCCTCCCCTCCGCTCAACTGGCCCTGGAGGCTGCGCAATGGCCGGCGACGTCGAGCCAGCACATGCTGGGCACGTGGGATTACGTCTCGCCGGAGCAAGCCAAGGATCCGCGCGCGGCCGGCTGCCCGTCGGACATCTACTCGTTGGGCTGCACCTTGCACTACCTGCTGACCGGCAGGCCGCCTTACGGCGGCTCGACGGGCCTGGACAAGTTCCTGGCCCATTGCAACGAACCGATTCCCTCGCTCGCCAGCCGGCGTCCCGATGTATCCGCCGAGTTGGACCGGGTGTTTACCAAGATGCTGGCCAAAGCCCCGGACGAACGGTTCGCCTCGCTGGCCGAATTGATCGACGCCCTGGAGACGTTGCCTGCGGGCCGCGAGACGCGTGACGAGCGCGTGCCGGCGGGCGTCGCACACGCAACCCCGCAGCCGGATATGGACAAGTGCGTCAGTTCCGTCGCGGTGTCCCGCGGGACGCCGCCCGCGAAGCTCCGGCGGTTGCGTGCCATCGCGGTTTCCGCGGTGGTCCTGGGGCTGTTGGTGGTTCTCGGCTGCTTCTTCGGTTGGCGGGCGTTTCAGCGAGCCAGGAGTTCCCCGATGGCCGGCGCGAGCAACGCTGCGCTCCGGAATCACCGGACCCCAAGCCCTGAACCCCGAACCCTGAACCCTGAACACCGGACACCTGCGGAACCCCGCGAAAGCGCACCTGCGGAACCCCGCTACGCGGATGAGACGCTGTTCAAGTTCCTGGATGGCGCGATCAAGGAATTCCGGTCCAAGTACATCGTGCGCTCGCTGTATACGGAGGTGCTTCACACGGCGCGTCGCCAGCAGACCGGCACCTGGTTCGTTGGCGGCGGCCTGACTCGCGATCGCCGGAGTTACAGGATTGACGCTGGTCATGGCTTATGGACGGCACGAGCGCTGTCTGACAAGGATGTCGCCGAGCTGAATCTGAGTGAGGGGGGCATTTCCCGGAATCTGTCAGAACCGCTGTTCAAGTTGCCGGCAAAGCCCTTGGTGACCTTAAACGCTCACGATCTGCGGGTTGAGACTGGCCCCGACGGCCAAAAACGTCTCACAGGACGTCTCCGCTGCGCGAGTCATTCTCAGGAGACGATCGAGGACCCGGGGTTGATCCTCCAATCGGTGTCGGTCGCTGGCGAGGTAATGCACGGTAACGACCGGCAGCAGTATCTCGGATATGGCGGGCCAATTCGGCTGCCGCTGGACGAGATCGCCGTGGAAATTCCCCTGGACGATGCGATCGCGAAGCAAGGGGCCCGACTGTTCCTCCAAGGCTTCCTCTGGGCGCCGGAACCGAGTTTCTACCAGATCAGCAATGACGTGATCTGGACGGGAAGCGCGGGAGCACCTGCCAGCGGCAGCTGACTCGTCCAGCCGTGCGATTGCCTTTTCCATCTCAAGAAGGGCCGCCGAACAGTTGAACCAGCAGCGGTGGGGAATCAGAATCTCTAGTAGAAGGGGCTCATGACCGATTTCCTTCGAGGCCAGCAACATGAAGCTGTCAAAAGACAAGATCCGGGACCTGCTGTATGGCCAAGGACACGATCTGCGGTTCACCCAGGACTCGCCAGTCCTGCCGGATGTGTGGGCGGAATACGCTGCCAAGCCCGGTCAGGCCGTCGATTTGCTGCTCACGCCTTTTCAGGACCGCGGCGCGGCGTCCCTGGGGCCTGCGCGGTTGGCTGCGGCACTCGAGGAGTCGCTGCGGGGTGAGTCGGGCCGGTCGAAGACCTTTCGGCGCTCCGGTAAGTCGGACCGCCCGATCGCGGTGAACCAGACCACCGTCGCCGCGAAATTGTGGTTTGACGAGTTGGTGCGCGTCGTGCTGCCGCTGTCGTCCTGGTGGCAATCGCGCCTGGTCCGCGCGAAGGCAGACGACGCACTGCGAACCAAGGCGCAGCAGGCCCTGGAGAAGATCCAGACCGTTCCGGGCCGGCGGTCGCTGGCCAAAGACTTTGCCGCGGCGGCGGAAGGGCGCCCGTCCGAGGTCGATGCTGATCTCTATTGGACGATGCTGGTGGTGGGTGCGATCGCCATGTGCAACCGGCGCTCGAAGGCGGCCCAAGGCGCGATCAAGCCGTGGCCCGTTCCATCCCAGCGGGGCCCGCGCCGGAAGTACTTTGAGAAATTGTTCGGCATCCTCGCCGATTTGTTTTCGGGCGCCGAGTTGATCTTGCCCGTCCCGCCCCTGATTCATCTGGTCAGCCGCAATCGGCCGGCGAAGACCTGTCTGTGCCGCTCCGTTCCGGCGGTCAAGGCGGATGCCGCCGTGAACCTCTTCAAAATCGACTGCGCCGACATCACTTGGGCGATTGCGGACAGCGGGATCGACGCCCGCCACCCGGCGTTTCGTCGCAGGGAGAATGACGGCAGTAACAAGCCGGCGGACGAGGCGCAGAAGTGGGCCGAAGTCAGCCGGGTCACCGCCACCTACGACTTTACGATCATCCGTCGAATCCTCAGCACGGCCGAAGAGGACTTCGCGCCCCTGCCGCCCAAACTGCAACGGATTCTGAAACGCAATCCCGGTACGCGCAAAGAGATCCGGGCCCGGCTGCTGGCGGGCCAAGAAATCGACTGGTCGCTGCTGACGCCGCTGCTGAGCATCCCGCACGACGAAACCTATGCCGCGCCGATACACGACCATGGCACGCACGTGGCCGGGATTCTGGGCGCGGATTGGCGGCGCGACGAAGATCCCGAAGGCCGCCTCGACGCTCCGCTCGTCGGCATGTGCCCGGCCATCAACCTGCTGGACCTGCGCATCCTTGACGACCGGGGAGAGGGCGACGAGTTCAGCGTGATGGCCGCCCTGCAATTCCTGCGGTACCTGAATTCCCACAAGGATTTCATGGTCGTACACGGGGTGAATCTCAGCCTCTCGATCCGCCATGAAGTCGCCAACTACGCTTGCGGGAGGACGCCCATCTGCGAGGAATGCGAACGGCTGGTGGCGTCGGGAATCGTCGTCGTCGCCGCGGCCGGCAACGAAGGGTTCGACAGGGACAGTCAGTACGCGACAGGCCGCGAGTACCAGACGGTTTCGATCACCGATCCCGGCAATGCGGCGAGCGTCATCACGGTCGGGGCGACGCACCGCGACATGCCTCACACGTTCGGAGTCAGCTACTTTTCCAGCCGCGGCCCCACGGGCGACGGACGCCTGAAACCCGATCTGGTCGCGCCGGGCGAAAAGATCGACTCGCTCGCCCCGGACAACGGCCTGGTCCGAAAGGACGGCACCAGCATGGCCGCGCCGCACGTCAGCGGCGCCGCCGCGCTGCTGATGGCCCGGCACCGCGAATTCCTGGGACAGCCGAATCGGGTCAAGGCCATCCTCTGCGAATCGGCCACCGATCTCGGACGCGAACGCTACTTCCAGGGGCACGGCATGCTCGACGTGCTGCGCGCCCTGCAAACGGTGTAAGGCCGGCCCGACCGGTCACCCGCCGTCTGCGGCACGCCTTCCGGGGCTGTGTTCGACGGCACGAAAGCATAGCAACGCGGTCCACAACAACTTCCCGCTCCATCAGAAAGAAGCCTGAGCAGCTGACAGAAAAGTGGGGTGACAGAAAGATGAGGAACGGAGAACGCAAGGAAAACCAGTCCAAACCGGCGTTTCTGCCTGTCCTAGCATTTCATTTTTCTGTCACGCCATCTTTCTGTCAGCGATCCTCATTTCTTTTGCAGTTATGCCATAGGTCTGAGATTCGGGAAGTTATTTCGGCCATCGTTGCTACAATTCAAGAGGTTGTCTGATGCCGGCTTCACCACCTCATGAAAAGGGGCCCACGTTATGCCATTCGCACTGGAAGCGCTGGAAGCCAAGAAGGGGGATTCCCTGCTGTTGCACTACGGCAGGGACTCCGATCCAAAGTTGATTGTGATCGACGGGGGGCCCAGCGGCGTCTATGCCCGTTCGCTGAAACCTCGCTTGGACCAGCTCAAGCAGCAACGGTCGCCGGATGATCCCTTGCCGATCCGGATGGTGATGGTCAGCCACATCGACGACGACCACATCAACGGCGTCCTGCAGATGATCGGCAA
>CAYPGE010000201.1:0-15740 GCA_964409865.1 uncultured Pirellulaceae bacterium
CGCTGCGCTGGGCCGGGCGGTCCGCACACCAGCCGTGTTGACGTCGGCAGCGTTCCTGTTCTTGTGGAACTTCAATCCTTTCTCCTCGTCGGTCCAATATGTCTATATGGTTCGCGACATGGGGCTGTCGGACCAGTTCTATGGAACCATGACGTCGTTATTCGCTGCGGCTGCGATGTGCGGCAGCCTGGCGTACGGATTCTACTGCCGGCGAGTGCCGTTTGCACGGCTGATCCATTTGGCGATCGTCACGGGCGTGCTCAGCACCCTGACTTACTGGGGCTTGACGGGGAAGTGGTCCGCCTGCCTGGTGACCGTGCTGTCGGGCGTGACCTACATGACCGGGAATCTGATCCAACTCGATCTGGCCGCTCGGATCTGCCCCCCGAAAGCCGCCGGCACGGTGTTCGCGTTGCTGATGTCGGTCTCGAATTTGGCCATCCTGACGTCGACGTGGCTGGGCGGCATCTGGTACGATCAGTTGGACGCGTTGTGGGGCCATCGCGCGGCGTTCAATACCCTGGTGGCGATGGGCGCCGCCTTTACCGCCGGCTGCTGGTTGCTGACGCCATGGCTGCGGGCGGCTGGTCCGGTTGATTCCGAGCGATGAGTGTGAGGCTGCCTCCGGCAAGCTTGGGGCATTTCATGACTTCTCAAACCCGATGTTAACGCTGATCAACACCAATCGCATGCTGCCCCCGATTGCGCCGATCGGGCTGGACTACGTTGCCGGCGCGGCGCGGCGGGCCGGCTGCCATGTGGAACTGGTCGATCTGAATCTGAGCCAGGATGCGGACGCGCTGCTCGCGGATCACTTCGGACGTTGCCAGCCGGATCTGGTGGGCCTGAGCTTCCGCAACGCCGACGATTGCTTCTGGCCCAGCGGCGAGTCGTTTGTGCCGGTGTTGCAGCGCGACATCGCCACGGTGCGCCGACATACCGCGGCTCCGATCGTGCTGGGCGGCGTAGGGTACTCCATCTTCCCGCAATCGCTGTTGGCCGCCACGGGGGCCGATTTCGGCATCCACGGCGATGGCGAGGATGCGACGGTGTGTTTGCTGAGCGAGATTCGCGGCCACCGCCGTTGGGATCGCGTGCCGGGACTGATCTGTCGGCAGGACGGTGCGTTGCGGGTCAATCCGCCTGCCTGGCCGAGTTCGTTGTGCGTTCCGACGGCACGCGATTGCGTCGATAACGAGACGTACTTTCGCCGCGGCGGTCAGATCGGCGTCGAGACCAAGCGGGGTTGCCCGCGGCAGTGCAGCTACTGCGCCGACCCGCTGGCCAAGGGCCGCGCGCATCGGCTGCGCGATCCGGCGGAGGTGGCCCAGGAGGTCGCCACGCTGGCCGATCGGGGGCTCGATGTTCTGCACCTGTGCGATGCCGAGTTCAACTTGCCGCCGGAGCATGCGTTGGCGGTCTGCGACGCCTTGATCGCGCGGCGTCTGGGCGATCGCGTCCGCTGGTACGCCTACCTGGCCGTAGTCCCGTTTCCCGACGAGTTGGCCGACCGCATGCGCCGGGCCGGCTGCGTGGGGATCAACTTCACCAGCGATTCGACGCACCCGCAGATGCTGGCTACGTATCGCCAACTGCATTGCCGGGAGGATTTGATCCAAGCGGTGACGAAGTGCCGAACGCACGGGATCGCGGTCATGCTGGATCTGCTGCTGGGCGGTCCCGGCGAAACGCCCGAAACCGTGGCCGAGACGGTCACCAGCATCCTGCGCATGGAGCCCGACTGCGCCGGCGCGGCTTTGGGCATCCGGATCTATCCCGGCACGCAGATGGAGGCGCGGGTGTCGGAGGAAGGGCCTCTGGCAAGCAATCCGGGAGTTCACCGGCATTATCCAGGTTCCATTGACCTGCTGCGGCCAACGTTTTACATTTCCCCGTCGCTGGGCGAACGGCCGGCGCGACTGGTCCGCGACTTGATCGGCGACGACCCGAGATTTTTTCCGCCGGAAGAGGAAACAGGCGGTGCGGAAGAGTCCGCCGCCAGCGATCACAACTACAACGCCAACCAGGCGTTGATCGATGCCATCGCCGCCGGCGCTCGCGGGGCGTATTGGGATATCCTGAGGAAACTACGGACGGAGGGCCTGGGAATGCGCTGACGCGTCACCGCACGCCCAGGTGATGCACAGGAGGTTGTCATGACATTTCTCGTCACCGGCGCCACGGGTCTGGTGGGCAACAATGTGGTGCGGCGGTTGTTGGAACGCGGCCAGGCGGTGCGAGTGTTGGTGCGCCGCGAATCGGATCCACGACCGCTGCAGGGCTTGGACGTGGAACGCGTCTGGGGCGACGTGCGCGATGCCGCAGCCGTCCGCCAGGCATGCCAGGGGGTTTCCGTGGTCGTACACTCGGCCGCCATCGTACACTTCGGCTGGACGGGGTTGGAATTGCAGCGCGCCGTCAACGTCCAGGGTACGGAGCACGTGGCTGCTGCCGCGCTGGAGGCCGGCGCTCGGATGTTGCACGTGTCCAGCATCGATGCTTTGGGCGTCGGCAGCCGCGACGCGCCGGCCGACGAAGATTCGCCGCGCGAAGGCAAGATTCCTTGCACATACATCGTCACCAAGCGGGAGGCAGAAGCCGTGGTCCGCGGCTACATCAAACGTGGCTTGGATGCCGTCATCGTTAACCCCGGCTTCATGCTGGGGCCGTGGGATTGGAAACCGTCTTCGGGACGCATGCTGTTGGAAGTGGCGACGCGATTCACTCCCCTGGCGCCGACCGGAGGCTTGACCTCGTGCGACGTCCGCGACGTGGTGGACGGGTTGCTGGCGGCGTGTGAAAAAGCCCCGGCAGGACGCCAATTCATTCTGGCCGGCGAGAACCTGACTTACCAGCAAATCTGGTGCCTGTTCGCCGAAGTCAGCGGCGGCCGCAAACCGTGGTTCCGCGCCGGCCCGCTGATGCGATTCCTGGGCGGGTACGGCGGCGACCTGTGGGGGCGCATCACGGGCCGCGAGCCGGACGTGAATTCCGCAGCCGTGCGCATGTCCAGCCTGTTCCACTACTACAGCAGCGCTCGTGCCGTCGCGGAACTGGACTATCGGACGCGCCCCTTCCGCCAGTCCGTCGCCGACGCCTGGGCCTGGTTCGTCGAACACGGGTACGCCTCGATCCACTCATAGATCCGCTGTTCCGCCTCGGGCGGGACGCTGTGGCCTTTGCCGTGATTGAACAAGCCGACACGCGGCGTGCCGCCGTACAATTGGTACACCGGCAGCGCGGCGGAAATGAACGGCCAGCTGCGGTCGCCGTCCGCCGAGTTCCCGCCCAACAGCAGAAAGGCTCGTGGCGCGATCAGTCCCAGCAGTTCGTGGTGCTCGTGCGTGAACGACTCGCGGCGGATCTCGTCGCCCAAGTACCAGGGGGCTTCCCAGTTGGAGAACTTGGTTCCGATGCCGCCTTCGCTGCTGACCGTCACGCCGATGCGTTCGTCCAGGGCCGCCAGGTACACCACCTCTTTGGCGCCCAGCGAGTGACCGACGGCCGCTAACCGTTTGGAATCGACTTCCGGCAGGCTGCACAGGATGTCCACGGCGACCACGGCGTCGTACAGCATCTTGGCCATGCCCCGCGAACCGGGGTGGGCTGCCCGAAATCTTTCGACGTGCTGCTGGTACGGGATGGCCAGGTCTTCCGACCAGAGAAAACAACGCGGGCAAATGGCGACGAAGCCGCGCTGAGCCAGCTTGAGGCCAAAGGCCTTCTCCGGCTCGCCCTCCACCCCGGCCGGCTGACGAATCGTGTTCTTCGTGGTGGAGTGCAGCACCACGGCCCCCGGGCAGGATCGCGGGAGAGTCGCGGGCTTGAGCACGTACGCTTCGACCGGCCAGCCGGGCTCGACCTCGTAGCGGACGCGCTGGCGGAGAACGCCCTGGACGCCCTCTTCTTCGACCACCTCCAGCTTCGGGACCCCCCTCCGCTGCGGATGGTACGCGCCCAGGAATTCCAGCCACCACGCGGCAAGTTGTTCACGCCGCCGTCGCCAATCGCTGAGCGCGGCGATGGGTCGGCCGGCATCGTCGATCAGCAACGGTTTGAGTTGCGATGCGTCCGCCGGAAGTTTCGCGGGCGGACGCTGGACTTCGGCCAGCCAGGAAACGCCGCGATCGCTCGGGGGCTGAGCCCCGGCAAACGATCGGGCCCCGGAAAACGCGATCGCGGAGGCAGCCAGAAAGTCTCTGCGCGAGATCGGTGTCATCGTTCACTCCTTGCCAAATTGGACGCGATGTCTTGGACCGTGCAGAACGTCGAGGGCCGTGCGCGCCGTCGGGTGCCCCGGAAATACCAATCCCCACCGATGGCATAGCAATACCACGGATACAAAAGAGCTTGTTGGCCTTCATCCGTGGTATCGCCATGCCATCCGTGGGAAACCCTTGCCTTCGAGTATCTGTACACTCTGCCCAACATCGACAACTGGTTGGCGAGCGGCCACCCGCTTCGTCAGTTCATGGGGCAGCTCTTCACGGGGGGGGAAACAGGTCGCGCACCTTATTGTAACGCCCAAATCCCCTGCCGCAAACACCCGCCCCTTGAAGTGCAGGCCGTTGTGGTGTTAACTTTGCGAGATTTTGGACACCGCGTGCCGGTCGCCTTGGCGCCGCCTCGCAGCACCATTTGCCCCACAGGACAGACAAGTGCCTCGCCGCGACGACATCCACAAGATTCTGCTGATTGGTTCCGGTCCGATCGTCATCGGTCAGGCTTGCGAGTTCGATTACTCGGGCACGCAAGCCTGCAAGGCCTTGCGCGAGGAAGGCTACGAAGTGGTGCTGGTCAATTCGAACCCGGCCACCATCATGACCGACCCCGTGATGGCCAACCGCACGTACATCGAGCCGCTGACGTGGGAAATCGTGGCCAAGGTCATCGAGCGCGAGCGGCCCGACGCCCTGCTGCCGACGCTGGGCGGCCAGACGGGATTGAACGTGGCCATGGACCTGTTTCGGCACGGGGTGCTGGAAAAGTACGGCGTGAAGATGATCGGGGCCAACGCGGCCGTGATCGCCAAGGCCGAAGAGCGGGACCAGTTCAAGGCGGCCATGGAGCGGATCGGGCTGGAATGCTGCCGCGGCGAGACGGTGCGGACGATTCAGGAGGCCCGCGACGCGATTCGAGCCATCGGGCTTCCCTGCGTCGTCCGTCCCAGCTTTACGCTCGGCGGCACCGGCTCGGCGGTCGCCTACAACTCCGGCGAGTTCGACGCCCTGGTCCGCCGCGGGTTGGACCAGTCGCCGGTGACGCAGGTGCTGATCGAGGAATCCGTGCTGGGCTGGAAAGAGTACGAGATGGAGGTGATGCGCGACTTGGACGACAACGTCGTGATCATCTGCTCGATCGAAAACCTCGATCCCATGGGCGTCCACACGGGCGATTCGATTACCGTGGCCCCGGCCCAGACGCTGACGGACAAAGAGTACCAGCGGATGCGCGACGCCAGCATCGCCGTGATGCGGGAGATCGGCGTCGAGACGGGCGGGTCGAACATCCAGTTCGCGATCCATCCGCAGACCGGCCGCATGGTGGTGATCGAGATGAACCCGCGGGTCAGCCGGTCCAGCGCGCTGGCCTCCAAGGCGACCGGCTTTCCGATCGCCAAGATCGCGGCCAAGCTGGCAGTAGGTTACCGGCTGCACGAACTGGCCAACGACATCACGCGCAAGACCAAGGCGTGTTTCGAGCCCACGATCGACTACGTCGTGACAAAGATTCCCCGCTTTGCCTTTGAAAAATTCCCCGAAGCGGACGCGACGTTGACGACGCAGATGAAAAGCGTCGGCGAGACGATGGCCATCGGCCGCACCTTCAAGGAATCGCTGCAAAAGGCCCTCCGCGGTCTGGAGGTGGGCAGCTTCGGCCTGGGCTGCGACGGCAGAGACCTGTGGGGGACGCCCAAACAGCCCAGCGAAGACGAAATCCGCGCCAGACTGGCCATGCCCAACGGCGATCGTATCTGGTACCTGCGGTACGCCCTGAAATTCGGGATGACCTGCCAACAGATCCACGAACTGTCCGCGATCGATCCCTGGTTCCTGGATCAGGTCTCGGAAATCGTGGAATTGGAAGAGCAACTGCGCGGCTTCCAAGACATCTCCGAGGTGGACGACGCGACACTCCGCCGCGCCAAGCAGTTCGGCTTCTCGGACCGCCAACTGGCGACGTTGTGGGGCACGGCCGACATGCTCGTCCGCGAGCACCGCAAATCGCGGGGCATCGTCGCCACGTTCAAGGCGGTGGACACGTGCGCCGCCGAGTTCGAGGCCTACACGCCCTATTACTATTCGACTTACGAAGACGAAGACGAGACGCCGCCCAAGCAGCCGGACAAGCGACGGGTCATGATCCTGGGCGGCGGTCCCAACCGCATCGGGCAGGGGATCGAGTTCGACTACTGCTGCTGCCACGCCAGCTTCGCGCTGCGCGAGATGGGCGTCGAGTCGATCATGGTCAACTCGAACCCCGAGACGGTCAGCACGGATTACGACACGAGCGACTTGCTGTTCTTCGAGCCGCTGACGACCGAGGACGTGTTGAACATCTTCGACCGCGTCCAGCCGGACGGCGTGATCGTCCAATTCGGCGGTCAAACACCGTTGAACCTGGCCCGCGCGCTCGATGCGGCCGGCGTGCCGATCATCGGCACCAGCGTGGACACCATCGAGGCGGCAGAGGACCGCGAGAAGTTCAAGAAGCTGCTGACCGACTTGGGATTGCGCCAGCCGGCCAACGGCATCGCCATGAACTTCAATCAAGCCTGCGACGAACTGCGCCACGTGGGTTACCCGGCGCTGGTGCGGCCCAGTTTCGTGCTGGGCGGGCGGGCCATGGAGATCTGCTACGACGACGAGCAATTCCGCAGGTTCGTAGCCGAGGCACTGGTCGCCTCCCAGGGCCAGCCGGTGTTGATCGATCGTTTCCTGGAAGACGCCACGGAAGTGGACGTGGACGCGATCAGCGACGGCCGCGACGTGGTCGTGATGGGCATCATGGAGCACATCGAGGAAGCGGGCGTCCACTCCGGCGACTCGGCTTGCTGCATTCCGCCCTACAGCCTGCCCGGCCCGGTGGTCCAGGAGATCCGCGAAGCCACGCAGGCGATGGCCCGGCGGCTGAACGTCGTCGGCTTGATGAACGTCCAATTCGCCGTCAAACGCGAAGACGGCCGGCCCACCGTGTACGTGCTGGAAGTCAACCCGCGGGCCAGTCGCACCGTGCCGTTCGTGGCCAAAGCCACCGGCGTCCCGGTGGCCAAGCTGGCCGCCAAAGTCATGGCCGGCATGACCTTGGCCGAGTTGGGCGTGGACCGGGAGCCGATCCCGTCGCACGTTTCAATCAAGGAAGCCGTGTTTCCTTTCCAGAAATTCGCCGGCGTCGACATCGCGCTGGGGCCGGAGATGCGGAGCACGGGCGAGGTGATGGGCGTCAGCGAGCGGTTCTCCATCGCCTTTGCCAAGAGCCAGCTGGCCGCCGGCGTGGTGCTGCCCCCCAAGTGCCACAAGATCTTCCTCAGCGTCGCCGCCCGGCACAAGGACCGAATCGTCGAACTGGCGGCTCGCCTGGTGAAACTGGGCTTCGCGTTGATCGCCACCAACGGCACGGCCCGCCGCCTGGAACAGGCCGGGATCCCGGTCGAGCGCGTCAAGAAGCTCGCCGAAGGCCATCCCAACCTGATCGACTATCTGATTGACAGCAAGATCGGCCTGGTGATGAACACCCCCAGCGGCAAAGGGGCCCGGACCGACGAAGGCAAAATCCGCGCTGCCGCCGTGCAACAGGGCGTGTCCTGCACGACGACCATCCAAGCCGCCGAAGCCGCCGTCGTGGCCATGGAAGCGATGCGCGGCGAAGAGATCACGGTGCAAGCCCTGCAGGACCGGTTTTCGTGACCAGAAAAGGACGTGGGCTTTTCCATCCTCATCCTACGCAAAGGACGGCTCGGAGACCCATCCTACGTGTGTCGCGAGGACAGGACAAGGGAATGATTGCCATCAAGCCGCACCATTTCGTCGACATCATCACGGCGCTGGGGGAAGGCCGCACGCAGTTCGAGCCGCACTCTTGCGGCCACGCGCTGCACTTGGTCGCGGCCGAGATCCTCGCCAACCCCGGCGTGCAGCTGCATATCGAGTTGGGCGCCGACGACATCTGTTCGCCGTGCCGCCACAATCTCGGCGGTCTGTGCGACGACACGATCGACACCTCGTTCCGGCCGCAAGCCCCCCAGTCCAAACGGGAATGGAACCTGCGCATCGATCGGCGCTGGTGTCAACGGCTCGGTCTGCAGCAGGACGACGGCTTGACAGCCCGCGAGTTCTGCCTGCTAATCAGGGATCGGGCGGGCGACATCACCGACATCTACGAGGAGATCCCCCCGGAGCGGACGGCGCAAAGGCAGGCCAAGCTGACACGGGGCGTGGTCCGGTTTCTCGCGTCCGCTTCCCATCAGGGAAAAATGGGAGAGGCTGACAGAAAGATGGGGTGACAGAAAGATAGATGGGGAGAATTCCATCACAAACAAGATCATCATCGTAGGCCGCTCGCACCGCGAGCGGATATCCGCTCGCGGAGCGAGCGGCCTACGATGGGACACGAGTACAAATTTCTGTTGGATTGAATCAACGAGGTGATTCCCATGACGCTGATGCGAGGCGTGTTGTCGGCCTGTGTGCTGTGCATCGTTTCCGGGTCCCCGGCGAACGCGGCGGAGCCGCCGGGGCCGGGCGTGGCCTTCTCCAACTCGCTGGCCTACGGCGTTGTCGCCGATGGCAAGGCTTTCGACGCCGATGCCTTCACCGTGGCGGCCTGGGTCAAGCCGCGGACGGTGGCCGGCTCGCAGGTGCTCGTCAGCCGGGGGGCCGCCAACCAGCAGTTCACGCTCTACTTCTATAGCGATCGCGTGCGGATGCTGGTCCAGCACCAGCCGGAAAAGTACACGCACGCCAACGTGCCCCTGCCGGAGCCCGGCGTGTGGACGCACTACGCGGGGACTTACAACGGCCGGGAGATCAAACTCTTCGTGAACGGCAAACTGGAGGCGACGACCCAGGCGGAAGGCCGCGTGCCGAAGTCCGACGCGCCGCTGTACCTGGGCGTGCTGCAACCCGGCGAGCGGGGCCTGAACGGCGCTCTGGAGGACGTGCGCTTCTATCGCCGGGCCCTGGCCGAGGAAGAGATCCCCGCCCTGCTGGCCGAACCGCCGCGGGCCGATCCGGACTTGGTGGGCCGCTGGACCAGCGACTCGCTGGCCGCCCATAAGGAGGGCGAGCCGGACTCCGGCGGAGAAAAGAAGTGGAACAACCTGGCCCAGGCCGAGTTGCCGGCCGAGTTCGCGACCGGACGCTTGCCGCCGGCTGCGAAGGACGACGGCTACCGGGGCATCTGGTACTCGAACCAGAAGCAGGACGACGAATACGTTTACAAATACAGCGGCGGGCTGGGGACCTATTGCTCCAGTCACAACCCGTTCGCCGTCTACCGGCCCGAGGTCGATAAGACGTTCTTCTGCTATGGCGGAACGGTCAAGGACAAGATCGAGCTGCTGCACATGGTCTCGTACTACGATCACAAGACCGGCACGGTGCCGCGACCCACGATCCTGATGAACAAGCGGACCGACGACGCCCACGACAATCCGGTGATGTCGATGGACAAAGAAGGCCACATTTGGATCTTCTCCAGTTCGCACGGCACGGCGCGGCCGTCGTACCTCTGGAAGAGCGTCAAGCCCTACGAAGTAGACGAATTCGAGAACGTGCTCGTGACCAACTTCTCCTATCCCCAGCCCTACTACCTGCCGGAGCACGGCTTCCTGTTCCTGCAGACGCTGTACCGTGGCGGGCGCAAGCTGCACTTTCAAACCAGCCCCGACGGGGTGACGTGGACGGAGCCCGTGCTGCACGCGGCGATCGACCAGGGCCATTACCAGGTCAGCTGGTCCAACGGCAAGAAGGTGGCTTGCGCGTTCAATTACCATCCTTCGCCGCAGGGACTGAACTGGCGGACGAACCTGTATTACATGGAGACATCGGACTTCGGCCGCACGTGGCAGAACGCCCAGGGCCAGACGCTGGAACTGCCCTTGACGGAGGTCCAGAATCCGGCTTTGGTACACGACTACCAAGCCGAGGGGCGCAAGGTCTACGCTCAAGACTTGAATTTCGACTCGGCCGGCCGGCCCGTCGTGCTGTACACGACCAGCGGCGGTTACGAGTCGGGGCCGGTGAACGATCCGCGCATCTGGACCACGGCCGCTTGGAACGGGCGCGAGTGGGAACTCCGCGGCACCATCGAATCGGACAACAACTACGACATGGGCTCGATCTACTTGGAACGCGACGACCTGTGGCGGATCATCGGCCCCACCGAGCCCGGCCCGCAACTGTACAACACCGGCGGCGAGATCGCGATGTGGACCAGCGCGGACCGCGGGGCCAGCTGGACCAAGGTCAAGCAGATGACCGCCGGCAGCCAGTACAACCACGGCTACTGCCGCCGGCCGGTCGACGCGCACCCCGACTTCTACGCCATTTGGGCCGACGGGCACGGACGCCAGCCCTCCGAGTCGCGGCTGTATTTCTGCGACCAGGAAGGCAACGTCCGCCTGCTGCCGCCGCAGATGAGCGAGGATTTCGCCAAGCCCGAGGTGGTGCCGCTGCAACGTTAGGATCGGCGAATCAATAACTGTCGCGATTTCAAAGTAGCCATCACGCTCCGCGTGATGATCGCCAACAAGAACTGGACAGTTATTGATTCGCCGATCCTTAAGAACCGCTGACAAGACCGCTCACGTAGGTCGGCATCTCTGAGGCCGACGCAGTCGTGCGCGAGGTGTTGCCCGTACTTGTCCCCGGATTCACTGCGGCGATCAGTTCTTGCCACAACGGCCGGCCGCCCTCCGCGTTGGTCATGATGACGATGCCCGATCCGCGCTGCGGGTCGAATTCGCAATAGCAGCGGAAGGCGGTATCTTTCGAGCTGTTCGAGCCGCTGTGGTGGATGCGGTCGCCCGCCGCCGTAGCGTCGATGGCCCAACCGAGTCCGTAGTAGGTGGGCTCCGAGGACTGCACGCCGCCGCGGACGATGGGCGGGCGACCTTCGGCCTTGGTCGTGCGCGTGAGCATGGCCTCGATAGATCGGGCGCTCAAGGAATGGGGGGCCGAACGGTCCAGCTTGAGCATTTCGACCAGGAACAGCGCATATTCCATGGGCGAGCAGTACAGCGAGTAGGCGGCGTTGGCTTGACGATACAATGTGCGTTTGGCCGGCAGGTCGCCCTGGCCGGGACGCAAGCCGGCCGCCAGCTTCTCGAAACCGTCTTCCCACACGTAGCTGGCGGTCGTGATCCCCAGCGGCTCGAACAGAGTCCGTTTGACGTAACGCTCGAACGGCTCGCCCGTGATGTGTTCCATGACCCGCTGCAAATAGGTAAAACCTTCGCCCGAATAGGTGAACTTCGTTCCGGGCTCGGAAAGCACCGGCAGTGGGCCGCCGTTGCGCCAGCCGCCCTTGCGCCAGTTGGGAAATCCGGTCGTATGGGAGAGCACCATCCGCGCCGTGATCTTCAGATGCTGCGGTTCGTCCGCCAGGTACGGCTTGTCAAGGTACTCGGTCAACGGCCGGTCGAGGTCGAGTCGGCCCTGCTCGACGAGCTTCAGCGCGACGTAGGCGGCCGGCAACTTGCTCATCGAGGCGGCCTCGAACAGGGTCTGCGAGTCCACGGGCTCCGGCTGGCCCTGGCAACGCACGCCGTATTGGCGTTCCCAAGCGATGTGCCGGTCTTCGATCCCCACGATCGACACGCCGGGCACGGCGTGCTTGGCCATGAGCGCGGGCACCAATTCGTCGAGACCGCTCGGCAGCATCGGCAGCAAGGCGTCCGGCTGGGCGGCGACAGCTTGCCTCGCTTCTTCCGGCATGGCTTCCAGGATCATCTTCACCAGCTTGCCGAATTCGGCCCGCTCCACGCGCGGGCCGTCCTTCTGGTCCGTGTCCACGCGGTGAACGATCACCAGGTCCCACACCGGGAGGACGAGAATGAAATGCCCGCCGGCGCCGCGGGCCGAGAACGTGCCTTGGGGCAGCTCGACGTCTTCCAGGTGCCGCCCGCCAAGCTCCGTCCACCACAGATACCCGTAGCCCGCGTGAACCTGCCCCGCCTCGGTCGTGGCGGGCGAATAGGTGGTGGTGCTCCGCGCCACCCAGTCTGCCGGGACGATCTGCCGGCCCTGCCACTGGCCGCCGCGGGCAAACAACAAGCCAAACCGGGCCATGTCTCGTGCGGTCATGCGGAACGGATAGGCGGGATGGATCGAATCGCTGCCACGCACGTACTCGGTGTCCTGCAGGCGGAAGTCCTCCATTTGCAGCGGCTGGGCGAGGTAGCGGCCGAACGCCTCGAACACGCTCAGTCCTGCCTGTTTCTCGAAGATCGTCCCCAGCACGTTGAAGTCCCAGTTGTTGTAGTACCAATACGTGCCCGGCGGATGGCTGCCGCGCTCCGGGCGGCGTTTCTTCATCGCGTCCGTTTCGTAGAGCGCCGGGTGATAGACGCCCGAGCGGGCCTTGAGCAGATCGGCCACGGTCGCTTCTTTCTCCCCGGCCGTCAGTCCCGGCTCGTTGTCGTCGATGTCCAGCGCCGCCATCGTATCCCTCAAGCAGATCTTCGCGGCTGCGTCGGGGATGCCGTACAGCGCGCTGAGAAAGCTCTTGCGGATCGAATGCGCCTTGAAGCGTTGGGTGGTTTGTCCCCAGTCATCGACCACGCGGCCCTGGTGAACGACGAACAGGGCCGCGGAACCGATCGCCTGCGCGAAGTCGTGCGCCGCCTCCAGCTTAGCCGACGACCAGCCCTGCGGGTCCGGGCCCGGCACCTGGTCCCAGTGTTCGCCGGGGAAAACGGCCAGCGGCTGCGCTGCCGCCGCGAGGCCGCCCCATCCGGTCGCCAGCAGCACGAAACACGCCAGAACCTCCCTGCGGCCTCGGGGAAACGGCCCGGCCAAACACTGGGGCTCAGTTTGCATGACAGTTCACACCTCGTTCCTCTCACCGGGATTCAAGAACAGGATGCTGGGACCGCCTGGGAAACAACCGAACGGCTAATATCATAAGAACTCGCGTCCCGGATGGAAGATCGCAAGTCGCTTCGGTAGCATGGAGCGCTGTCGTTGCTCGGGGCGTCTCCGAGCGGAGCCAAAGTCACCGGAAAGGAACGCATTTCATGATCGCCGGAGTTTTTTGGTCCGTCGCGTTCGTGCTGCTGGGCGCCGCGCCGGCGGCGGGGGACTGTTTCCCGCCGGCCGACCCCAGGGCCGGCGGCATCCGCGATCTGATGCTCATCTATCTGTCCAAGGACTCCTGGCCGCAGGACGACTTCTTGCCCTACGTGGCCTACCTGGGCAAGGAGCCGCCGCGGAAACCGCGCGACTGGTTCTACGACAGCTTCCTGTTCCTGGCCTACGGCGGCGCGCCCAGCGGCACGACGTACATCGACGGGCCGAGCAACAAGGCCGACTGGGAGTACTACCTGGACCAGTTGCTGTTTCGCGAAGGTCGCGCGCTGGCCGCCCTGGAAACGTGCCTCGCCGACGTGGAACAGACGCTGGGACCGCGGCCGAAAGTCCCGGTGATCCTGATGATCCCCTACCCGTCGCGGGCGCAGAAGGACTTTGGCGATGTGGACGGCGACGGGCGCAGCGAAGACCTCTCGCAGCCGGCCGATCGCCAGAAGGCCGTGCGGTGGTGCGTCGGCGAAATGCTCCGCCGTTGGAAGCAGAGCCGCTTGCCCCACCTTACCTTGTGGGGCTTTTATTGGATGAACGAAGGCATTGGGCCGGACGACGAGGCGATCGTTCGCGCCACGGCCGACGAAGTTCACCGCCAAGGCTACGGTCTGCACTGGATCCCGTACTTCCGCGCGCCGGGCTGCGAGAAGGCGCGCGAGTTGGGGATCGACTTTGCCGTGCTCCAGCCGAACTACGCTTTCATGGAGCAGCACGGGCGCCGGGCGGAGGAGCAGCGACTAAGCGACACGGCCCGCCGGGCCCGCCGCTGGCACATGGGCATCGAGATTGAAATGGCCGAGATCGGGGGACGGCGCGAACGCGACAACCTCTGGGACTACCTGGCGCACGGTCGAGACGAGTTCGACGGTTACATGCGCCACGCCGTGCACGCATACTACCAGGGTGAGCGCACGATCGCCAAGCTGTGCTACAGCGATCTGCCGGCCGATCGCGAGCTGTACGAGGCTCTGTACCAGTTCGCCAAGGGGACGTTTCAAGGCCAGCGTCAGCGGCTGGCGACCGGCTGCACGTACCGCATCCAGGGCGACCTGGCGGCTGAGTATCCCGACGACGGTCGGAAGCTGACCGACGGCGGCGGCGCGAGCGACTTGACGACGGCCAACCGCCTGGTCGCTCTGGCGGGCGAGTCGCCGCGGATCGAGCTGGACCTCGGCGAGCCGCGGCGGATCGCGGCCGTCGAGTTGCGCGTTGCCACGCGCGGCACGGCGGCTGAAGGACTGCCCGCCAACGCCGCTGCGCCACGCTGTTTCGACGTGGCCGTTTCGACGACCGGCCGCGACTGGCAGGAGGTCGGGCGCGGCTATCGGTGGAATGCCTCGCCCAGCGAGCAGATGACAGCGGGCGGCATGGTGGCCGAGTTCGCAGCCGTCGACGCACGGTTCGTGGCCCTGACCATTCATCAGCCAGCGGGGAAGATCACGCTGGTCGATGAACTGCTCGTCGAGCCGGCCGCCTCGCTGACCGACAACGCGCGTTGCCGGCTGTCACCCGCGCCGAGCGGTGCCGACGCGGCAGGCGGACGGCTGCTCGATCTGTGCTACCAGCCCGGCGGCTCGAGCCCGGATCGCTCGGTCGTCTGGGCGGCGGATCAGCAGGCCACGATCGAGCTGGCGCTGCGCGAACCGCGCCATCTGGGACTGGTGCGCCTGCACACTCCGCAGCCTGAGTCCATCGGGCAACTGGACGTGCTGGCGCAGCGCGACGGAGCGTCCGACTGGCAGCCCATCGGACACGCGACTCGCCACGGGAACTGCTGGGACGTCAAGGCGGGTGCGGCCTTCACCGGCCATTTGCGATTCGTCGCCGCTCCGCAGTCTGGCCAGCGAGTGGTGCTGGACGAGGTCGAAGTCTATCCGGCTGACAATCTCGCCCTGGGAAAACCTTACGAGTTATGGCCGGTGCATCCGGAACAGTACGGCGACCCGGAACGGCGGAAACTCACCGACACGCAGCTTTCCGAAAGCGGCTTTGGCGACGGCCGCATGGTCGGCTGGCAAGGCCAGAACGTCGAAGTCACGCTGGACCTCGGCCGCGATTGCACGATCGACGCCGTGCGCGTCCACAGCGAAGGCGGCGGTTGCGGCGCCGTCGAGTTTCCCCCGCGGATCGACGTGCTCGTCTCGCCGGACGGCCGCGCGTGGTCGTGGGTCGCGTCGATCGACCGGCCGCCGGAGAAGCTGCTCGTGGATCGGCCGGTCGATCACGTGCGCCTACAATTGGGCTGGATGAGCACGCGCTTCGAGCCGATTGCCACTCGGTTCGTGATGCTCCGCTCGGCAGCCCATCATTGGACGATGTTCAGCGAAATCGAAGTCCTGGCGGCGGACGAAAACGTAGCACAGGGGCGTTCCTATCATCTGCGCCCAGGCCCTGCTACGTTTTCGTCCGCCGCCAGGACTTCGATTTCGCTGAACATCG
>CAYPGE010000202.1:0-15670 GCA_964409865.1 uncultured Pirellulaceae bacterium
GGAGCGTGATGGCTACTTTGAAATCGCGACAGTTATTGATTCGCCGATCCTAAGTTGTGAGTCATCCGCGTTAGTCCGCGTCGATGGTATCTTGCGTATCGATGTCCAAGGGGCCCTTCAGGTGCTCGGTGACATCGACCGGCGGCAGCGTGAGCACTCGGTACAGGCAAAACGCCGCCAGCGTCAACACGGACCCGACCGACACAATCATCACTGCCCAGCCGCCAATCGTCATCGCCAGTTTCCTTGTCGTCAATGTGGGTCGCCGAAACATCCGGCCGGTCACGCCTCCAAGTGCTCGAATCGTCCTTCCACCTTCCAGCGCCGCCCCGCGATGTGGACCATCACCAGCAGGAAGGCCAGAATCGCAACGACAAACAACAGCGAGGCAAAAGCCACGGGATGGTTGCCGATCTTTTCGTAGTAGCCGACTTCATACGCGTAAACCGCCAGACTCTTCTCTGTACGAATCGTATACGGCAGGGCCTGATCCCCGTCGTGCAGCTGCCAACTGCCGCCCTCCGCCGGCCGGATCGTCGCGTTCGCCGGCAACTGCACGTCGTTGCTCGCGAATTGTTTTTGGATTGCCTCAGGGACAGCGATTTCCTGCCGGCTCAGAGCCACGCCTTGCCCCAGGTGGAACTTGAACACATCCCGGCTGGGCAGATTCATGAAACAGAAGCCCCCGAAGATCGCCAGCAGGTACAGGGGCACGATCCACTTCAACATGAACTGGACGAACCGCGGGATGCGAATGTGAGCCCCCTCGTGAAGCTCCCGGTGCCCGCGTTGGGTGCCAAAAGCCCAACCATACAAGACGGCCTGAACCAAAGCCAGGACGAGAATCAGCACGCTGCCCACCAGGAAGTCGAAGGTGTCCAGCGCGACCAGATCCTTGGAGAAGTAGAGCACGAAACCGCAGCCCAACGCGGACAGCACGCCCAGGATAGTCACGGAGGCGTGGCGTTTCAGCCCAAACCCCTCCTCCAAGAAAGCAATCACCGGTTGCAACATCGAGATACTGCTGGTGATGGCCGCCAGGAAAAGCATGAAAAACCACAAGCCGCCGATCACTTCCCCCGCCGGCATCCGGGCAAAGACGTTGGGCAAGGCGCGAAAGCCCAAGGCGAACGACGATCCGGTAAACTCGCTGGCGGCCAGGCCCAGGAACAGGAAGGCCGCCGGCAAGGTGATCAGGCCGCCCATGCAAACTTCGAAGAACTCGTTCATGCTGCACGACGTCAATCCGCTGAGCGCCAAATCGTCTTTCTTCGTCAGATAACTGGCGTAGTTGATGATGATGCCAAAACCGACCGAGAGGCTGAAGAAAATCTGTCCCGAAGCGGCCAGCCAGGTGGCCGGATTCAGCAATGCCTCGGGCTTAGGGTTCCACATGTATCCCAGGCCACCCAACACATTCTGATCGGGTTTGGCCGGATCCGGCGTGCCCAGCGTCAGGACACGCACCAGGACGATGATTCCCAGCGTCAGCATCAGCGGCATCGCCACCTTGCAGAACCGCTCGATCCCCTTGCTGACGCCTCGATAGATCAGCAGGAAATTGAGCACAAACACGATCAACAGCAGCCATGTGCCGTGCCCGCTGCCTTCTTCGTAGATGAGGCCGTTTTCTTCCATGCCCACAAAACTGCTGAAGAATTTCGACGGGTCTTCCGCCAGCTTGGCAGCGCCGCTCATGTAGGTCACGGCGTAACCCAGGCACCAGGACTCGATCAGCACGTAGTACATGTAGATGACCAACGGGATCACCAAGGCCAATCCCCCAGCGTACTTGGCCAGCGGGTGCCGCCAGATGACGGTGAAGATCGCCGGGGCCGAATTGCAGCCGCGGGCGCCGGCATAGCGGCCCATGGTCCATTCCGCCCAGCACATGGGAATGCCCAACACGAGCAACGAGATGAAGTACGGCAGCATGAACGCACCGCCGCCGTTCTGCGCCGCCGTGCCCGGAAAACGCAAGAAGTTGCCCAGCCCCACGGCCGAACCGGCGACCGCCAGAATCACGCCGATGCGAGAACCCCATTGCTCGCGAGTCTTTGCTTGCGCCACGATCAGGTCTCCTTCCGGGTGTTACCGGTTCAGAAGTATAACGGAGCGGGGCGTGCGGAGAAACTACCGTTGGGCTCCGCAGGCGGCCAACTTTCCAGATTCCGCCGCAGACTTTATGATAAAAGGTGAAGGTCCGGTAAAGTAGCATGGCTCTCCGAGCCGTGCGGCGTTGCTCGAAATCCGGCGACAATTCGCACGGCTCGGAGAGCCATGCTACGGGGGGCACGGCTCGGAGAGCCATGCTACGGGGAAGGGAGCCGAAACCAATCGCGAAAGGAGATCATCGTGTGGGTCTGTCTGCTGTTGACGGGCGGGTGGCTGCCGGGAGCGGCGACTGCGGAGGCTCCCGACGAGTTGCCTCTGCAGGTGCGCCGCCTCGTCCGGCAACTGGACGACAATCAACTTGCGACGCGCGAAGCGGCCGAGCGAGGATTGATCGACTTGGGTCCGCGGGCGTTGGATCTGCTGCCGTCGCCGGGCCGCGACACGTCGGCCGAAGTCCGGGTCCGACTGGAACGCGTCCGCAAGACGCTCCAGGAGCAGGCGGCCAAAGCCGCTGCGGAACCGTCGCGAGTGACGCTGCAGGGCGAGATGCCCTTGTCCGCCGCGCTGGCCGCCGTCCAGCAGCAAACGGGCAACCGCATCGTCGACTTTCGCCAGCGATTCGGCCAGCAACCCCACGATCCCCAGCTCAAGTTAGACTTTGACAAGCAGCCGTTTTGGACGGCCTTCGACGTCATTCTGGATCAGGCCGGCATGACGCTCTACAACTTCAGCGGGGAAGCCAAGGCGCTGGCCGTGGTCGCTCGGGATCAGGCGGAACTCGATCGCGCCAGCCGCGCCGTGTATGAAGGCTTGTTTCGCTTCGAAGGGCTCCGCGTGCTGGCAATCCGTGAACTGCGCAATCCAGCCCAGCACTCGTTGCGTCTGGTCCTGGAAATCACCTGGGAGCCTCGCGTGTCGCCGATCCTGCTGCAGATTCCGCTGGGCGACCTGCGGGCGACGGACGATGCCGGCCGCGCCATGGAGATCGGCTCGAAACGCGCCAACCTGGAGGTGCCGGTAGAAAGCGCGATCCCGGCTGCCGAAGTGCAAGTGCCGTTGTCGCTGCCCGACCGCAGTGTCAGCAAGATTGCGTCACTGCGAGGTCAACTCTCGGCCCTCGTGCCTGGGCAGGTCGAAGCATTCGAATTCAGCAACCTGGGAGCAGCCGAATCCGTCGAGCAATCACGGGCGGGCGTGACGGTGGTGCTGGAGCAAGTCCGCAAGAACGTCGATGTGTACGAGGTTCGTCTGCGGGTCCGCTTCGATCAGGCTCGCAATGCGCTGGAATCGCACCGCAACTGGATCTACCGCAACGAGGCGTACTTTATCGGCCCCGACGGCCAGCGGTTCGAGCACGTGGGGCAGCAAGCCTTTCGCCAAACGGAAAACGAAGTCGGGGTCGCCTACTTGTCCGACCGCGAGAACGGTCTGGCCGACTGCAAATTCGTCTACAAGACCCCTGCGGTCCTGATCCAGATGCCGGTCGCTTTTGAACTGAAAGATATACCGTTGCCTTGACGAGGGCTGATGGCCGCAACCAAATCCGAAACTCGAAATCCGAAATCCGAAACAAATCCAAAACTCAAAATCCAAATGTTCAAAACACAACCACCATGCCCACTTCCCCAACTTTCCCTCTTCATATTTCTGTCACCCCATTTTTCTGTCAGCTCTCTTCCTTCCTCTTTCTGCCTCGTCTCCCAATCGCCCTGACTGCGCTGTTTCTGTTTGCCGGTTCGATTGTTCTGCCCGCCGCGGAACCGCAGTCCGAACGTGCTGCTGCGGTGTTGGCCACGGTGGACGGCCAGCCGATTACGGATCGAGAATTGGAGCGCGAGTTGGCGCGCGTCGTGCGCCAGCGCGAATTGACGCCGGCCGCATTTCGGCAGTTGCGCGAGACGACGTTGGCCCAATTGATCGATCGCCTGATCGTCAGCAAGTACTTGGCGCAGACCGGCTTCGGTGCCAAGGCCCAGGAGATCGACCGCGAACTGCAACGGATCCGCAAACGGCTGGAACAACAGCAACTGACCCTGGACCAGTATCTGCAACGGTCCGGACTGACCAGCGACGAACTCCGCCAGTCCGTCGCCTGGCAGATCGCCTGGCCGCGTTTCCTGGAACATCACTTGACGGACCAAAACCTGGAACGCTATTTCCAGCAGCATCGCCGCGATTTTGACGGTACGGAAGTGGCTGTCGCGCATATCCTGCTGCGCGTCGAATCGCCCGCTGAGTCGCAGCAGCAAGCCGCGGCGATTGACGCCGCCGACAAGCTGCGGTCGCGAATCCTGGCCGGCGAATTGACGTTTGCCGAGGCCGCCCAACAGCACTCCGTCGCTCCGACCGCAACCGACGGAGGGCGCATCGGTTCCATCGGACGTCATCAACCGATGCCCGAACCATTCGCCCAAGCCGCCTTTGCCCTGGAGCCGGGCAAGATCAGCCCACCGGTGGTGACCGCGTTTGGCGTACACTTGATCCAGTGCTTGGAGATCAAGCCGGGGACAAAACGCTGGCAGGACGTCCGTTCGGAACTGGAATCCGCCGTGACTCAATACTTGTTCCGCTGGGTCGCCGACCGGCAGCGTCCGCAGTCCAAGATCGAAGTCATGAACGCGGGACAGAAGGAGAAAACGTGACGTTTGGAGTGCGGCGCCCTGTCGCCGCTTTGAATTCAACCGGCTTCCCCGGAACCGTTCTCAGGAGACAACCACTCGCCGATGACCGACACGTCCGTCCGGCTGCCCGACTCCGCATGGAGGACTCGTTTCCGCCGTCGCCTGATGGCCTGGTTTCGGCGCAACGCTCGCAATTTGCCGTGGCGCAGAACGCGGGATCCGTACGCGGTCTGGGTCAGCGAGATCATGCTCCAGCAGACGCAGGTCGTCACGGTCGTCGGCTACTATGAACGCTTTCTGGCCGCCTTCCCGACGTTGGCCGATCTGGCTGCAGCCGGCGAGCAACAGGTTCTGCGGTTGTGGGAGGGTCTGGGCTACTACCGGCGTGCGCGGCAACTGCACGCGGCCGCCAAGATCATCGTCGCGGAACATGGCGGCGAGTTTCCTCGCCATCCCGAACAGATCCGCTCGCTGCCGGGCATCGGCCGTTACACCGCCGGCGCCATTGCCTCGATCGCTTGGGATGCCCGCGAGCCGATTCTGGAGGCCAACACGGTGCGGGTCTTCAGCCGCCTGCTCGGCTATCGCGGCGACCCGGCGCGAAACCACGGTCAACAACTGCTGTGGGAGTTCTCCGCCAGCCTCCTGCCCGCCAGGGACGTTGGGCTGTTCAACCAGGCGCTCATGGAACTGGGCAGCGAGATCTGCGCCCCGCGCGGCCCGCGGTGCGCGCAATGCCCCGTCGGATCGCTGTGCCCGACGAAGCGAGAGGGACTGCAGGCCGTCATCCCGCAGCCTAAACGCAAGACCATTTACGAAGACCGGCGCGAAGCGGCCGTGATTGTCCGGCGTGGAGATCGCGTGGTGCTCCGTCGCTGTGCGCCCCACGAGCGCTGGGCAGGCTTGTGGGACTTTCCGCGATTTCCCGTGACGGCACAGCGGGGCGATCCGTTGCGCCGCCAACTGGCGCAAGCCGCCGCCCAACTGACGGGCTTGGCGGTCGCACCGGGACCAAGACTAACCACGATCAAGCACGGCGTGACGCGATTTCGGATTACGCTCGACTGCTACGAAGCCGAGTGCACGGGCGGACGGCTCAAACGCGGCGGCGAGGTCCGTTGGGTGAAGATCGGCGAACTGGAGAGCTTTCCGTTGAGCGTCACCGGCCGCAAAATCAGCGGGTTGCTGCGGTAGGCTTGTCTGTTTCCACGACGATTTCCGGTCCTCCGGAGGCTCGCACGGTCACCCGGTACGTCTTGCCCTTTTCCACCTTGATCGAGACGGCGTCACCGTGCAGCGCGCGAATGCCCAATTCGGCAGCCTGCTGGGGATCGTTGGCGATCTTCCAGAAATCGTCCCAGATCTTTTTCTCGAAATCAGACATCACGCTGCCGCGGGCATAGTTCCCCGGCCGCTGCCCCGGTTGGTCCAGGGTGAAGCCTTCCTTGGGCTTCTGCAAGTCGCCGAACACGCGGCTGAGCATGCAGATGGACATGCCCCGCTCCAAATCCGCCTGTTCGACGTACTTGTCCTCGAATTTCACCACCCAGTAGTCGACATACACCATCTCGCCGTCCAGGGAGAATTGTCTGGCCTGGCCCACCGGGTCGCCCAATTCGTTCAGTTCCACGAATTCGATTTTCGAGAACTTTTTTCCGCTGTCCGGATCGACGCCCGCGTCCAGCACACGAATCCGCGCCAGGCGACGTTCCATTTTGTGCAATCGCAGGGCCGTATCCAGCCGCTGGATTTCCGCTTGTTGGCGGATCACTTCCTCGTTTAGCGTCACGATTTCCTTCTGCTGTTTGGCGATCTCCGCCTTCTTATCGGCCAGTTCATCGTCTTTGGCTTTCAGTGCCTGACGCTGCATTTCAACCTGCAGTATGCTGGAAGCCAACTGCTGTTCCTTTTCTCGCAAAACCGCGTCTTTGCGCTGGCCTTCGATTTCGGCCGCGTTGTAGGTCGTGTAGCCGTACCACCCCGCAGCACCGACTCCGCCGAACAGCACCAAGGCCAGCAGAGTCCGGATCAAGCTGTTGACGGTTTGCAGTTTTTCGATCGTGTCAGCCATCAGAGAGACCTCGAAGACAGGAACTTGCCCAAAGAAAGGGGGAACCACGGAACCGGAGACCGGTTCCACCGTTGATTATCTTAGCCTATCGTTCGCCCGTTGTGACGTACGGCACAACGTTAACCCTCAGGACGATGCGATTTCGCGTATTTCGCCAAGGTTGGGCTCCTCTTCGAGTTGGTCGGGACGGAGTCCCAGCCTACTTCGCCGCCGCCAACCGCCGCCGAATACGCCACATGCCTGCCAGGATCTTCCGCCACTCGCGTGCCATGTCCAATTTGCTGCCGGGCATTTCCGTCCAGTTCACGGGGATCTCCGCCACGCGATACCCTAACTGCCGGGCGAGCACGAGCAGTTCCAGGTCGAACACGTAGCCGCTCTCCTGCGACATCGCAAACAGACGCTCGGCGGCCTCGCTACGGAACATCTTGAACCCGCACTGCGTGTCGCGGACGCCCGTGGGCAGCAGGCACTGGGCGAAGGTCGTGAACGCCCAGCCGACCAGACCGCGAAATCGGGCCCGTTGCCGTGCCACGTCCGGGGCTTGGACCCGTCGCGATGCCACTGCCACATCCGCCCCGGCTTCGATGGCCGCTCGCAAGCGCGTCTCCTCGCGGATGGGCGTGGCGCCGTCCGCATCGGCGAACAAGCGGATTTCGCCGCGGGCGGCCAGCATCCCCGTGCGCACCGCCGCACCTTTGCCCTGGTTCTGCGAATGGGCCACGAGCCGTAAGGCCGGCCAGGCCTCGGCCATCCCGGCGACGTGTCCGCGCGTCCCGTCGGTGCTGCCGTCGTCCACGACGATCACTTCGTGCGCGCCGGGAAATGTCGTCGTCAAGTGGGTACGGACGTCGGCCAGATACGGCGGCAGGCGACGCGCCTCGTTGTAGGCGGGAATGATCAAGGAAAATGCGAGTGACACGATGGCGCAGTTCATTCCAGGAACTTGTGGCGCACAGCCTCCTTTGCGCTGCGTCGCAGAAGTTCCCCATCATAGACTCTGGCCCGGAACACGCAACCACGGGGACCCAACCAGCCATTTCCGCCGTTGCGGCCTTGCTGGAAACGGGGCCAAAGTCCATCATGGAGGTCCGTGGCTCGGCCGCGACGTGTTGGGTAGGGTGGGACTCCGTCCCGACCGCCGGGACTGCTTCCCGATCTGGTCGGGACGGAATCCCAACCTACGAACCAGAACTCGACTTCGATTCCCAGCAGGCAATCATGGCGGAAGTTCTCTGGAAGATCAGCGGTGGCTACGTCTACGACCCGCTGAACGGCGTAGACGGCCAGGTACAGGACATCTGGATTCAAGGCGGAAAGATTGTCTCGCCTCCCGACGATCCCCCGACGCAACCCGCCTACACGCTGAATGCCGCCGGCCTGGTGGTGATGCCCGGCGGCATCGACATGCACTGCCACATCGCCGGCCCCAAGGTGAATGCGGCCCGCAAGATGCGTCCGGAAGAGCGGCGCGGGGGCCGCAACGTCGTCCGGCGCACAGCCCACACGCACAGCGGGACGTTGGGCAGTGTGCCCAGCACCTTTGCCACCGGCTACAAGTACATCGGGCTCGGCTACACGACGGCATTTGACGCGGCCGTCCCGCCCCTGATGGCTCGGCACGCTCACGAAGAGTTCGACGACATGCCGTGCATCGACAAGGGATTTTATGTCCTGGCCGGCAACAACCACTTCGTTATGCGGGCCATTCAACAGCGGCAGTCGGAGCAGTTGAAGGGCTTCATCGCCTGGCTGCTGGGCGCCGCCAAATCGTATGCGATCAAGCTGGTCAATCCCGGCGGCGTAGAAGTCTGGAAACACCACGCCGGCGGCAACGTACACACGGTGGACGAACCCGTCGATCACTTCGGCGTCACGGCGCGGCAGATCATTCGCGAAGTGGCAGTAGCGGTAGATGCGTTGAAACTGCCCCATTCGGCCCACATCCACTGCAACAATCTCGGCTTGCCCGGCAACTGGCAGACAACGCTGGAAACGATGAAGGCCCTGGAGGGACATCGCGGGCACATCACGCACATCCAATTTCACAGCTACGGCGGCGGCGAGGGCGACGAGAGCACGTTCAATTCCAAAGTCGCGCCGTTGGCCGAGTACGTCAACGAGCATCCCAATCTTTCCATCGATGTCGGCCAAGTCCTGTTCGGCGAGACGACCAGCATGACCGGCGATGGGCCGCTGGGCTACTACTTGCACAATGTCTACGGCACCAAGTGGTTCAGCGTCGACGTGGAAATGGAATCCGGCTGCGGCATCGCGCCGATCAAGTACCGCAACAAGAGCCTGATCCACGCCTGGCAGTGGGCCATCGGGCTGGAGTGGTACTTGTTGGTCCAGGACCCGTGGCGAGTGGTGATGAGCACCGATTCCCCCAACGGCGCTTCCTTCCTGGCCTACCCGCAGATCATCCGCCTGCTGATGGACAGCGCTTACCGCAAGGAGGCATTGAAGGACGTCCACGCAACGGTCGGCCAAGGCTCGTTATTGGCCGATTTGGATCGGGAGTACTCGCTGTACGAAATCGCCATCATTACGCGGGCCGGGCCGGCGAAGCTGCTGGG
Source organism: uncultured Pirellulaceae bacterium (assembly GCA_964409865.1). Lineage (GTDB taxonomy): Bacteria > Planctomycetota > Planctomycetia > Pirellulales > Pirellulaceae > Anammoximicrobium. The sequence continues at coordinate 9,387 of CAYPGE010000202.1, forward strand.
ACTGAAAAACAAAGGCCACCTGGGCCCCGGAGCCGACGCCGACATCACCATTTACACGCCGCACGAGAACAAGGAACGGATGTTCCAACTGCCGCGGTACGTGATCAAGTCCGGCAGATTGCTGGTCGACGAGGGTGACTTGCGAGAGACCTTGGACGGCAAGACGTTGTATGTCGCGCCCGGCTACGACGCGGACATGGAGAACCTGATCAGCGACTGGTTCGAGCAGTACTACTCGGTCCGTTTCCGCAACTATCCGGTCGCCGACGACTACCTGCACGAGGCGGAGCGAGTCGCCTGCGAGACGTAACGCTGTGGCATGGCTTCTTGACAGGAGCGGTTTTGGTTCGTAGACTGATTGGGAATACGCGACCTGTAGTCCTGTGATTCTCTCTCTTGATGCGACGATCGAGGAAGGAGGGCTGGCTTTGACACTGTTGATGGAGCAGGCAATCGCTTGGGCCTCGCAACTGCCTGAAGCAGATCAAGACGCGCTGGCCTCGATTCTGCTGCGCGAGATCGAGTCAGAACGGCGCTGGGACGAATTGTTCTCACGCCCTGCTTCGGTCGACCTGTTGGCAAGTATGGCGGATGAGGCATTGGTCGAGGCCGATGCCGGACGCTGCCGACAACTCGACTTGGACGAACTGTGAATTCCTTTCTGACATCGCAGTTTTTGACGCTGTACCGCGCCTTGCCGGCTAACGTTCGCGAGCAGGCACGCGCTGCGTATGCCTTGTTTCGGCGCGACCCGCGTCATCCGAGCTTGCGGTTTCGACGCGTCCATCCGTCGCGTCTCATCTTTTCGGCCCGCGTAGGCATGGACTATCGAGCAGTGGGAATTCGTCGCGGAAACGACATCTTCTGGTTTTGGATCGGATCGCACGCGGACTACGATGCCCTGCTGCAGCAGCTATGAGCCGCGCCACACGCAGGGTCGCGCCGATCGTATGCCTGCCGCGTCCACACTGCTTGCCAGCGACCAGCACCGCACAGGATCGTCTGCCCCGCCGATCAAAACTGGAAGGAGGATTGAACAACGCCATGCACCCCGAAACCTTTCGCTGCTACCTGGTCACCAAGGACGCCGACGGCAAGATCCATACGGAGATTTCCGAGCGCGGGCTGAGCGAATTGCCGCCGGGCGACACGCTGATCCGCGTGGCCTACTCGTCGCTGAACTACAAGGACGCGCTGGCCGCCACCGGGCACCCCGGCGTCAACAAGCAGTTTCCTCACATCCCGGGCGTCGACGCCGCCGGCCACGTGGTGCGTTGCGGCGCCGGCAAGTTTGCACCGGACGATGCCGTCCTGGTCACCGGCTTCGACATGGGCGCCAATCGCTGGGGTGGATGGTCGGATTACGTTCAGGTGCCCTGGAACTGGGTCGTGCCGCTGCCGGCCGGTCTGACTTTGCGGGAGAGCATGATCCTGGGCACGGCCGGGTTCACGGCCGGGCTGTGCGTGGATGCCTTGCAGAAACATGATGTGCTACCGGATTCCGGCGACGTGGTGGTCACGGGGGCCACGGGCGGCGTCGGGACCTTTGCCGTCGCCCTGTTGGCCAAGCTGGGCTATCACGTGACCGCCATAACCGGAAAGGCCTCGGGCCACGAGTACCTGACGCGCCTTGGCGCCGAACACGTTTGGAGCCGCGAGCAGGTCGACGATCGCAGCGGGAAACCGCTCCTGTCCGGCCGTTGGGCCGGGGCGATTGACACCGTCGGCAGCAACATTTTGGGCACGATTCTTCGGGCGACCAAGCACAGCGGCTGCGTTGCCGCCTGTGGACTGGCCGCGGGGAGCGACCTGCCGGTGACGGTCTACCCGTTCATCCTGCGCGGTGTCACGCTGGCCGGAATCGACGCCGCTTGGGGCTCGATTCCCCTGCGTCACGAGATCTGGCAACGTTTGGCCGGCCCCTGGAAGCTCGACTGCTTGCCGGCGATCGCCAGATTCGTCGACCTTGAGGAATTGCCTCTGCAGATTACTGAAATCCTGGCAAGCCGGGTCACTGGACGCGTCGTGGTGAACGTGTCAGAATAACGGCTCAGACGTACAGAATTCAGTTTTGGCCGGGCAGGATCGATGCACATGGCTGGACTTGCCATCGGCCAAAACAGTATTCTGTACGTCTGAGCCCGCCATGCACGCACGGTGCGTGCATCATACCGACTGCGACTCTACCCCTTACCCCCTCACCCCAAGGAGTCACCCATGCGTCTGCCCACCGTCCGTCGAGCATTGATTTCCTTCCTGGTCCTGTCGTGTCTGGCCGGACCGGCTCTGGCCGATGTCACCTTGCCGTCGCTGTTCTCCGACCACATGGTGCTGCAACAGCAAGCGGCGATCCCCGTATGGGGCTGGGCGGATCCCGGCGAGGCAGTCACGGTGACGTTGGGCGGCCAGAAGCAGACGGCGACCGCCTGCAGCGAAGGCAAATGGTCCGTACGTTTGACGGCCTGCGAGGCGGGCGGGCCGCTGACGCTGGTCGTCAAGGGCAAGAACACGATCCAGATTGCCGACGTGTTGGTCGGCGAAACGTGGCTGTGTTCCGGTCAGTCGAACATGGCCATGTCGGTCGCCTCGTCCGCCAACTTTGAGGAAGAGAAAGCAGCGGCCGATCATCCCCAGCTCCGCATGTTCACGGTGAGTCGTGTCACAGCTGAAACGCCTCAGGAGCGTTGTCAGGGCACGTGGCAGGTGTGCCGTCCCGACACCGTCGGCGGCTTTTCAGCTACCGCGTACTTCTTTGGCCGCGAATTGCACCGGCAGTTGAAGGTTCCTGTCGGCTTGATCAATTCCTCCTGGGGCGGCACGCCGGTCCAGGCCTGGACGAGTCTGGCGGTCCAGCAAGCATTGCCGGAGTTGAAGCCGATCTTGGACAACTGGGACCAGCAGATCAAGAATTACGACCCCGAGGCGGCGAAGGAACGCTTCGAGAAACAGTTGGCGGCGTGGCAAAGCAAGGCCAAACAGGCCAAGCAGGCGGGCCAGCAGCCGCCGCGACGTCCGCAGCCGCCGGTCGATCCTCGCGTCAGCCCCCATCGGCCGGCGAGCTTGTACAACGGCATGATCGAGCCCTTGGCGCCCTATGCCCTGCGCGGCGCGATCTGGTATCAAGGTGAGAGCAACGCGGGCGGAACCACGGCCAACCTGTACGGTTTGCAACTTGCCACGATGATCGGCAACTGGCGGAAGCGTTGGGGCCAAGGCGATTTTCCGTTTGGCTGGGTCCAATTGCCTAACTTCCGCGCGCCGCAGCAGGAACCGGTCGAAACCAGCGGTTGGGTGATCGTCCAGGAGCAGATGCTCAAGACGCTGGCCGTCACCAACACGGGCATGGCGATCACCATCGACGTGGGCGAAGCGAACGACATTCACCCGAAGAACAAGCAGGATGTCGGCAAACGTCTGGCGCTGTGGGCTCTGGCCACGATCCACGATAAGCAACTGGTGTACAGCGGGCCGCTGTACAAGTCGATGTCGCAGGCAGACGGCAAGATCAGCATCCGCTTCGACCATGTGGGCGACGGGCTCAAGGCCAAGGGCGAGAAGCTGACCGGGTTTGCCATCGCCGGAGAGGATCGGAAGTTCGTCTTTGCCGATGCCAAGATCGAGGGCACCGACACGGTCGTGGTCTGCAGCGATCAGGTCGCCAAGCCGGTCGCCGTGCGCTACGCCTGGGCATCGAATCCCGACGCCAGCCTGTTCAACAGCGCCGGCCTTCCCGCCTCACCGTTCCGTACCGACACGTGGGAGACCCCCTAAGCAGAGCTAGTTTGGGGGAACACGGGTGGGAGCCCGCTGGTCTTGTGTCACATCAACCAGGCCCACGTCGATGAATTGACCGCCCGTGGTCTGACGGCAATGAACCGCGATGACGTTCTTGCCGGGCCGGAGCGCGGCGGCAGATTCGTTGTCCAATTCGATGTCCACATAGTCCGTCTCGTAGCCGGTCAACTGGATCACTCGTTTACCGTTCAGGTACGCCTCGGCGTCCTCGTCATGGTGAATGCGCAGGTTCAGCGCGCCGGTACCGACTTGCGGTACGTCGACCGTCCGGCGCAGCCAGATGTCGCTGCTGCGCCACGGAGTGCCCACGACGGCACCCGGCGTGCCCTTGGTGCCGAAACCGCCCGGACCTTCCTTCCAGGACGTGTCATCGAATCCCGGCTGTTCCCAACCGTCCGACGGTTTGTCCGTCGTGTACCGCCAGGTCTGCGGCTGCTGCTGGCTGGTCGGCACCATCACTTTGGTGACCACGACCGGCGGCGGCAGGAACAGCGGCGCGTGCAACTGGGCCATGTGTTCCGGGTCAAACTTGACCACTTTGCGGTCGTAGGTCATCAGGCCGTTCACTTCGCCCTCGCAATCGGACGTTTGCGTATAGACGGCGGCCGAAAGCCCTTTGCCGATCAACGGGCGGAGTCGGCGGATGAGGCCGTCGTAGGCGAGCTGAATCTCCTTCAGGTCCTGGAAGTTGCGGTAGCCCCAGTTCTTCTTGTCCCACCATAAATGTCCGGGAAGCGGGATCCCCAGTCCGCCAAACTCGCCGAGCACCGCCACGCGTTTGTCCTCCAACGGCGGCATGCCGGGGCCGGGGTAATTGTGTACGTCCTTCACATCCCCGCTGCCCTTATCGGTCCAGCCGCTGGCTTCGTTCACCGGCCGGGTCGGGTCGTATTTCTGGATCGAGGCCACGATTTCCGGCGTGTCGTGCTGGCCCCAGCCTTCGTTGAACGGCACCCACATGACGATACAGGGGTGGTTCCGGTTGGCATCGATCACTCGCTGCAATTCCAGCTCGAATTGCGACCGCGGGAACGTGGCTCCGTCGCCGATCTTCTCGCCGGGTCCGCCGCCGCTGGGCATGTCCTGCCAGACCAGCAGGCCGAGCTTGTCGCAATGGTGGTACCATCGCGGCGGCTCGACCTTGACGTGCTTGCGAGCCATGTTGAAGCCCAGCTTGCGCGTCATTTCGACATCGAACCGGAGCGACTCGTCGGTCGCCGCCGTGTACAAGCCGTCCGGCCACCAGCCCTGGTCCAACGGGCCGATCTGGAACAGCACCTGGTTGTTCAAAAACAGCCGGTTGACGCCGGCTTCGTCCTTGTTGACTTCGATCTTCCGCATGCCGAAGTAGCTGGCGACTTGATCGCCGCCATCGAGACCCACGCGCAAATCGTACAGGAACGGAGAATCCGGCGACCAGAGCTTGGGGTTGTCGATCTTCAGCCGCAGCGTTTCGCCCGCCTTGCCTTCGGCCTTCGCGACCTCCTGACTGCCGTCCAACGCCCGCGCCCAGACCTTCGCCGGGCCGCTGGCGGTGACGGTCACCTTCAGTTCCTTGGCGTCTACGTCCGGCACCAACTGTAACGCTTGGACATACGTCTGCGGCACTGCTTCCAGCCACACGGTTTGCCAGATGCCGGTCACGGCCGTGTAGAAGATACCGCCCGGATTCAGCACTTGCTTGCCGCGCGGCTGCGGCCCTTTGTCCGTCGGGTCCCAGACCGAGACGACCAGTTCCTGCTCGGCCGCAGCGGCCAACGCGTCGCTGATGTCAAACGTGAACGGATCGTATCCGCCCCGGTGCTCGCCGAGCAACTTGCCATTCAGCCACACCTGAGCGTGCCAATCCACCGCCTGGAAATGCAGCAACAGCCGTTTGCCCTGGGCGTCATCCGGCCTGGCGAACGTGCGGCGGTACCACAGCCGGTCATCGGGCCGGACTGCCCGCTTGACGCCGGACAGCGCCGATTCCACGGGATACGGCACGAGGATTTGGCCATCGAACGCCTCCGGCCGAGGCACGTCCTTGGCGCGGATCGCGTAGTCCCACAGCCCGTTCAGGCTCCACCACGTTTCCCGGACCAGTTGCGGCTCCGGATGTTGCGGATGGGCGTTGGCCGGCGATACGTCTTTGGTCCAAGGCGTCGTCAGCGTGTTTTCAGCCGGCTGCCAATCCGCCGCCGTGGCGAGCGTCACGGTGATGCACAAAGGGCAAGTCAACAGCAATGCCAAGCGTCTCATGATAGGCTTCTCCAGGAGGATTTCAAAAATGCTTCGCGAGGGACGCATTATGCCACAGTTCCCATCGCTCATCACCATGGGCTTGCCCTGACGCCCGACGCGGAACCCCGCGCGCTCCAACGCCTGCACCGCGGCTGGGTGGTTGATGCGCCCGTTGTCCGCAAATTGCGTCAGGTCGGTCTTGTCCCACCAGCAATCTCAGGACTCTTGACCTCCTGGGAAAATGCTTGATCCCTGTTTCGCGTTTT
>CAYPGE010000203.1:0-15626 GCA_964409865.1 uncultured Pirellulaceae bacterium
CACCAGCCGGGAAATCGCTTCGGCAAACCGCCGTTGAGCAGGGGTGAATACGGTCATGACAAAACTCTCCGCTCGCGTTGTCACGGTCCCGCGTCTCGGAGAGACGCGGCTATGCGGGCTGTGCATTTAGTGTATACCGGACTGGCAAGAAATGTCCAGTCATGAACGTTGTGCTGGGGCGATCGACGACCGCTGGGCCTGTTGAGGGTGGCTGGGTGAGAAAAAAGCGACGCGGCGAAAACGCTGGAAAAACACGCAGAAAACCGGCTTTTCCGTGTAGCCCGTCTCCAGCACTCGATATCGGCGGATCGCCAACTGGCCTGGATGGCACGGCAAGTGAAATACCTCCTACCGAGTGAACGAAGTTTGGTCCCCATTCAAGTCAGACGGGAGGAGCGAAACATGAACCCAAGACACGTACCCCAATGGTGCCGGCGCCTGATCGCAGCTTGCCTGGCGGCGGCTTTTCTGAGCGCAGTCCTGACACACTCCGCCGGTGCGGCCGGGATGTTGATCGCCGATAGCGGCTTCGGCGGTGTGCTCGAAATCAAGGAGCAGGATGTCAAGGTGACGATCAACAACGGCGTCGCCGTGACCGAAGTGGAGCAAGTCTTCCTGAACACCGAGAATCGCGTGGTCGAGGCCCTGTATACGTTCCCGGTCCCGAAAGGCGCGTCGGTCTCCAATTTCAGCATGTGGATCGGCGGCAAGGAGATGATCGGCGAAGTCGTCGAGAAGCAGCGGGCGCGGCAGATCTACGAGAGTTACAAGCAGACGCGCCGCGATCCGGGACTGCTGGAACAGGTGGACTACAAGCGTTTCGAGATGCGCGTCTTTCCGATCGCCGCGGGCGCCGAGCAGCGCGTCAAGATCACCTACGCCCAGGAACTGGACTACGACCATGACACGGCGAACTACGTCTATCCGCTGGCGACGGTCACCACGGCCAAGGCGGACCAGCGGACCCGCGGCCGGTTTGCGTTCTCGCTGGAAGCCAAGAGCGAAGTGACCATCGTGGAAATGAAGAGCCCTTCGCACGGCGACGAATTCGTCGTGGCCAAGCACGCCGCGAACTACTGGCAGGCCGCCCTGGAAACTCGCGAAGGTGACCTGAACCGCGACCTGGTGATCGTCTACCAGATGGAGCGGGCACGAACGGGGCTGGATCTGGTCGCCTCCAAGCACGCGGGCGAGGACGGATACCTGCTGCTGACGCTGACGGCCGGCAAGGAACTGGAAGCCGCCGGCGGCGGCAGCGATTACGTGTTCGTGCTGGACGTCTCCGGCAGTATGGCCAACGACAGCAAGCTGAGCCTGTCGCGAGGATCGGTCGAGCGCTTCGTCGCCGCTTTGGAGGACGACGACTGCGTCGAGTTGATCGCGTTCAACATCACGGCCCGCACGTTGTTCGGCGGTCTGAAACCGGCCACCGCGGAGGCCAAGACGCAGGCCGAGGAATTCCTTCGCGCCCAGCGGGCCGTGGGCGGCACCGTGCTGCGGCCGGCCATCGAAGCTGCCTATCGCTACCGCCAGGCGGATCGGCCGCTGAACGTAGTGATCTTGTCGGACGGCATGACGGAGCCGCAAGAGCAGGCCGAGTTGGTGCGATTGATCGGCGAGCGGCCGGCGGGCGTCACCGTCTTCTGCGTGGGCGTGGGCAACGAGGTGAATCGTCCGCTGCTGACGCAATTGGCCACCGAGGCCGGCGGTTTGGCGGCGTTCGTCTCGGCGGGCGACGATTTCGAGCGGCAGGCACAGGCTTTCCGCCGCAAGCTGACGCGTCCGGCCGCCAAACAGGTGAAGCTGACGTTCCAGGGCGGCGAGGTGTACGACCAGGAACCGGCCACGTTGCCGAACTTGTACTACGGCCAACCGATCCGGCTGTACGGCCGGTATCGCACGAGCGGGCCGACCAAGGTCCGGATTCAGGCGGAAGTGCTGGGCAGCCCACTGGACCAAACCGTCGAATTGGAGTTGCCGGCCACGGAGGAAGCCAATCCGCAGATCGATCGCATGTGGGCCTCGCACCGCGTCCAGCGGCTGATGGACGAGAACCGTGCCGCAGGAACGGAATCGAACGCCGCCGAGATCGTGCGGCTGTGCGAGGGCTATTCGATCGTCAGCGAGTATGCTTCGTTCATCGTGTTGGAGAACGACGCGGAGTACAAACGCTGGCAGATCGAGCGGCGAAACGCCACTCGCAGCCAGCGCGACCGGGCGGCGCAGTTAGCCTTGCGTCAGCAATTGGACCAACTGCGGCAGCAGGCGGCCGCGCAATTGGGCCCGGAAGTGGCGTCGACCGCCGGTTCCGCAGCTCCGACCGCGACGGCCACTCCCGCTCCCAGGGCCAACCCCGGCGTCCAGCCGAATCCCAGCGCTCCCGCGCCTTCCTCGCCGCGCAGGGGCGATATCAACGTGCCGAGTTTCGGCGGCGGCGGTGGCGGTGGCGGCGGTGCGATCGATCCGCTGACAGCGCTGCTGGGCGTCGGACTGGCCGGTCTGGGCTACGCCGCTCGCCGCCGGCAGGCCGGACGCAAGCAGGCGTAGGAACGCAGACCAGCAGCACGTCATTGAATAGGGTGGCGGGAGTGCTCGAAGCCCCAGCCACCCTGTCGCGATTCCAAAGTAGCCGTCACGCTCCGCGTGATGATGGCAAGCGTTTTTTCACAGCCTCTCCGCGTGATGATCGCAAGAGTTAAGAAAGGCCGCACCAAGGACACTGCCATGCAACCCGCAACAAGAACTCCGAACTGGCTAGATCTTCACGGCACCGTGATCACCGTCTGCGTAGCCTTGGCCGCAGTGTCCATTCAACTGATGCCCGGCGGGGCCGGCTGGCTGCAATTCGACCGTCTGGCAATCCTGGACGGCCAGTGGTGGCGGATGCTGACAGGGCACCTGACGCACTGGGACCTTGAGCATCTGGGTTGGGACCTGTTGATGTTCGCGGTCATCGGGGCGATGGTCGAACGGCTGTCACGGCCGCGATTCGTCGTCCTCTGCCTCGTCTCCGCAATCAGCATTTCCCTGATGGTCCTGCTGGGCCAGCCCGAGTTGCGAACCTATCGAGGTTTGAGCGGCATCGATACGGCCCTGTTCGTCTATCTGGCGTGCGTGCAACTGGCCAGTGCATGGCAGCAACGTCGCTGGGGCCAAGGCTTGCTGCCTGCGGTGCTGCTGGCAGGATTCGGAGGCAAGCTGATGTACGAACTTGTCACGGGCAACACGCTGTTTGTGGACTCCCAGGCCGCGGGCTTCGTCGTGGTGGCCATCGCCCATGCCGTCGGCGCGGCGGCCGGCGCCGTGCTCGGTGTGGCCCTCGCCCAGCGGAACCCCGCCGTGCTGCCCGCAACTGCTGGTGCCGCAAGCGGTTCACCGCAGGTCGAAGTCCTGCGTTTGGCTTCCCGCGGTGGCGCTGACCGTGAGGGTCGACGCCGCATTGTACTGCGGCGGGATCATTTCCCGGACGTCGTCGACGACGGGGCTGTTAGGGTCCCCCTCGTACACCTGGCGCCGGCCGACGACTTTCATGGCGGAGATCTGGACGCGTTTTTCCCCCGGTGGCATTTCAACCGAGTAGGTGCCGTCCTTGATCACCCCCCCCGCTGACGCCGTAGCGCCGTCCGCCGGGACGAACGTGATCGTCCCGTCCTTCAGCGGCTCGCCGTTCAGCTTGACCGAGCCCGTGACCGTAGCCTGCTCCTCGCCGCCGCAACCGATCAAAGCGGCGGAGACTGCCAATAGAGCGAAACAACCCAGCCTACGGAAGAGCACACTCGTCAAACGCAACATGCTACCCGGTCCTTTCAAGGCAGGCTCTCGGCCTCACCGCCGTGGGACGAACCGGCGGATTGCCAGACGTTCAAGGCGATGCTCGAAGTGACGAACCGCACGGCGCCGTCGCCCATCGCCACCTGCACGCCGCCGGGGTGAAAGCTGCGCGAGGAAACGGCCGGCGCCGTCGCCGTATTGGGAAAACGCGGAGAGGTGAAGGGCGCCGTGGTGCAGGCCGGCAGGTACTGATCGCTCAGGGACGGGGTGCAGATGACACAGGAATCGACTCCCGAATTCGGCGTATTGACGGTCGCAAAGAAGGCCCCGTCATCGTCGTTGTGGATGTCGCCGCGGCAGTCCCACAGATTATCTGCCAGGGCCATGATCACTTCCGCCAGGAACATCGTATTCGAAAGCCCGTCCACCATATCGCGCAATCGCGAAGAGCGGTCAAAGGCGAACGGCGCCGTGGCTGCGTTGCCGCTGATTCGGGTGTTCCCGAAGTTCACGACATAGTTTCCGCGCGTCCGCCAGTACTGGTCCCCACGCCAAAACCCCATGCGATCGCTGGGACAGTAGTACACCGGCACGGTCTGGTTCATCAAGCCAGCCTCCGAATTGGTGATCGTGTTGGGCGGCTGCCAGAAGCCGAGCGCGGAGTCATAGGATTCCGTGAGCCCCGATTGTTCCAAGTGCGGCCACAGGCTCACGACCCACGTGTGCCGCGGCGTCCGCGCCATGCCTATGGGCAACCTGTTGTGAATGTCGTGGTACAACTGCATCGCCAACGCCCACTGCTTGAGGTTGTTGCTGCACTGCGAGCGCCGGGCGGCCTCCCGCGCCGCCTGGATGGCCGGCAACAACAGCGCGACCAGGATCCCAATGATCGCAATCACCACCAGTAGCTCAACCAGCGTGAATCCACACTTGCGCCTGGAATGGAGCATGGCTGTCACCTCACCGTCGAACCATCGACCTGCCTGACCGGGAAGACGCGCGGGGTCGCACAGGAGATACCGCACCGAGATGGGGGCGAAATCGCGGACCTTCCGCTGGTCTCATTATCGGCGGAAACTTCCGTCTGTCAAAACCTGGCGAAAGAAAAACAAGGGCCTCGCAGATCTTTTTCTGCAGGATTTGGTCGATTTCGGCGAGCTTCTGGCTGTCGCAGCGCGGTTGCGGAAACCCGTGGCCGAGCGACTCACGGATTCGGCGCCTGGAGAACGACTCGCAGGGTGAGCGGACGATCCGCCTGAATCGCATGTCCTTCGCGGCCGAGCGGCTCGTCGTCCAATCTTACGTTCGACGCTCCCTGCGCAAAGTGTTCCAGGTGGACCACGAGCCTCTCCGCAGGGGTGCGCCGGGGCGGATCGAGCGCAATCGTGGCCGAGCGGCCGTCGGCGGCGACGGCCAGGCGGAGGCTGATGTCGCCGAACGTGGTCGGGACGGATTTCAGCTCCGTCACGCAACCGGGTCGCGTCCAGGCGCGGGGCAGGCCCTCCAACAGGTGCAACTCCCGGCCGCGTTCCAGGATCAACAGATGGCGGACCAGGCGAATAAACTCGGCGCTGGCCCAGTTGTGCGGCATGTCGCCGACATAGTACGGACGCTCGCCGACCGGGTTCTGCTCTTCCCGCCAGCACAGCAGCGGCGCGGCATGATTGCCGAAGGCGTACATCGTGGCGGCCGCTTTCCGACCGTGCCCCAACCACAAGTGCGCGTGGGCGTAGAACGACGCGGCGTAGTTCCAGATCCCGTCTTCGATCCAGCCGGTGCCGTAGATCAAGCCTTCGCGCTGGTTGGCGTCCAGCATGGCCATCGTGCCCCGCATCAGCGGATCGTCGGCGGCGAAGATCCGGCCTGGGAAGACCGACTGCAGGAAGGCCCACGCCCCGCGCTGCGGCAACTGCGGCAGCTCGCCTTTCATCGTCACCGGCACATATGGATTGCCTGCCGCGTCGACCAGCTTGTCGCGATGGCGGGCTTTGTCGAACGCTTGCCAGTAGTCGGCGTATTCCGCTTGCCAAGGGGCCGCCGCCGGATCGTTCAACTCCTGTGCCATGTCGATCGCCGCCTTCAGCCCGGCCAGCGTCCAGTAAACGTTGGTGTACTCGCGGTGCTTTCCGCCCAGGCCGCCGTCGCCGAAACCGATGGGCATCAACCCGTAGTTGGCCTGCGTCGGATCGTCGCGGGTCGTTTGGCGGTATTCGATGATCTGATTCACTTCCCGCTGGACGCGGGGCCACATCCGCTGGAGCCAATCGCGGTCGCCGGTCAATTGACCGTGACGGCGGATCATCCACAGCCGCAGGCCGCTCTTCTTCGAGAACTCGACGCCGCCCGGCCCGCTGTCGGCGTCGACCTGCTGCTCCAACCCGGCAAGGACCTCGCCGGCCCGGCCCAGGTAGGTGATCGCCTCCAAAATGAACGGACCGTCGGCGGCCCACGTGCCGCGGTAACAAGTCGGGCCGACTTGGAATGCGGGGCGGCCGTCTTTGATCTCGCGAGCCTGGTAGATGTTGCGAATACAGGAATCGAGCAAATCCTGGACGGCCGGATCGGGGACCGTGAAGCGGTCCAGCGGCAGATCGGCACGGCTCCAGAACTGGACAGCCCGCTGACGTTCCGCGGCCGGGTCGCCAACGTTCAAACTGCGTTTCGCCCCGTCGCCTTGCGGCAGGGCGACCAGCAGATCGAAGCTCTGTCCGGCGGCCACCAGGCCGGTGTCCCAGGTCAGTCGCAACGGCTGGGGCATGCTGGGCATGTGGTCGGCGTCGACGCGTGCCAGAGCCAGCGAGTCGGCCTTGCCGGCGAGGATGTCTTCATCGCGGTGCGCGGCGTCGGCGGGGAAAACCCAAAGGGCGCTCAGGATCGTGTTGCGGTCCTCGGCGCCCCCGACCGGGCGAACGCTCACCGCGACCTTGCCGTCGCCGTCAGTATCCAGCGCGGGGAACTGCAACACGACAGGGACGTTCCGGCCGTATTCTTTCACGAGGTCCAACGCGCGGGCACCTTGCCCTTCGACCTCGACCTGAACGGGCCGCTTGCCCGGCTCGGCGTGCCAGCCTTCGATCAAACCCAAGGCCACGCGGAACTTCCGGCCGCCGGCCGCGGCGAAGCGGAAATCGAGCGGCTGACCGAAGCCCACAAACACATGGCGGAAACAGGGGGCGCAGTCGGTGTTCGGCCGCGCCCAGTTTCGCGTGACCGTCGCGCCCGATTTGGCCTCGACCTGCAATACGCCGCCTGTCTCGCGGGATTGCACGCTGGCACTGGGCGGCTGGCTCGGGCGCGAAAACTGGCAGAAAGCCTGCTGGCCTTCGTTCTCGTAAACCAATCGGGTGCGGGACGGATCCAACTGCAGGCGCGATGTGGAGCCGATGTGCAACGCGACCGTGCCGCGACGCGACTCGCCGCTGCGGTTGGTGGCCGTCAGCCACAGGTAGTCGACGCGCTGCGGAGTTCGCGTCTCCAGCGACTCGCCCCTCAGCACGCCTGCCCAGGCTTCCTGATGGACCACCCAATCGCCCTGCTCCCACTCGGTCGCGACGATCGGGATGCGCGGGTTGTGCAGTGACTGCCGGCAAGTGCCCGGTTTGCCGTCCGCTTGCAGTTCCGCCAACACCCGCGTCCCGAAGGAACCCTGTCCGTTGTTGTACGGTTGCGGACCTCGCTTGCCGTACTCGTAGTACAACCCGCCGTCGCTGCCGACGATGGTCTTGTACGGGTCGTCAGGCAGGCCGATGCACGCTTGCCAGCGTCCGGGTTGGTAGCGGAAGTCCAATACCTCTGGTTCCAAGTTTTCGGTGGGGCCTTGGAGCGGAAAGGCGTCCACGACCAGTTCGGTCTGGCTGCGGCCGGACGCCGCATCATCGGCGACCGCCGAAAGAACCGACAAAAGGATTACTAAGGTCGCGGTGAGCATGATCCTGGGCATGGCGTTGCTCCTGATGGTGGGATCGCGGACCTCAGGCGGTACAGAAAACGGACGAAGAGGGCTGACAGAAAGATGGCCTGACAGAAAGATGAAAGACGGGGAGTTGCGAAAGGTACTTCGACGGGACTTTTCTTGAGGACTCCGCTCCATTCTTCTAACACAACATCTTTCTGCCAGCCTTTTCGCCTCTGTTTCTGGGGGGCGGTCTTCTCAAACTCACACAGCCTGTTCCACGGGTGACGGCACAGGCCGGCTCGGCCTGGCCAACCCCGCTTGCGTCCATATCTGCTCCAGCAGCCAGGCACATTTCTCGATGATGTGATCGCGGGTCATCCCGGCGGCATGCCGCGGGGCAGGCAGCAGGGTGACCGGCCCCTCATACTTGCCTTCGGCCAGGCGGGCCACCAGTCGCGCGTGCTGCGGCACGGTTTCCTCCGCCGGCAGCAACCGCTGCGACACGTCCATCGCGGCGGGGTCTGCGTCCGGAGGCACGTCCGCGATCGCGACCGACACAATCTGTTTGCCCTTCACGTCCGCCAGCATAGCACTGCCACCCCCGCCGATCTGCCAATTCCAGGTGTCCAAGACGAGCCCCACGTGCGTGTGATTGACCGTACGAATCAGCGTCAGGAGTTCCTCCGCCTTGTGGATGAATGGGTAAACGCCGTCTCGACGGAACTCCGGGGCTGCTTTCAGCCCGACCCCCAGCCGGAGCCCGGCACCCGCCAGGACATCCCCGATTTTGGCTAGGCGCTGCCGGTGCCGCTCGAAGTTCTCATGATACGGCAGTTTGTCGCTGGCCGGCTCGAGATCGGTGGTGCAGTAGCTGAAACCCAACTTGCGGGCGGTGTCCGAGATCAGGCTCAGTCGCTCGGCCTCAAGCAGAAAGACGGCGTCGTCAGCCCCCAATTGAACTGGCAAAACCCAGCCGCCGATCTTGATCTTGGCGCTGCGGATGTACTTGCCGACTTCTTCCACGCCTTGGAGGGTTGCTCGTTTCAGCAAATCCGCCGCATCCAGATCCAGTCCGCGAAAACCGTAGGTTAACGTCAATTCAATCAGCTCGCTTTGTCGTCCGGATACCCCCAACGACGCCGTATTCAGGTTCTTATACATGTTACCTCCCGTGCCAACAGAAGCTAGTTGCTTCCCATGTTAGGGAAAAACGGGCGTTTGTTCAAAGGGGGGCCCTTGAGGTTGGCCTCGATTCCCCGAACGGGTACACTGGAGTGGTGTGCGGATTCGCGCGCCCTGTGCGGTCGTGCGTCGCGCCTGACAGGCCGCGCGGCGATTGCGCGTCGGCAGGGCGTCCGCGGTCCCCCCTCTCGCTGGGTGTTCGATCCACGCCGACATGATTTGCGGGTGACAGCCATGCACGAGCGGCACGATATCGCCCTGTTGGTGGCCGATGACGACGACGAGTTTCGCGGCACGATGACGCGGATGTTTGCCCGTCATGGTTTTCAGGTGCAGGAAGCGGCGGACGGGGAAGCCGCCCTGACGGCGGCGCAACACAGGACGTTCGATGTGGCTATCCTGGACCTCAAGATGCCCGGCCTGGCGGGCATCCAATTGCTGGAGAAGTTCCGCGACAGCCACTCGGAATGCGAGGTGATCGTCTTGACCGGTGAAGGGACGATCGAAATGGCCGTGCAGGCCATGAAGTTGGGGGCCTACGATTTCTTGACCAAACCCTTCCCGTTGCGGGACTTGGAGAAACTGATCGGCAAGGCGCACGAGCGCGGCCAGTTGCGCCGGGAGAACCTGCGTCTGAAGACGCTGCTGCAGCGCAGCCAACCCAAGTCGGAAATGATCGGCCAGTCCCCCGCCATGCAGGAAGTGTTTCGGCTGATCGAACGCGCCGGGCCCAGCGACAAGGCGATTTTGATCCAGGGCGAAAGCGGCACGGGCAAGGAATTGGTGGCCCGGGCGCTGCACCACAGCAGCCTGCGGTCCGATAGGCCGATGGTGGTGATTAACTGCGCTGCGCTGCCCGAAGCGTTGTTGGAGAGCGAATTGTTCGGCCACGAGAAAGGCGCTTTTACGGGGGCCGTGAGCGCCAAGGCGGGCTTGTTCGAGACGGCCGACGGCGGCACGTTGTTCATCGACGAGATCGGCGAGATGCCGGGCTCACTGCAGGCCAAGCTGCTGCGCGTCCTGGAGGACGGTTCGATGCGCCGCGTCGGGTCGCTGAAGGAGCGCCGCGTCAACGTGCGGCTGTTGGCGGCCACCAACCGCGAATTGATCCGCGACGTTGAAGAAGGGCTTTTTCGGGAGGACTTGTTCTACCGGATCAACGTGATGTCGCTGGAGTTGCCCCCCTTGCGCCACCGGCGGGGCGACATCCCCCTGCTGGTCGCCCATTTCCTCGGTCCCAATTGGGACATCGAAGGCGAGGCCCTGCGCAGAATCAACGCCTATCACTGGCCGGGCAACGTACGTCAGTTGATCAACGCCATCGAGCGAGCCAAGATCATGGCGGACGACAACCTGGTCCGTGTCCGCGACCTGCCTCGCGAGGTGATCCAGGGGCGAACCGGCGAACACCGCCAGGGTGGTGTTGCCCACGTCGACGCGGACAGCGTCCCGGCGGCCAGCATCGCCGACGGACGTCTCAGCCCCCGGCGGCTGGATGACTTGTCCTCGATCGAACGAGCGAAGGTGGTCGAGGTGCTGCGGCGGGAACGCGGCAACAAGACGCGCGCGGCCCGTGCCCTAGGCGTCGACCGCCGCAAACTGTATCGACTGATGGAGAAGTACGACGTCAAGACCTCGGAGTGGTTCCTCGACTAGCGATCATGAGCGTGCTGTGGGCGATTCTCCTGGTGATCGTGCTGGCGGCCGGTTGGTGCCTGAACCTGTTCGCGTTGCCGGGGAACTGGCTGAACGTGGCCGCGGTCGTGTGCTACGCGTGGCTAGGTCCCGCCGGCCAGCGGTTGTCGATCTCCTGGTGGGCGGCGGGCGCGGTGATCCTGTTGGCGGTGCTGGGCGAGGTGCTCGAACTGGCGGCCGGGGCCGCGGGGGCGGCGCGCGTCGGCGGCAGTCGCCGTGGCGCCGTGTTGGCGCTGGCCGGGTCCTTGGTGGGCAGCGTGCTCGGCGCCGTGATCGGCTTGCCCATCCCCTTGATCGGCTCGCTGGCGGCGATCGTGTTGGGCGCGGCCTTGGGCGCCCTGGGCGGCGCCATGCTGGGCGAATCGTGGAAAGGCCGGGATTTGGATCACGGCTGGCAAGTGGGCCAGGCGGCATTCTGGGGACGCCTGCTGGGAACCGCGGGCAAATTGGCCGCCGGGGCAGCCATTGTGGCCGTCGTGCTGGCCGGGCTGCTGCTGTAGCAACGGCCGCGGAACCGATGGCCTACGCGATCGTCACCCAGCGGCGTTCGCGCGCCGACCGGTACAGGGCTTCCATCACTTTGACGCGAGCCGCTGCCTCGCGCACCGTGACCAGCGGCAGGTCCTTCTGGCCGGCGATGGCACTGGCGAACTGCAGCAGCGGGTGATCCAGCGGCGGCGCCAGTTTCATCCACGGGCGAGCGCCGTCGGCGCCCTCGACCTTCTTGGTGCGGAGGTACAGCCGGTCGTTGAGCACGACCGCGTGCCCTTCGGTGCCGGAGACCAGCAAGCTGACCGGATTCTCCGGCTCGATCCAGCCTGCGGAAATCGTTCCCGTCACGCCGCTGGCGAACCGCAGCAGGCCCTGGCCGGTTTCGTCGCCATGCGGGTAGCGATGGGTCACCGAACGAAGGTCCGCCGACACGGCCTCGACATCGCCCACCAGCCACATCAGCAGATCCAGCGCGTGCGTACCCGTGTCGGCAAAAGCGCCCAGGGCTCCCCACTGCGGATCGACCGTCCATTTCAGTTCGTCGTCGAACTCGCCCTGCAGGACGCAGTCATTGCAGAACGAAGCGTGGACCCGGACGATCCGGCCCAAGTTGCCCTGCTGAATGTTTTCCTGGACGAAGATGTTCCGCGAGATGGTGCGCAAGTGGTAGCCGGTATTGAACAGCACGCCGGCCTTTTCCACGGCAGCGGCGATCTCGAAGGCGTCCTTGGCGCCGACGCCGAGCGGTTTTTCGACGAACACGTGTTTCTTCGCCCCGGCTGCGGCGATCGCCAACTCGGCGTGCTTGCTGGTCTCCGAGAGAACGAGAACGCCCGCCACGCGGGAATCGCCCAGCACGCCGGCGACCGTCTTGGCGACTGCGGCCCCGCACTCGGCGGCGTGTTTTTCGGCTCGCGCCGCGTCGTGATCCCAGACGTGCGCAATTTTCACCTCCTCGCGTGTCTGCAGCATCTGCAGGAACATCGACGTGTGGATGTGCGCGGCGCCCAGCAAGGCCAGCGTGACGCTGGCGTCTTGCCCCGCCTCTGCGGTGTTTCCCGCCAACATCGCGGCTCCCGCCGCACCGGCCGTCTTGACGAAATCCCTGCGCGAAAGTGAATCTGAACGAGGCATGGTTGCCGCTCCTTTCTGTGTTGAATGGATCGATTGTGGCGGGGCTGCGGCCGGTCCGCAAGCATGCGTCGTGTTCTGCCGCATGTGGAAAACAGGTTGTTTCACGACAGTTCCGGCACCACCGAGGATCAGATCAAGTACTCCTGAAACTACGCCTGATCGCCGCAGACCGAATCCACGCTCCGAGACTCGCGGAACATACCCGACATCGTACAGGCGTCGCTGTGCGACGCCGTTCCGCTCGCGGAGCGAGCGGCCTACGATATTCGCGTCGAATCATGGAGTGGCTTGGTGCCAGGGAGCAAACACGAACAGGGCCCCGAAACCAATCAAGATGAACCCGACGACGTAGTTCCACTTGAGCGGTTCTTTCAGATAGTGAACGGAGAACACACAGAACACGCCCAAGGTGATCAGCTCTTGAAACGTCTTCAGCTGCGCCGCGCTGACTCCAGCATTGTGCCCGATGCGATTGGCGGGGACCTGGAAACAGTACTCGACAAAGGCGATGAGCCAGCTGACTAGGACGGCTGACCACAGGGCGGTGCTCTTGTACTTCAGATGGCCGTACCAGGCAAAAGTCATGAAGACGTTGGAAATCGTCAGGAGCACGAAGGTGGTGGCAACGTGAAAGGGCATAGGGCCTTCCGATGTCTTGATGAGAATCCGCGTTCTGACCATTTGCGATGGGCACGCTGGGCAATCAAGCGGCATTCAAGCTGTGGACAGTCAGCACGAGATTGCAAGTGGCGTACCGTCGTCGGCTGGTCCGGGCAGCAACGAAGACGACGCGTTCTTCGTGGCGCGGAGAAGCGTGAACCGATGGGGTGCGGCCTCAGGAGACTCTCGCTGTTAAGAGTTGGACAAAACTGCCGGAGACGTGCAAGAAATTGCAGCCTTTTGCAGGTTTCTGCAGCCAGCAACGCTGTCGTCGTAGCGAGGATGATTGCCAATTCGACCGACGGATTCTCGCTACGGCGAGATGGCCAGCCCCCAGCACGTGGTGCTCATGTCCAGAACGGCCAGAACGGGGCGCCGGCGAGCATGCCGGGCTCGGCTGTGCGAGCGCGGTCGTCCGCCGCTCACTGGAGCGCGTAGCGATTCATCTTGTAGTGCAGTGTTCTGACGCTGATCCCCAGCAATCGTGCGGTCCGCTCACGATGTTGATTGCAGTTCGCCAGGGCCGCCAAGATGGCCTGTTTTTCGGCGTCCTGCACGGCTTCGTCCAGCGTGGTGACACTCCCTCGGGGCGTCATGCGGAACTCCTGGGGCAGGTCTTCGACGTGGACGGTCGTACTGTCGACGGTCACCACGAGTCGCTCCATCAGGTTGCGAAGTTGGCGCACGTTGCCCGGCCAGGGGTAATCGCACAGCACGCGCATGGCGGCGGGCGCGACGCGACGCGACTGCCGGCCATGTCGCCGCTCGGCTTGTTGCAAGAAGTGTTCGGCCAGCAGCGGGATATCGTCGCGCCGCTCGCGCAGCGGGGGAATCCGCACGGGGACAACGTTGATCCGGTAGTAGAGATCCTGCCGGAAGGTGCCGTCGCCCGTCAATTCCTCCAGGTCCCGATTGGTGGCGGCGATCAGCCGCACATCGACTGGAATCGAGGATTCGCCTCCCAGTCGCCGGAGTTCCCGCTGTTCCAGCACCCGCAACAGATCCACCTGGGTCTTGGGGGGCATTTCGCCGATCTCGTCCAGAAACAGGGTGCCTCCCGCTGCCATTTCAAACCAGCCGGGTTTCTGCCGCAACGCTCCGCTGAAAGCCCCTTTTTCGTAGCCGAACAACTCGCTCTCGACCAGCGTTTCGGGCAAGGCGCCCACACTGGCCGCGAGAAAAGGGGAATCCTTCCGGACACTCAGGTTATGAATCGCGCGAGCCACCAATTCCTTGCCCGTACCGCTTTCGCCCTGGATCAGCACCGTCACATCCGCGTCGGCGACTTGGCGGATGCGATCGAACACGCGCTGCATGCCGGCACTGCGTCCCACCATGTCAGGAAACTCGCCCATCGCGTCCAAGCGTTCCCGCAGACGTCGATTCTCCTCGACCAGACGGTAATGTTCGAAAGCATTGCAGACCTGCAATCGCAGCATGTTGAGATCTACCGGCTTGGTGATGTAGTCGTGCGCTCCCTGCCGCATCGCCTCGACTGCCGTCTCGATCGTGCCGTGCGCGGTGATCACCAGCACGACGGTTTCGGGCCGTGATTCCTTGATTTGGCGGACCAGGTCGAGCCCGGACAAGTGCCCTGACATCTTCAGGTCGGTGATGACCACCTGCTGGTGCTGCTGCTGGAACTGGCACCAGGCTTGTTCCGCATCCGCAGCGGTGCAGATTTCGTCGGCCTCGTGCGCCAGTCCCTTCGCCAACCCCGCACGGATGTTCGGCTCGTCGTCGACGATCAGGATCCGGAAAACGTGTTGCGTCATGGCTCGTCTCGCGGTGGTTCCAGGGGCAAGGTGATGCGGAAAGTCGCTCCCTGAGGTCCGCTCTCGAAGTCGACTTGACCGCCGTGTTGGCCAATCAGTTTCTCGGTCAACGCCAAGCCCATGCCCGTGCCCTGTGTCTTGGTGGAGAAGTACGGTTTGAACAGGTTCTTGCGCACCTCGGGCGGGATTCCGGCTCCGGTGTCGGCCACCTCGACGGTGATGCGTTCGTGATCCAGAAACGCGCGCAGCGAAAGCTTTCCGCCGGCCGGCATGGCCTCCAAGCCATTGATCAGCAGGTTGAGTACCGCCTGCTGGAATTTTTGAGAGTCCAGCGACACCAAGGGCAGTCCCGCCTCCGGCCTGGAGACACTGATCTGGACGCCTTGGCTGGCCGCTTGGGGCTCGACCAGCCGAACCGCTTCGTCCAGCACCGCCAGAGGGTCCCGCGGCTGCAACTGCAGCCGTTGCAGGCTGGCAAAACTGCGGAACCCCTCCAGCACGCCGTTCAGCCGGCAGACTTCCGTCTTGACCACGCTCAGCAGATCGTCCAGTGGCTCGGCAGTCGCCAGACTCCGCAGACGTTCGTCCAGCAACTGGATGTGAAGGCTCAGCGCGGTCAGCGGATTCTTGAGTTCGTGGTGCAATCCGGAGGCCAGCGTTCCCAGGCTGATGAACCGCTCCATGCGCGCCATGCGATCCTCCAGCAGCAGGCGTTCCGACACGTCGCGAAGCAAGAATACGCAGCCCAGCGACGGGCCCCCTGCATCCTTCAGAAAGTGTACGTCGGCCCGACAACGGTGTGATCGGCCAGCGCGGTTGATCGTCAAATCGCGGTCGCAAATCGGCGCTTGCCGTCGGGCCAGTTCCCGCGCCAGTTCGACCAACGGCAGACCGGCGGGACAGATCGAGGACAGGTGCTTTCCCGCGCAGTCGGAAGCTTGGCCTAGGAGCCGGAGCGCCGAGGAATTGATGCTGGTGATCGCGTCGTCGCGATCGATCGTAATCACCCCCTGGTCGATACT
>CAYPGE010000204.1:0-15594 GCA_964409865.1 uncultured Pirellulaceae bacterium
TAGGTCCGGCTGTGAACACGCGCCGCACCCCAGACGGTCCTGCTGCACGCTTACGGATGTTCTACGCTGGGTCATTGACAATACGGACGCCCTTTGCCCGAGCCGGCACCGGCTACAGCAGTCTCTTCGTGACCCGGGTGCGGACGGATTTCGAGATGTCCGCTACCATGTGCAGGGTTACGGTTGCCAGATCTGCCTCGCGGTCTGCCGGAAGGGGAAGCCTGCGGAATCCGGTTGAACCTAGCGCAGCGCGCGGTACTGGTCCACCACCAACTCCTTTACCCTCTCGCGGTCGGCGGCTGGCCCGTAGGTTATGTCGAAGGCGAGTTGCAATAACTCGCGGAAATCTCTGTCATACGTGCCTTCGTGCGATGGCGAGCCGTGCGCAGAACTGCGGCTTCTCCACAGCCTAACGAACCACTGCCACAGACCTCGTGGTTTGCCCTCGGGCTGGCAAATCTCACTCACGACCACCTCCGCGCTTAGATTGCGGGCCTTCATGTCAACCAGGCACCACTTGAACAGTGCCTCAGCAAGCCACTTGAGTCGGCGTTCATCAGCGGTTCTCAGCAGCGTCGACGCCTCCTCACGCGATAGGTTCTCCCGCCGCAACATTTCGATCGTGGCGGTCGACTTCTGTATTCCTCGTTCGTCCTCGCTGAGCAAATAGACCGGCCGCCCTGTGCGCATCAATTTCAAAACCGTCGCGAAGTCCATCGCGGCAAGGATGTCCTTCTCCCCTGGCGTGAACTCGACGGGCTCTCCGCTGGTTGCGAACAGGCGCCAGCGGGGCTCCCCGGCCACACCTAGTCATTCACATGTGTCGCCGAACGGATACCTCCCGGTGCGGGCTTCGACGTACATGAGGACCATGGCATAGGTGTCCCAAGCGTAAGGGTCGTTGCGCCGCCAGTCGTCCCCGTGGGGGCAGTACTTGAGGTTGTGTACGCCCGTCGACGACGGAGGCTCATCCCCAATGTGCTTGATTTGACTCAGGTCACCCAGTTTCAGGGCCTCGCCAAAGGCGAGGACGTTTTCCGGCTTCAAGTCCCCGTGGCGAAAACCCGCCACTTTGAGAGAATTGATGCCGGCAGCGACCATCTGGAAAAACCTGACAGCCTCGGCGCGGTCCATTCCCGTGGATCGCGCGTCCATGATGGTCCGAAGCGTCTTGGTCCGATCCGCTGACTCGGCGGGGTCCGCCAACTCCCAAATGTGAACAAGGTGGCCGTCGACGTCCTGAAAGACACTAAACATTGCCACCAGATGTATGGCCCTGAGCACGCCCCCAGCTCCAAGCGTACAGAGCGTGTTATAATCCTTACGCATGCGTTCTGGTTCTTGGTGGGTGACATCCTCCCATCGTTCCTTCGAGATCGAGACGGCACAGCGTTGTATGCCGAATCTCCCCTCAAAGACTCGATAGAAAGCGCCGCTGCCGCGTGGGCGCGACGTGTCGAGTTCGATTTCGTGCCCCCTCAACCAAGCGGCAATTCTCTCAGTGTTCATCGGCGCCCCACGATGCGATGTGCCATGCAGGGCATGGCAAGAAACGACGTGCAAATTGGTCTAAACAAAGTTGAAAGACTCGACGCGCCCAACTGGAGCGACCTCCATCGTCATTTCAGGAGGCGATTTGCGTTAGTGGCGACACGTATCTCCGGGAGCAACAAGAGGGCGATTCGCGGACTCGACTCTGGGCAACACGACGGAAAAAAATGGCCACCGGTTCGCAGACGCAGAGCGTACAGCGTGGTGGCGCTGACGAACTTGGCCAAGCAGGTACGCGACGCCGTCCCGGTCGGGTTCGAACTGAAACGGCTGGAACGCGTGACCGCCGATCTGATCCCCGAACTCCAGGCCAATCGCAAAGTGGCGGCGCAACTGGACACGGAGATCGAGTATCTGGAGCGGGAGCTTGGCGAAGCGACCCAATCGCAGCAGAAGGCGAAGGCTGAGATGGACAAGCTGCGGGAAGCTTTGCGCAATAAGCAGGACCGGTACCAGTTCGCCGGGCAAGCCTTCACGCGACGACAGGTGGAGGACGATCTGACGCGGCGCCTGGAACGGTACGAGGACGGGCGAGTGCAGCTGGAGGCCAAACAGCGGATCCTCGCCTCGCGCCGCCAGACGCTGGACGCGGCCACGGACAAGATCCGCGTGTGCCAGCAACAGCATGACCTGCTGTTGCAGAAGGCCGAGTCGTTGCAGGCGGAACTGAAGTTGCTGGAACTGGCCCAAGCGGGGGGTAGTTTTGAGTTCGACCAGTCGAAGCTCCGGGAGGCGAAGGACTTGGCCGTGGCGGTTGAGAAGCGCATCCGAACCCTGCACAAGCTGGTGGACGGCCAGCAACGAGCCTCCGATGCCATCCCCGTCGAAGCCGACGACCGGCCAGTGACGGAGAAGTTCGACGAGTATTTCACCGAGGCGGGCCGAAACTGAAGCGGAACGATCCGGGGGTGCCGCGCCGGGTCGCCTGGGAACGCCGGGTGCGGGCTTACGGGACATTGACGCGGCTGCACCTCCGCGTAGGGATCGGGGCGGAGACGCTCACGCGGTGGATGGACGCGCAACGGGCCGCAACGTCGCGTCAGCGGTGGATGCTGCTGGCCAAGCTGGCTGGCAGCGTCGCGGCGGTCGGCCTCGTGACCATCACAGCGCAGCGTTTGGACGCCTGCACGCGGGGCTATCGCCGATTCCCGATTGGCGTAGCCTGGGCCATCACATCTTCCCTCGTCCTCGCCGTGGCATGGTATTGATGGTCAAGTAAGTTGGCCAGAACACAAACTCGAAACCAAAGGCCTTGGCGTCCGGTCGACGCAATCCGCGCCGCCGCACGAAGCCGTGTTCATCGATGGCCCAGAGCAGGTGGAAGCCTACTTCCAGCAATTGCGTCCGGTCGGCGATGCGTACCGGCGGTATCTCCCAGATGCCTCCCGGATGGACCGGCTGCCACGCTATGGCGGTTACGGTCTCTTGGTCTTGCCGGTGTCTCTGGTCTCGGCAGAAGCAGGACTCACGGAGCAGGTCCAAGCCGCGGTGCAGGCGGCTGGGCCGGTGTGGCTGGCGGGCATGGACTTGCCACATTGTCGCACACTGTTTCCGGCGGAGGACGGCTACTTCGTTCAGCGGCGGACATTGCCGCTGGACACCGAGCACCATCGCCGGCGCTCGCGTTGGGAATCGCACAAGGAAGAGTACGTCGAAGTCCGTTATGCTCCGTGCAGGGCCCGTCGTTCTCTACATGCCCGTACGCATCTGGCGAAACGAGACGCGGTCTCCGTGACGGAACTTTGCCAACTTATCGACGCCTTGGCTGACGAGGCCCGCTCCGCCGGCCACTTGACTGGATATCGACCGACGAGTTGGCCTCGGGCTGGCGGCCGGACTCTGCTCTGGTCGCTAAACGCGGCGCTGGCCGTGCATCGGGCAATTTGCGGTCGTTGGGCCTACCGACGCAACCCACAGTACCTGCGATTCGTGCAGCACGCCCGGGCGACTCAGCGGGTGACCCTGCGCAAGTTTCGGGATCAGGGCTTCCAAGTCTGGCTTCAGCAAGAGCTGCGCAGCCGAGCTGTCAAACGCTCCGCCGCAACGGCGGGTGCGAACCGCGTGGGTCCCTTTCCGAGCCGGCGAACATCTTGCTTGGCGCTGCCCTTCGACGACGCGCAAGCGGCAGAAGTGGCGCGGATGGAGACAGCAAACGCACGGCGGGTTCCCGAGCGATAGTCTCTCTTCTTCCCGCGCCGGCACGGGGTCGCCCAGGATCGCGTGCCGGCGTTGTTTCGTTTCTTGGAGGACACCATGACCATCTCTGCGGAAGCAGCCAGGCACGCACTCGCGCTGGCTCTGGCCACACCCCTGACCGGGCGTCTGAAACCCCGGCACAGTCGTTCTGACTTCGGCGGCGAGGACTCGCACCTGCTGAAAGTGCGCCGCATCGGCCGCGATTACCCGTGTGGCGACAACGTCCGTGACGGCGATTTCGGCTTCTATCTGGGCCGCCCGGAAGAAGACGGGGAGCCGCGGAGACAGGGAGACACGAAGAGCGGACCGGGCAAAGAGATTGATGGCAGAAAAATGGGCCGATTCGGTCGGCGCTGGGAAAACATCTTTCTGCCATCAATGTTTCTGCCAGCTTCTTCGCCCCGGCGTGCTTGTGCAACCCCTTCAGGGTTGGCGATGGGCGCGGGACCGCTAACCCAGGGTACGCGGACGTACCGCGACCCTGGGCTACGGTGTGCGACGCCTTCGGCGTAGAAAGCCGTATCGGTCTCGGAGATCCCGACCTACCTGGGGCCGCTCACGATCGCTGTCCGTGAACAACCGGGGCGCCGACCGACTGTCTTCAGAAACGCCTAACACCGGACGGTTCGACGGGGTTGGAGGCCCATGCCGACGGCACCTCGCCGAGAGGCCCGATGCCCGAGCTAGTCGAATTCGTCACGTTTGGACAGGGTCGGCACACGGGCCGAACGCCAGCCAATCGTAGAGGCAGATCAGCGACCGGAAGTACGTCGTCCTCGTATCGTTCGGTTGCCTACCCCTCAGACACGCCATGTTTCGCAGGATGAAATCCCGCAACTCATCCACTCTGATTTGTCCGCGTAAGAGCAACGGAATGAAGTAGATGGCGTGTTCCACGTCGTAAGTCTTGGCGACGTCGGCCACTGAGTGGCATTTCGAACGGACTTCCCCGCGTTTGTTAGGGCTCGGACCCAGGAAGTCTTGAAACGTTCGGCCTTGCTGAAGTAATACTCAAAATCCCTGGACAGATAACCCGCGAACCGGCGTAGCAGCGACTCCCATGTTTCAAGGCCGAGGTATCTCCGCGAGATGCCCGATCCTACGAATAGGAAGGGCGCTGAGGCGAACTTGTCCAGCTGACGAGAAAGTCGTTCCTCGATTTCCATTGGCCTGTTCCTGCAATCGAGCTTGTCGATTTCTGGTCGGTGCCGGGGATCGCTTGGACGGGATCCCCACTGGCTGCCTGTGGCCCACGTTACGTGTCCCAATCGCGTATGTCAATTGCCCAGAAGGTCTTGCGCGCGGATGGACACGCGCCGACATGCAACGTGTGGCCCGTCAGGTCCGAACGCGCTGTGGCCGCTCTCCGACCGAGCCACCACCACCGACCGAAGGTCTCGCGGAAACGCCGGAGACCTACCGGTCGGCCGTTGCGGCGGGTCAGAGACCCGCGCCGAGCGCGCGCCCGCCAGGTGCGGGCTGTCTTTCGTCATGCGCTCGGAGTGTCGCCGCGTGGACCCTTTCTCGCCGTGTCGCTCCGGGCCGATCAGCACGGCTTGACCATCCGCTCGAAAAGCCGCATGGCGGCCATCGAACGCTCGGTGCTCGGTGGCAGGAGGAAGACGGCGAAGGGGCGAGTAGTGCAGAAGCCGTTGAACCACCGGGACGAGCCCGGTGGCGAAGAGACGTGGGCGAAGGCCGCGCGGATCAAGTCGTCTCCATCGAACGGCAAGCGGATGGCGACCTGATCGCCACTTGGCAGGACACCAACGTGCCGGTGATGATGCGGTACTCGCCGCCCGATGCCGCTGAGCTTGGCGACTTTCCGGCACCGCCCGAGTCGATGGTCGACAATCCCGCATCGCTGCTGACCGCGCTGCGGGATGCCAGCGAGACGGCTGAGCCGGCGTCGATCCGGTTTGCCCTGGACCATCTGGAATTGTGCGGCGACTCCGGCACCATCTCCGCCACCGATAGCCGACAAGTGCTGGTGCGCTGTGGCCGGTCTCCGACCGAGCCACCACCGCCGACCGAAGGTCTCCAGGAAACGCGGGAGACCTTACGGTCGAGCGTTTCGGCGGGGTCGGAGACCCGCGCCGAACGCTTTCCGTGGCAGGGCAAGGTGTTGGTGCCGCGGAGCACCTTGTACGGAAACAAGGAACTCCAGCCAACCGCCGTCTCCCTCGCCAAGACCGAGGACTGGTTGGCGACGCGCATCGGGCCGTGGCTCTACCAGGTGAAGCTGGGCAAGGAGTTGCGGTTCCCCAACGTCACGCACCACCTCCAGCCGCCCACTGGCGCGGTGGCCCGCTTGCAGATCGCGCCGGCCGATGCGCAGTTCCTGGACCAGTCGCTGCCGCGTCTGCCAGGCAATGACGACACGTACCGCGCCGTCACGCTGGACATGAACGGGCAGATCGCGATCCGAGCCCTTGGTGAGGACCAGCCCCAACCGATGGAGCTGCTGCTCAGTCAGTCGGAACGCATCGGCGATCCTCTGCGGATCAGCACCGACCGTCGGTATCCGACCCGCGCCCTGCGGCTCGGGTTTCGGGAATTGGTGTTCTACGCCGCCAACGCGCCCGTGCAGTGCAGCGACCAGCGCCGCCTGCAAGGCCGAGCTATCGTCCGTTTTTCCATCAGCCTTCGCACCGCCGCGCGCATTTTTGTAGGACGGATTGCCAATCCGTCCCACTTGGGTTGCGGCCGAAGGCCGCGTTAGGGTGGCTCTTCAGCGACAGCTTTCCTGTTTCTGCAGGTTTTGAGTTGATCGCCGTCCTTCCTGGCGCCTGGCGCTTCCAGCACCAGCATCGAGTCGTTATCGCCGCTGCCGTTCTCACCCGGCGTTTCGAACACGTGCGCGACCCGGCTGGCGAATTGGCTCCCCGCAATCGCGACATAACGACCATCGGTAGGATCGAACCATCGGGCGGTGATCGGGCCGGCGAGCCGGCCAAGGTCCACGGTCAGCTTGCGGCGGCTCGCGCCGGTCGCCGGAACGTAGGCGAGGGCCAGTCTCCCGTCAACGGCGCGAGCGGCCGTCACGTAATCCGTGTTGCCGGAAGTCCCGTAACCATCCGTGACGACTTCGTGCTCGCGGTCGGGGCGCAGCAGCCACCAGGGCCGGTTGCGGAAAAAGGCCGCAAGCCGCGCCATGTCCTGCGCTCCCCGTGAATTCAGGGACGCCACCCAGTCTCCGCCGCGATCGTAAACGCCGCGACTGCCGAAATGCCAGACGGGCGAGTTGCCATAGAGCGCGCCGAAGGCGCCGCAGAGCAGGGGCCAGTACGCCTGGCGGCGGATCCGGGCGGGCGAAGCGTTGTGTTCGCCCTCGTAGGCCGTCTCCAGCAGGAAGTAGGGTAAGCGCGGCGAGCGAGCATCCTCATCGAGGCAAGGGACGTAGAGGTCTTCCCGGTAGTTGTAAACGCTGTTGAGGTTCAGCCAGGTCCGGTCGCCATAGTCGGCCGCCGCCACGGTGTTCGGCCCGTAATGAACGGTCATGAGGCGGTTCCCGTCGGCCTGCCGGATTCCGGCGGCAAGTACGTCCACGGTCCATCGCTGGTCCGGCGGCGGCGTAAAGTCTCCGCCAACGATCCAGACCACGTTGGGGTGGTCGCGAAAACGCCCGCCCACGTATCGCCCGTAATCGCGAATCTTCTCGCGCCCGTTGCGCAGCATGTCCTGGAAGAAGCCATCGTCCCCGCCGCCATAGCCGAGGTAGGCCGGGCACAGTAGCACGGCGAGGCCACGCTTGGCAGCCTTGCCTACGACTTGCTCCGCGTAGTCGAAATAGGCGTCGTTCGGGGTCGCGAAGTCGCCAGGCGTCGAGAGGGGAGCCGTGCCGTCGCGCAGTTTCGGCGGTTGGGTGGAGAACTTGTGCTCGATGAGGTTCACCAGCAAAACGTTGAACCCCTTGGCCGCCCGGTCATCCAGGTATCGGTCCGTCTGGGCGGGCGTCGGCTCGACAATCAGCGACCACGGCGAGTCCCCAACGACTAAGAATGGCTTCCAGTTCCGGTCAACGAGATGCCGCCCGTCAGCACTGATCTTGAGGGGAAAAGCGGGTGGTTCGGCGAAAGCGCTTGCCGTGAGGCCGAAGACCGAGGTCAGCAGCGTGAGCAACCGCTTTCCGGTAAGAAATCGCTTTCTTTGCGGCGCGAGCAGCAAGGCGGTGAGGTGCGAAAATATGTATTTCATGAGAGGTTCCATGTCTGTGCGTTCATTCCGCTGCCGGGTTACCGGGGAGTTGCTTCTGACGCCCGGCATTCGGCCCACAGGCGGTCCTCGCGGCTCAGACGGTCAAGCGGCACCTCGATTTCCTCGCCGGAGGCTTTCCGCAGCCGCACGCGGCCGCCTTCCACGGCGATCAGCGCGGCTTCGACGCGATACCGGCCCGTGTCGTCCGTCCAGGTGCGCATTCCCGGCGCGCCGGAGTCGGATGCCGCCCGATCGACCGCCATCGCGAGGCAGACGACTTCGCCCTCGTAGCTCCGACAGTAGATTCTCCCTTGGGCCAGCACCGGTGGCGTGAAGGAAGACGCCTCGTCCGCAAACACCTTCATCCGCCGCAACTCGCGGTAGCCGGCTGGAGTCGCTTCGACCACCACGAGCTCGCCCGTACGATACGTCTGGACGAGCAGCTTGCCGTCCGCCGCGATCAGCGAACCGTGCTCGCCAAAGCCACGTTGCGCCCAACGTTCCTCACCCCGCTCCCAATCCAGGCAGCGCAAGATGCCGTTCTTGTGGATCCCGTACAGACAGCCGTCGAGCAACACACAGCCGCCGGTGTAGATGCTGAGCTTATTGTTCGACCAGTCGTGGGCGAGCGTCCCGCCGCGGATCGTGAACCGGGTGCCCTGCAAGTGTGTCTCGGCGCTGGTCACGAACACGTGCCCGCCATCCACGACCGGGTCGACGCAGATTGCGCCCCACTTCTCCGGCCACTCGCGGTAGCGCCAGAACTCGGCGCCGGTCTGCGGATTCACGCCGACGATGCTCGCATTATCACGGCCGGGATTGGTGAGCACCAGGACGACGCCGGGCTGCCCCGAATGGTCGTACGGAACGGGCGAGGCACAGGCCCCATGCTGACCGTCGTTTCCCCAGGCATAACTCCCGTCCGCGGTACGGATCGCCAGTCCGCGCTGGCCGGCGGCGAGAATCAGCAAGTCACCGTGTACCAGGGGCGACCAGGCCATGCCGTAGTCAACATCGGGGTTGTAGCTTTCGGCCAGCCGGACGCTCCAAATCGGCCGGCCTTCGCGGGCATCCCAACAGGCCAGGTGGCCGTGCAGGCCGAGCGTATACACGCGGCCGGCATGTGCCGTGGGAGTGCCCCGCGGGCCGGGCCACTGCTTGATGCCGCCCGAAACGTAGGATTGTCTCCAGATCACCTTGCCGTCCGCGGCATCGAAGCACCAGACGGTATCCTGCTGACCGTCCCAGCCCAGCGTGTAGGCTCGGCCGCCGGCAATTGAAACGGCCGAGTGCCCTTTGCCGACCTTCGCCCGCCACGCCACAGGCGGACCGGCCTGCGGCGCCCATTGGCCGAGCGGCAGCGGTTCCGTCGAGACGCCATTGCGCAGTGGGCCTCGCCACTGCGGCCAGTCCGCGGCCCTCCCCGCCCCGCTCACGAGCAACCACGTGCCGATGCACAGCCAAGCCATCGGATCCCCCGCACGCCTCATGCCGATCCCTTTCCGCAACTTGAATTCCGGAAACTAATGGTCTGGCACGTAACCGCCGCGTTTCACCAGTCCCCAGTCATCCGTGAACAGCAGCGCATCGAGCTTGCGTGTGTGCGGCGGCGCGTCGTAGGCCGGCTGGGCGATCGTGCCCCAAAGCTGCAGCCGCTCGAAGGTGCCCGGCGGCTTGGCCGTCTGGATGTCCTTGTACTCCAGCACCTTTTTCCCCTTGGCCCACAACGCCACGGCGCCGGCTTTGTCCGTGGCCCATTTCATCGCGAAGACGATTGCGTGCCAGCGCTCGTACTCGAGTTGGAGCGAGTTGGAGCGGCTGTAGACGTCGTGGTTTTGATAGTAGTTCTCGGAGACCCGCTCCAGGTCGCGATTCAAGTGATAGGTCGGATTGGTGACGAAGACGGAGAAGCGGTGCTCCTGATTGCCCATGCTCCGCTCGCCGAAGTTCACGGTCCAGCGGATCCCGTCGCCGACGACTTCCAGGGCCTTATCAAAACTCTCGGCATCGCGGCCACGGTGCCAGATGTCGCGCCCGTCGCGCCGATCGAACCGCACGAAGAAGGCGAAGTAGTAGGTCCGCGGTTCGGCGGGCGGCGTCTGATCGAACTTGATCTCCGTGTACAGGTCGTGATTGACCTGCGGGGTGACGTCCCACTGCAGAACACGCGTGCCCTGCGGTGCCGTCGGTTCGGCGACGATCTTGGCACGCCGTGGATGCGGCGTGTCCGGCTCCTGCCACGGCTGCGGGAACAACGGCGGCTGCGCGGCCCATTGGCCGTCGGCACGGGACTCGGCATCGTAGTAGAAAAACCGGCCAGCCAGATTCTGCGCGGTCGCCGGTGCGTCAAGAACGACCGTTGCGAACAACGCCAATCCGGCACAAATGCGATGCGGCGGTTTCATGACGGCGGTTCTCCTACTCAGACGCTCGTAGGTCGACGCACACCAGTTCTTTGTCATTGCGGGCGAACAGGCAGCGCCGTGCAAACGCCGGATGGCTCCAGACCACCGGGCGGCCGAAAGAACGGCCCGTCGGTTCGAGCACATGGAAGCGACTGATCTCTTCGTAGCCTTGCGGAGTCAGGCGGGCCAGGAGCAGGTCACCCGACTCGTTGAACAGGAAGAAGCGGTCTTCGTGCTTCACGAGAAACGCCGTGCCGTACTGCAGGCGCCGCGTGCCTCCGACCGTGGGCCGAAAGGTCTGCCAGAGCCGTTCGCCCGTCTCCAGCCGCACGCCCATCAGCGCGCCGCTGCGGGCATCGCAGCCGTAGATCATGCCGTCTTCCAGGAAGGGCGTGGTGTTGGCGGAATACACCGCCGTCTTCGGCCTGCCGCGCCAGATTTCCTCGACCGCCGTGGGGGTCTCGCCGAGCTTTAACAACACGGCCGTGTCGCCGTCGCCCGACGCAAACAGGCACGGTCCCAGCTTGCGTGGTGCCGCGATGGCCATGCCGCCGTGCGGCCTCAACGGGACGGACCACAGCACTTGGCCGGATTGAGGTTCGAGTGCGTTGAGCGACTGCGCGTGCCAAATCAGCAACTGTTCGCGGCCCGCGTGGTCGATGAGGGTCGGGGGGCAGTAGCCCGGTTCGCTGGCCGGCAGAGCACGCCAGAGTTCCCGGCCGGTGCGTTTGTCGAAGGCCACCGCCACGTTGCCTCGGCCGCCGACCACGCAAACCAGCGCGTCGCCATGAACCAGCGGATGCGCGGCCACGCCCCAGTACGGCGTCTTTCCCCCGTAGTCCTTGGCAAAGTCCTTAGCCCAGACCAGTTGGCCGTTCATCGCGTTCAAGCACCAGAGATTGCCCTCCGCACCCAACGCGTAAACGCGGTCGCCATCCACGGCGGGAGTGCATCGCGGACCGGGGTACGACATGTAGTAGGCCCGGTCATACTCGTGCTTCCACAGCACGTGTCCGGAGTCGGCATCCAAACACAGCACTCGCTCCGAGCCTTCCAGTCGATCGCGCCCATCCGCGTTGTTGGTGACTTGCCCGGCTCGCACCACGTAGTCCATCAGGAACACGCGGCCGCTGGCGACCGCCGGGCCGGAATATCCCAACGACACGGACGAACGCCATTTGACCGGGAGACCTTCGCGGGGAAAACGCTTCACAATGCCCGTCTCGCGCCACACGCTGTCCCGTTTTGGGCCGAGCCACTGAGGCCAGTCGTCGGAGAGCGACGGGGACAGCAGAGACAGCCAAAACACGGCTGCCAAAGACGGGCGCAGGGATACGATCCGCATGAGAGATGTCTCCGGAAAGGTCACCTCGCCTTCACATCGAAACAGTACAGGTTCTTGTCGTAACGGAGGTACAGCCGGCTGCCGATGACGACCGGATGGGCCCAACTGGGGCCTTCGCCGTCCACCTTCAATTTGCCTTTGATCTCCAGGCCCGCGGGCGAGCAGCTCGCCAGGGCCGCTTCGCCGTTCTCCTCGCTGAACAGATACAGCATCCCGTCCGCCCAACACACCGAGCCCTTGCCGACCGCGCGCTCGGCCCACTTCTTGTCGCCCGTCTTCAGGTCCAGGCACTTCCACGCGCCGCCGTCGTTGCCGTAGATGTGGCCGTTGTCGATGATGTATCCGCCGTGATGGCAGTCCATGTCGCGCGTCGTGTAGGCTTCGCTCGCACCGCCGTTGTCGTCCAGCTTCATGCAAATGCCGCCTTTGCCGTAGCCGTTGGCCCAGAACACGTAGCCGTCGCTGTAGACCGGCGTGGGGCAGTTGGCGGTATTGCCGGCCGCGAAGCCGTTCTTCCAGAGGACCTCTCCGCTGCCGGCCCGCACGCTGACGAGCCCCTGGTTCGTGCCGGTGATGATCTGCGGGATTCCGCCGTGGGTCACGGCCAAACACGAACTGTATTCGGGTCCTGCCGAGAAATCGCGGCTGGTCCAGGCCGGTTCCCCGGTCTGCTTGTCGAGGGCCACAATGCACCGCTCGCCGCCCGGCTTGAACATGGCCCAATCGCCGGAGATCAACACCGACTCGGCGTAGCCCCAGCCGCCGCAGCTGCCGCCAAACTCCCGCGCGTCCTTGCTCCAGCGAGCCGCGCCGCTCCGGGCATCAAAACAGCCCAAGCGGCCGTTTCCGGACAGCAGGTATAGGTTCGACCCGTCGATCGTCGGGGTCGCCCGCGCGCCGGAGTAGCCGCCGTGATCGCACTTGTCGCCGTTGTCGACTTTCCATTTGAGTTGGCCGTCGAGATCGAAGGCGAACAGCATCAGCTGGTCGTCGACATCCCCGGTGACGTACACGGTGCCGCCGGCCACGGCCACGCCCGACCAGCCTTTGCCGATGTCGGACACTTTCCACAGCCGCTTGGGACCGCCCTCGGGCCATTCCTTCAACAGCCCCTGGTCGGGAGATTTGCCGTCGCGGTTCGGACCGCGGAAGGTGAGCCATTCCCCAGACACGGCAGTCGTGCCTTGCGCCGGAGCCTCCGTCTGCCTCGCGACCCAGCCCTGATCCGCCGCACTCAGCCGGTCGAGGGGCACGCCGACCGTGGAGCCGTCCATTTTCTTGAGCCACACGCGGCCGTCTTTGAGTTCCAGAAACGCCGCCCGCACGCGGTACTGGCCGGTGGAGTCCGTCCAGGTCCGCACCTGTGCATCGGCCGCTTGCACACCGGCCGCCAGACTGAGAACTGCGAGCAACGTGACCAGGGACAGACTCAATTTGGGCAACATGGTTTTGTCCTTTCCTTTCACTTCGCCCCCACGCAGTACAGGAACTTGTCCGACCGGATCAGCAAGCGGTTGCCGGCCACGGCGGGACTGGCGTTGAACACGCCGCGGTCCGACAGGTCGTTGACGGCCAACTGCTCGAATTCCGGCTTGGCGGCCAGCACGAAGGTCTTGCCGTACCGGGTCACGTAGTACAGCCGCCCGTCGGCCAGCAAGGCCGAGGCGTAGAATTGCCCGGCGCGTTCGAGCCGCTGTTCGTAGACGATCTCGCCGGTTTCGGCTTTGGCGCAGTAAGCGATCTCGCGCGACTCGTGCGTCCAGTACAGGTGCCCGTCCAGATAGACGGGGGACGACACGTTTGAACCTTTCAGGCTGGTCCACAGCCGATGCGTCGCCGTCACGTCGCCGCTGCCGCCGGCGCGGACGGCCAGCGCGGCGGTGCCGGAGCGCCCGCCCAGGCAATAGATCACACCGTCGGCCGCGACCACGCTGGGAACCATGTACCAGCCGATGTCGGTCTTGCAGGACCACAGCGGTTCGCCCGAATCGGGATCGAACGCCAGCACGCTGCCTTGCACCGGGACGATCAGTTCCTCGCGGCCGGAAGCTGCAGTCACGACGACCGGCGTATTCCAGGACTCCCGGATGCCGCCGGCCCGCCATTTCTCTTCGCCGGTCTTGCGATCCAGCGCCACCAACGATGCGCTTTCCACGCTGGCGTTGATGAAGACCAGATCCTTGTACAGGACCGGCGACGCGGCGCTGCCCCAGCCGTTGGTCTTCGAGCCCACGTCGGCCTGCCAGAGCTGATTGCCGTCGTGATCGAAGGCGAACACGCCGGTCTTGCCGAAGAACACGTAGATTCGCTGGTCGTCCACCGCGACCGAGCTGGCCGCAAAGCCATGGTCGCGGATCCGGTCCTCTTCCGGCAACTTGGCCGGCACGGCCTTGTCCCACACGACTTGGCCGTCCTCCAGACGCATGGCGACCAGATGACGTTTCAGTTGTTCCGGACTGCCGCCCGGTTCGTCGGGGACAAAGAACCCGGTATAGCAAGTCAGGTAGATGCGGTCGCCGAACGTGATCGGACTGGACGCCCCGGCGCCGGGCAGCGCGGTTTTCCAAACCAGCCCGTCGCTCTGGCTCCACTCGACCGGCAGGCCCGTGGCATCGGCGACGCCCATGCCGGTGGGACCGCGAAACCGGTCCCAATCCCCGCTGCCCGCGCCGGCCGTCTTCGCGCCGGCCGTCTTCGGCGTGGCCGTCTTCGCACTGGCCGGCCTGCGGAGAAACTCCTGGTCGGCGGACGAAAACGTCGCGATGGGTACGGTGAACTGCTTGCCGTCGCGGCGCTCGATGGTCACGTGGTCGCCGTCGACCTGCAGCACCCGAGCCTGGACGGTCCGTCCCCGGCTGTCCGTGAACGTGCGGTACCCACCATCCGCGCTGCCACCCTGACCCGAACACGCCGCGGGCAGACAAATTCCCAAAGATAGTATCGCGTACACGACACATCGAACGAATCGAAGCATGATGCTCTCTCCTTCTACACGTACCTGAAATCAGCGACTTGGATAGAGGCCACGCGATAGGCCCACTGATCGAACCGGGTGCCGGGCTCGAACTGGTCGAATTTCCGCCACAGGACGACGGCCACCTCCTGGAGGACGTCCTCCGCGTCGGCCCCGGAAAAGACCAGGGCCCGGATATACGCGTACACCCGCGACTGACGCCCGACCCACAATCGCATGAACGACTCGTGATCGGGCACATCGGACTTTTGGCTATGTTTCTTCGGATCGGTTTCCGGCCGCATAAGTTCCTCGCGCGGACGTTTGGAGCCCGCGTGGCGGAGCCCTGGGAGTATAATAGCCGACCGCCGGCGAAGTTTGTGACCCCTTGCCTGTTCCTGACAATTGGCTAGAGGTACGGAGGGCGACGCCCACAGTCCATTACTTGAGCCCAAAAGAGTCCTGACCCCTTTTTCCGTCCCACAGCCAGGCCGCGTTTGCGTGAGCGGCACCATACCCGATCATCATGTGGGTGGTGCCGTCACCGTGGTCCCTTCCTGGTGATGATCAGCGCCTTGGGGAGCGATCCAGAATCCGCACGCGGCGGCCGGCGACTTGAAGCCGGCCTTCGGCGAACAGGCGGATGGCTTCGGGGTAAGCCTCGCACTCTTGCTCGAAAATGCGTGCGGCCAGGGTTTCCGGCGTGTCGTCGTCCAGGACCGGTACGGTGCGCTGGAGGATGATCGGGCCGTGGTCGTACTGGTTGTCGGCGAAGTGGACGGTGCAGCCGCTGAGCTTGACGCCGTAGTCCAGCGCCGCCTGGTGGACGTGGTGGCCGTAGAAGCCTTGGCCGCAGAACGCCGGGATCAGGCCCGGGTGGATGTTCATCACGCGGTGCTCGAAATCGGGCGGGATGAGCACGTGTTTCAAGAAGCCGCCCATCACCA
>CAYPGE010000205.1:0-8993 GCA_964409865.1 uncultured Pirellulaceae bacterium
CGCGGGCGCACAAGTCGTCTTCGGCGCACAGGTGGTCATGGGGGCACACGTGGTGGGCGGAGCGCACGTCGTGGGCGGCGCACACGTCGTGGACGCATAGCCATGTCCCGCAAATGCCTGCCCGCCGACCAGCACAACCAGGGCCACAGCGGCGAGTACAAGAATCAGTCGATACATCATGTTGATCCAACCTCCTACTAAATCTGAGTTACGGTGATACCACGGGTTGCTGAACCCAACTCTTCTGCGGTCTCGGTACGCCCCACTGCGTGCCGCGACTCCGCTGTCGACGGCACTTCACTGGTCGCCCCAGCGGATCGTTACCATCAGTCGGCCTAACCGGATCAGGCCGAAGAGGGGCGCATGCGGAAACACTCCCCCCATGTCTTTGCAAGCAATCTTCGTGCCTAATGGCGCGTGACGGTTGGATTGAGCCTCAAGTGCTTGCTGCTAATCGAATTGCAACTGGGATACTGGGAGATTGGTTGCTGGGGAATTCGTTGCAGTTTGCACGCATCCCTTGTGATTACACTTGCAGTTGGCATACGTGTCCGCGGGTCTAACGCCTCGATCGGAACACTGGGAACTGCGGCCAGATCGTCACGCGGAGCGTGACGGCTACGATGGAGGGGCAGCTGCCAGGGATTTTGGGCCCCGATAATTTTCCCAGACTCAGCGACTTGGTATCATGGTCCGCGCGGACGACGGCCGTTTTCCACTCTTGGTCACCAGTGGACGGAGGATTCATACATGAGACGACTCGACGTGTTTTCCGGATGTGCCGGTTGCAGGATGGACCGGAGAAAGTTTCTGGCAGCCGGCTGCGCGGCTTGCGCCGGGGCGACTGGGCTGCTGACCGCGCACACGGCGACGAGGGCCGCGCAGGACAGCGACAAGATGCGAATTCGCATCATCTACTCGCTGCACGCCGCAAAGCAACCCGGCCCGGACTGGCCCAACGTGGGCTTCGACTTCAACCCGGTCATGGAGCGGATCGGCGCCGAGTTGACGAAGCGCTGTCCGGGTTTCGAGTTCCTGTCCTCGATGGCCAACGGCCCGGAACAGGCTCAGAAGATTCTGGACGATGACCGAGCTGCCGCGGTCGACGGATACCTCGTCTACCAGATGAATTGCTGGAACCGCGTGGTGCAGACGATCGCCAAGTCGGAGAAACCCGTTTTGTATGCCGACTTCCAGTATGCCGGCAGCGGCGGGTTCCTGGTCTACACGGCCGGGTTCCTTCGCGCCAAGACGCCGAACGTGGGCTTCGTGGCTTCCTCGCGGATCGAAGATCTGGCGGAGGCAGTGAACTGCTTCCAATTGGTCAAGCGTGGCGGCACTCCCGCCGACTTCGTCGCCGCGACCGCTCGCGTGCGTGTCGCCCGCACGCCCGCGCCGGGCGATTTGACTTGCACGCCGGACCCGGTGAAGACGCTCTCGCCGGAGGAATGCCTGCGGCAGATGAAGGAGTCGAAGATCTTGGCGCTGCGAGGCACAAACGCGGGACCGGCGGAGCCGTTGATGGGCATCCCCATGGAGTACGTCGCGTTTGCCGAACTGAACGAGGCCTGGAAGGCGGCAGACAAGGACGAGGCTCGCGCGGTGGCCGACCGTTGGGAAAAGACGGCGGCCAAGATCGAAGGCGTTGACCGCGCCACCCTGGAAACCTCGGCCGCCATGTACTTGGCCGAGAAAGCCGTGTTGAAGAAACACGGCGCCAACGCGATCACCATCAATTGCCTGGGCGGATTCTACGGTGGGCACATCCACGCCTACCCGTGTCTGGGCTTCCACGAACTGAACAACGAAGGGCTGATCGGCGCCTGCGAGTGCGACGTGCGGTCCACGGCGACGATGGTGGCCGTCACGGCGATGACGCAAGGCCGGCCGGGCTACATCTCCGATCCGGTGATTGACACGGCCAAGCGGCAGATCATCTACGCGCATTGCGTGGCGTCGAACCGAGCCTTTGGCCCCCAGGGGGCGACGAATCCGTTCGAGATCCTCACTCACTCCGAGGACCGGCAGGGCGCTTCCGTCCGATCGGTCCTGCCCCTCGGTTACATGACGACGACGCTGGAAATCGCGCCGGATCGCAAGGAGATCATCTTCCATCAGGGCAAGGCGGTCGCCAACGATCCCGACGATCGGGCCTGCCGCACGAAGCTGGCCGCCGAACCGGTGGGCGACATCGAAAAGCTGTTCACCGAATGGGACCGTTGGGGCTGGCACCGCGTCACCTTCTACGGCGACCTGAAGGAGCCCGTCTTTGCCCTGGCCGACGCGATGGGCTGGAAGATCGTCCAGGAGGCGTAGACGCCGGCTCTGGGCGAGCGGCGGGCGTTAGCCCGCCGGCTCTTCCAGCGGTGCGCATTGCCTTCTTGACTCGGTCCCTGCGAGTGGCGGGCATTAGCCCGCCGGTGCTTCCAGGGGATGATCTGTCAGCATCAAAGGAACCGACAGGAACTTCACCGAAAGGAAATGTCATGCAAGTTCTACCGCGAGAATTCCGTGAAACGTGCCTGCTGCTTGCCGCCTTGCTGGTCGCCGCACTAACGACGGCAATTGACGGGAACGCCATTCTGGCCGCCGAGCCCGCCCGCATCGAATTGAGGTCCGACGAGGCCCAAGGGCAATTGCAGATCCTGATCGACGGCCGCGAGGCGCTGGTCTACCAGTACGGCCCACAACTGGATCTGCCGCACTATTACCCGGTCCGCAGCCCGTCCGGCAAGCTGCTGACGATCCAGCAGACCGATCCGTACCCGCACCATCGGTCCGTGTGGTTTGCGGACACGGTAGAACTGGCAGGAAAGCGAAAGGCCAGCTTCTACAACGCCTTGTACAGCCGCAAGGACGCCAAAGATCCCCAATCGCCTTTCCGCGACCACGTCCGTCATGTCAAGTTCCTGCCGCAGTCGATCGAGGGCAATGTCGCAAAGCTGGGGATGAAGCTGGTCTGGGAGATGGACTCGAACGTGCCGGTGCTGGACGAACAGCGGCAGATGCGGATTGTGGCCTGGGAGGGCGGCGAGTATTTCATCGATCTGGCGTTCACCCTGACGGCATCCTACGGCGACGTGACGTTTGTCAGCGACGCGGCCCACTACGCCTGGCCCTACGTCCGCATCCACCCGCAGTTTTCCGGGGACCAGGGTGGCAAGCTCATCAACTCCGAGGGCGGTATCGGCCAAAAGGGAACGCACAACCAGCCGGCACGCTGGATCGACTACTCGAACACCATCGAGGGCCAGGCCGAGGGTCTGACGATCTTCAGCCACGGTGACAATCCCCACCCGCACCGCTGGCTGACACGCGAGTACGGCACCTTCGGCCCGCGCCGCGCGGATGACCGCAACGGCAAACCGTTTGCGGTCAAGAAGGGCGAAACGCTGCAGCAGCGAGTCGGGATCCTCGTCCACAAGGGCGATGTCCAGTCGGGCCGCGTCGCGGAGCGGTACCAGCAGTACCTGGATGGGAAATTGTAGCAGCACGGCTCGGAGAGCCATGCTGCGGAAAAGCAAGGCCGCCCCGCCGTCTGCGCGACGGCGGGGCGGGCGCGAAAGTCGAGGTTGGTTTGCTCGCCGAATGCCTACACTTTCAACACCGCATGAGCCACCCACAGATCGTGCAGATTGCAGTACGACAGGACGAACACGTGCTGCTCCTTGCCTTCCGCCGGCAGCTTGATCTCGTGCGTCGAGATGGGCTGGTCCTTCCACGAGAAGGTCTTGGCGCCCAGCACCTCGCCGCTCCCGGCCACCACCGTGTGGCGGACGATGTAGTGCTCTGCAGCCATGCCGTGCTTGTTCTCCAACTTCACCACCATCTTGTCGCCCGACTTCTCGGCGGCGATCATCGGAATGTGGCTGCCTTCCTTGCCTTTCCAAACGCCGGGACGTTCCTTCGTATAGAGGATGTTCTCCGGGAGCTTGCCCAACACGCCGGCGGCACACTCGACCTCCGCAGCCAGAGTGCCCGGACCGGTTTCGGCAAACAACGGAATCAACGCGGCGCCGGCCGGAGTTGCGGCCAGCAGTTTCAAGAATTCACGACGTTCACTCATGATGTCCCCCTTTGGTCAAAAAGGTGCAGAACGGAAGCGTACTGGAACTCGAACACCTTATAGTAACCGAAACAGGATAAGGCAAGGCTGATGAGTTGGCAACTAGACTGCCCCGCCCATGTTGGAGCTGCGGCCGGCGCGGAACAGGGGAGTCTTCTCCCGCAGTCCTTGCATCCTCGGGGACGGCTGACCTAGTCCGCCTACGAGACATTTGGAGCAAGACAGATCATGACGAAATTTTTTCGCGTTCTCCTGCGTGTTCTTGCGGCACACGTGTTTCCGGTCCGCATGTCCGCCGCCGCATCGTCGTTGCTCGTCGCCCTCTTGGTACCAGCCGGACTGGACGCCGAGCCGATCGAGGTCGAATCGGTATTGCTGGCGCCGATCCAGGAAGTGGAGATCCCGGCGCAAGAGGCGGGACTGCTGCAGCGATTGGCGATCGCCGAAGGGGCGCCGATCAAGGAAGGCGACCTGCTGGCCCAAATCGACGATACCGATGCCAAACTCGAAAAAGCCCGCGCCGAAATCGAATTGGACAACGCGCGGCGGAACGCCGGCAACGACATCAAGGTGCGCGTGGCGGTCAAGGCGGCCGAAGTCGCGGCGGCCGAGTTACAGCGCGGTTTGGAGTCGCAGAAACGTTACCCCAAGAGCGTTTCAGAAACGGAAATCGACCGGCTGCGACTGGCCGCCGAACACACCAGATTGCAGGTGGAGCAGGCCAAGTACGAATTCGAGACGGCGCAACTGGCCCTGCGCGTGCAGGAGAACCAGGTCCAGCGGGCCCAGCGGCAACTCGAACGCCGCAGAATTCTGGCCCCCGTCTCCGGCCGAGTCGTTCAGCTGTTTCGCCAGCAAGGCGAGTGGATCGAACTCGGACAGCCAATCGCCAGAGTCTTGCGACTCGACCGGCTGAAGGCCATCGGTTCGCTCGACGCCCGACGACTGAGCAGCGATCCCACGGGCAGGTCCGTCAGCCTCAAGGTGGAATTGCCGCAGCCGGGTCAGCCCGAATTTCAGGGCCGCGTGACCTTTGTGCATTCGGAGGTCAACCCGGTGACCGGGCAACTAAGTTTCTGGGCCGAAATCGAAAACCCGGACCTCCAACTGCGTCCCGGCGTGCGCGCGTCGCTCACGATACACGACAAGCCGGCCGAGACCGATTAGGCCCTCCAGGCCGTCTGAACCGGAATAGTGAATACTGAACAACGAATACGGAACGTAGAATGGAATCCGTCCCATTCTGCATTCACTATTCTGTATTCTGTATTCACTATTCCGTACTCAATCGAGACTGCAGCCTGCTCTCGAACACCCCGTCCTGACAGATTGCCGCGAACTCCTCGGAAAAATCCGGAGCCGGATCCGTCGGCGGCCAGAACTTCTGCTCGCGAATGTCCCTCACGACTTGGCGGGCGACGTCGTCGGCGGCGGCCAAGTCTTCGTCGGCCCACTGCGCCATGCAGAACTCGACCTTGTCGACGTCTTTCGGCAACAGCACGTAGCCCAATTGCACCGGGCCCTCGATTCCCAGGCTGCGGGCCAAATGCCGGTACAGCGGCAACTGCAGGTCGACCCACTCCCCACCTCGCTGATGAGCTTTCTCCGGCGTCTTGGCCGTGTCCGAAGACTTGTAATCCAGGATCGCCCGCTGGCCCGTGTCCCGCTGCACGTCGATGCGGTCGATGCGCCCGCGAAGCACGAACGGCCGGCCATCGACGTCCAAGACCGCGTCGGTGTGTTCTCGCTCCCGGCCCTCGATGCTCTCGATCGCCCAGCCCGCCGCCGCCCGCCCGGCCTGTTTCTCGGCGAACGCGTCCAGCCGCAGCCGCAACTGCTCCAATTGCACTTGCACCGACGCCAGCGCATGCCGTCCGAACTGTCTGGCCGCCCCGCGTTCGAGCATCTCGCGCAGGTACTGGCGGATCTCCGCAGGGTCCGTCGAATCCCGGCACGGCCCGAGGCCGAACTGCCGCAACACGTCGTGGACCAGCGAGCCGAACAGCCCGCCGTCCAACTCCTCGGCGGCATCGTTCTGGGGCTGCAGCTTCAGCACACGGCGCAGATAGAAACGATACGGACAGGCCAGGTACTCCCGGAATGCCGTCACCGGCAACTCCCGGATCGTTTCGGTCAGCGGCATCGGCGGGGGAACGACAAAGCCCGATTCTGCAGCGCCCGGCCTCAAGCGGCCCGCCAGCGGCGGCAACTCGTGTTGCGGCGGCGGGGCTGCGAAAAACCGCAGCGCCCGCGGGGCGATCTGGTCCCGGTCGGTGGCGAACAGCAATCGGCTGGGAGTCAGCGGATCGCCTTGGCTGTCGTGACGGGCCACGATCAGGTCCAGTCGCCGGCGGCTGGCCAACAGCACGCTCAGCGCGTAAGCATCGCGCGCATACCGGCGGGCATTGTCCTGTAAACCCAACCGGCTGCGGAGCGAGTTCGGCAGAAAGGCATCGGCGTTGACGGAAGACGGGATATAACCTTCGTTAAAGTTGCACACGATCATCGCCGCCGCGTCGTCCAACGGCAGCTCAAGCCATCCCAGCAACTCGATCGCCTCCGGATCGAAACGGGACGAAACTGACGCCGTTTGCAGTTGCCGCAGCGTCAGCTCGATCGCCGTCGCCGCGTCGATGGTCGGCATCAGGTCGGCAGGGATGCCGGTCTCGACCGTCCTTAGCGACGCGATAATCTGCTGAAACGCCTCCAGATACATCCGGTCACGTTCCTGTTGACGATCCCATGTCCGTTCCTCGTATATTCTCTGGAAGAAGTCCCGCAATGGACCGGACCATTGATCCCAGGAGCGACGGGGACCGCGCAGCGGCTCCAGTAGTGACTCGACCCGCTGGTGGACCTGCCGGACGATGGAGGTCCCGACATCGTCACCCAGCC
The DNA here is from genome assembly GCA_964409865.1 of uncultured Pirellulaceae bacterium. Taxonomy (GTDB): domain Bacteria; phylum Planctomycetota; class Planctomycetia; order Pirellulales; family Pirellulaceae; genus Anammoximicrobium. The sequence goes on from CAYPGE010000205.1 coordinate 6,962, forward strand.
ATTCGCCGCTCAGCCGCGCCTGCAGATGGCTGCCATAGTATTCGTCCAGGCTTTCAAGCCAGCTGTCCGGGACCTGTCCGCGTTCTACCCAGGCGCACATATCCGGATGGCGCACCAAGGCAGCGAATTCTGCATAGCGGCCGCTGCGCAGATAGGCTTCGAGCGCCGCGAGAAGCCGCAACGGAGCGGTATCCACACATGGTGTGCCACGAGCAGACCTCGCTGGAATCCCGCATTCCTCAAGTTGCCGCAGCAGGTGCGGCGTGATGTTCTCGTCGGCCAGCCCAATGGTGATTTCATCTGCCCGATACCGTCCGCCGAAACCGGCCAAGCACCGCGCGGCCACATCCGCTGTTTGCATCGGACCATCGGCCAGGTGGACACGATCCGCATCCAGAGGAACGGGGACGTTCGCCCAAACGCCGGGCAACAGGCACCCATAGTCGTCAAAACGGTCTGCCCATTGTGGAGACGCGTGCATGAGTACCGAGACCCGTTCTGCGACCTGCGCCAGCATTCTCCGATGGGTATCCGTCAGGTCCACCGCGCCCAGAACGATCACATCTCGGTCGGTCTTGCATTCATGCTCCTGGATAGCTACCAGTCGCGCGGTCTGCACATCCCACAACTGCAGTGCGTCGAGCGCGGCGAGATACGCGGTCTGCAGCTGTCGCAGCGTCGCCCACCTCTCCGCCTCGGCGAATGTCTCCAGCTCCCGGCCGCGGTCTGCCGCATGTCGAAAATCCAGGCCATCTGCGGCCAACTCCGTATGGAGTTGCGAAACCAACTGAGCCAAATCGAGCCAGCCGACGATGTCATCCATCGCGGACGGTGCGGCGACGATGCGGAGCAGCCGACTTCGATCCGCATCTTGCAGCACTCGCGCCCAAGCTAGCTGCTGTGCCAGGTCGCTGGCAAAGGGCCGTTTGGCGTGATACAGGTGTTCGGGCAATCGCCCCACGGTTTCCAGGGTCGGCGGGGAAAACAGCAACCCCTGGCGTTCCGCTTGCTCGACCAGGATCTCTAACAGCCGCCGCGCCGCTCGTGCCACGGGAAGCACGACAATCGCGTTGCTCATGTCGGCCACGCTGCCGCGCAGATAGCGCCGGATCAGGTACTCCGCCGCTGACGACAGGGCAGGTTGGGAGAAATCGAGAAAATGACGCGCGAGAGGCATTTTTTGGAAAGAAACGGATCAACTTCAGAAAAAATTTCACGTCCCGATTCGTGCGAACGCGAACGCCAGTTCTTCGAGAAACTCCCAACTCCTTTACTGATCGCATGTTGCAGCAAGGTCACCGGCGAACATGCCCGGTTGGCACATCATCTGCATTGATCTTGACACGACAGACACGGGGTTTAGTGACTGCGACAACTTGATGCAAAGGAGTGTGCGATGCTCGTCTTGACCCGCAAGCTGCAGGAACGAATTCACATCGGCGACAACATTACGATCACGGTCGTGAAGATCAAGGGTAACACAGTGCGGGTGGGGATTGAAGCACCCTGCGACGTGCACATCGTTCGCGGCGAGGTGGCAGGCAGGGACGAGGCGGAGGCAAGCGGCGATGCTTTCACCGCTGACGGCACCCAGGCCACCTCGCCCCCGGCGGTCCAACCTCGCCGCAGACTTTCATCATCCTCTGCCAACGTTGGCGTCTCCCCCAACATGCCTCGCCCCACGGCTCCTTTGGCACGCGTCGCGGCCGGCAGGCCGTCTTTAAGGTTGGCCCTGGCCGACGTGCGGCCGGACGCCCCTGCCGCCGTGCGGCAGGCCACGGACGCCACAAATCCCCCCGCGGCGTTGACCTGCTGAGCCCGTTTTGGAGTGCGGTGCCTTGTCACCGCTTTGGACGGCGGCCTGCAGGGTGCGGCTGATTGGGTTCAGGGGACGCAGCGAGGCACCCTGAACACACAGCGGCGGTCGTCGCGTCGCCATCGAGCCAAAGCGGCGACAAGGCGCCGCACTCCAAAATGCACAGCGGCGGTCGTCGCGTCGCCATCGAGCCAAAGCGGCGACAAGGCGCCGCAC
>CAYPGE010000205.1:9093-15587 GCA_964409865.1 uncultured Pirellulaceae bacterium
TCCAAAATGCAGAGCGACGGTCGTTGCGCCGCCATCGAGCCCGGAGCGAAACCGGCATTTCTTGCCGATACCAGATCCGCCGCCCCAGCCCCGGACGGAGTCCTCCGGATTCTCCGCATCCCTCCCACATCTCCCGCAGCCCGCCGGAAACGATCCACCCGGTTTTGGGCCGCGCGCAGCAGCCAGCTTGATGTTGCTACAATTCGGCCCCACGCTCCTTTGCACCCGTTAGTAGGGCGGAATTCATTCCGCCCGAGCCGACTGAAGTCCGCTCTACGACGAAATCGCGGGGGCGATTGGCGACAGGTGCTTTTCGCCGAATGGGGGGTAAAATCACTCGCGCTCCGGTTGCAATCGCCATGCGCGAAGGCTATCATGGCGGGTAGATTCAAAAAATGCAGATTCGTGACGGTCCCAATTCTTAAATCCTGCGCTCGGCAGGCGGACTGAACGAGTCTACGTGTTGGTGGTACGAGGGGAATGAGATGCCTTCAGCCATCGATCGCAAAGAAGTCGTTTATTCTTCGCGCGGCGCGAGTCGGGAGGCGCGTCCGCGTTCCACCTGGATACCTTCATCCGGGTCGCCATCGTCAAACCTCCCTTTTCAACTCTCTTGTGAGGAGGTCTCATCCATGAGCCAGCGTTTTTGGAACAGGCGAGCTTTTACGCTCGTCGAATTGTTGGTGGTGATTGCCATCATCGGAATCCTGGTGGCACTACTCTTGCCGGCCATTCAGGCCGCGCGCGAGGCGGCTCGTCGCACCCAGTGCGCGAACAATCTCAAACAGTTGGGCATCGCGATCCATAACTTCCACGACACCTACAAAAAGTTCCCGATCGGCAACCCGGACGACGACTGCAACAACTACTCTTGGTCGGCCTACATCTTGCCGTTTATGGAACAGTCCGTGGTCTACGACGAGTTGAAGGCCGGGGGCGCTGGACTCGTGTATATTCCGGGTGGGGACAACCTGAACGTCCATAGCGGCTTTATTCAGGTAGGAACCAACATCCCGACGACCCCGCCCGCAAGAAACACGGACACGTACAACTGGTGGTGCCAGATCTCCAACAATCACGGCAACAGCATCTCCAAGTCGATCCTGCCGCCGTTCATCTGTCCCAGTGACATTTTGCCTACGACCGACAACAACGGTTACGGCAAGTCGAACTACTGCGCCTGCCTCGGCAACGAGACGCCCTGGGTGAATTACTTCACCGCGAATGGCGCCACGTCCTGGACCCGACCGAGCGGCCAGACGGAACAAAACGGCGTGTTCCGCTTGTCCCAGACCAATGACTATCATTACGTCACCGACATGGGACAGATCTCGGACGGCACCAGCAACGTGATTGCGATCGGCGAGGTGAGCGTCACGGTCAACGTCAGACCCACGCAAATTGACAGGGTCTTCCCCCTGTGGGCGGGCGGCAACAACGATTGGGCCGGCCAGTGGCGCATTTCCTCCTTTGGCCGCGTGACGGGGCAAATCACACCCATCAACAATCGGGACCAAGATTTTGGACTTCCGACCATCAACAGTCTGCACATTTCCGATTTCGCCTTCGGCAGCCAGCATCCCGGAGGCGCGCAGTTCGTCCTGGCCGACGGTTCGGTGCGTTTCCTGCCAGACTCGATCGACCCCGTTGTCTATTCCCGGTTAGGTGACATCCAAGGCGGCGAGCCGGTGTTCCTGCCGAAGTAGCCGGCGCGAGTCGCGGCCTTTAAGTTCACGGGCCGGAAAACGGCGAGTGCAGAAGAACAGGGGCCGCGTCTTGTTCCTGACGCGGTTTGCGGCGTCAACCTGAGAACCTGAGAAGCCCAGCTTTTGAAAAAGCCGGGCTTCTAACGATTTGTAAACCACGACCATGCGAAAAGGCGTTTGTGAAGGGAGCTTTCGATGAATTCGGCGGTGCGATTGGTGGCGGGGCTGTGCAGCGTGGTCTTGCTCGTGGGGTTGCCCGGATGCTCAGGCGGCGCCAAGCAAGCGGCGACCGGAAAGGTCTCCGGTAAAGTGACGTATGAAGGAAAACCTGTCGAGGCGGGCTCCATCACATTCATTCCGATTGCCGAGGGCACCTCGCCGGACACGGGCGTAGCGATTAAGCCTGCCGGGGGCGCCATCAAGTCCGACGGCTCGTATGTCCTGACCACCTACCAGGACGGGGATGGAGCCATCGTCGGACGGCACAAGATCACGTTCTTCCCGGCCGCGGCCCAGGCGGCGGAAGCGTCTGGCGGCGAAGCGGGAAAGCACGACGAAGCGCCCGCCGTGTCGCCCTACCGCGGCCTGATGCCCAAAGAAGCCGAGGTGGAGGTGAAGGAGGGGACGAACGAGATCAATATCGAACTCGTGCCGAATCCGGAGGCGCAGGAACTGCTGAAACCTCGCTAGCTGGATGTCCTCAAAACGCCTCTTCCTTCTCGCGAGCGTGAGTGTCGTCACGGCGGCGATGGCCGCCGCGACGGTCTGGCTCACATCCAGCGGATCGCGGCCCCTGCGACCGGACGCGATTCTGGCATCCTTTGACCCCAGCAGCCCGCCCGGCGGTTTGACCGTCCAGTATCCTTTCGACGAGGCGGTCTTTCCGCCCAGGATTGCCGCCCCCACCTTCCGCTGGGAAGACACCAGCGGCCAGTCCGATGCCTGGCTGGTCCACGTCCAGTTCTCCGGCATCGCACAAGGGATCTCCGCCGAGTGCTCGTCGCAGGAGTGGACGCCGTCGGAAGACCAATGGGAGACGATCCAGCGCCGCTCGTTGGCGGGCTGGGCCGAGGTGACCGTGCTGGGCGTGCGACGCGCGCGCCAGGGCCGGATCCGATCGTCGGGCCGCGTCGCATTCAGCACGTCTCCGGACGACGTCGGTGCGCCGATCTTCTACCGCGAAGTCAACTTGCCTTTTCGCGATGCGGTCAACGACCCCTCCCACATCCGCTGGCGTTTTGGCGATGTCGCTTCCCGTCAGCCGCCGCCAGTCGTCCTCAAGGATCTGCCGGTGTGCGGCAACTGCCACTCGTTCTCCGCCGACGGCACGATCCTGGGAATGGATGTGGACTACTCCAACGACAAAGCTTCCTATGCGATCGTGCCCGTCGGCCCACAGATGGTCTTGGAACCCAGCAAGATCATCACGTGGAGCGATTACCAACGCGAGGACGGCGAGACGACGTTCGGCTTGTTGTCCCAGGTTTCGCCGGACGGGAAGTACGTCGCCAGCACCGTCAAAGACGGTTCGGTCTTCGTGCCCACGCCCGATCTGACCTTTTCGCAACTCTTCTTTCCCATCAAGGGGATCGTGGGGATCTACTCGCGCGAAGACGGCACGTTTCGAGCCCTGCCGGGCGCCGACGATCCACGGTACGTGCAGAGCAATCCGGTGTGGAGTCCGGATGGCAAGTGGATCGTCTTTGCGCGGAGCAAACGCTATCGCACCGAGGGCACGGGGCTGCTGACGCTGGAAGAGTGCAAAGTGTTCACTCACCGAGGCGAGACGTTCTTGTTCGACTTGTACCGCGTCCCCTTCAACGGCGGCCAAGGAGGACGAGCGGAGCCGCTGGCCGGGGCGTCGCACAACGAGATGAGCAACTACTTCGCCCGCTATTCGCCGGATGGAAAGTGGATCGTATTCTGCAAGGCGAGAACGTTCATGCTGCTGCAACCGGACAGCCAGTTGTACATCATTCCCAGCGGCGGCGGCGAGGCTCGCCGGCTGCGCTGCAACACGTCGCGGATGAATTCCTGGCACAGCTTCTCCCCCAACGGCAAGTGGATGGTGTTCTCCTCGAAGGTGTTTTCTGCCTACACCCAGTTGTTTTTGACGCACTTCGACGATGCGGGCGAGTGTAGTCCGCCCGTGCTGTTGGCGAACTTTACCGCGCCCGACCGGGCCGCGAACATCCCCGAGTTCGTCCGCGCCGCCCCGGACGCCATCCGGCAAATCAGCGAACGGTTCCTGGACGATCACTCCTACGCACGGCAGGCGGAGACGAACATTCAGTTCGAGGACTTGGACCGCGCGGTGGCCACGTGCCGCAAAGCGCTCGCCATGAACCCGAAAAACACGGAGGCCCTGCGCAATTTGGGAGCCGCGTTGACGAAGCAAGGCCGAGCGGCCGAGGCCGTGGAGCCGTATCGGGCGGCCCTAAAAATGGACCCGGAGCTATTTGAAGCCCACTTTGCCCTGGGCATGCTGTTGATGCACTTGGGCCGCAACGGCGAGGCGGCCGCAAGCCTGGAGGAAGCGGTCCGACTGCGTCCGGCCGACGTCTCGTCCCGGCAGTGCCTGGGCTTGGCACTGCAGGCGCAGGGCAAGTTCGAGCAGGCCCTGACGCAGTACGCCGGCGTGTTGGAACTGGACCCGGACTTTGCCCACGCGCTGGCGCAATCCGCACTGATCCGCGCCACCTGCCCGCAGCGGGAACTGCGCGACGCCGCCGCGGCCGTGCGGATGGCCGAACGCGCGTGCGAGCTGACTCAGTTCAATCAACCGGAGTTCCTGGTGATTCTCGGCCGAGCCTACGCTCAGGCGGGCCGGCGTCCGGACGCCATCATGGCCGCCCGCCGGGCCGTGGAACTCGCGCGGCGCAGCGGCCGGCGGGATCTTGTCCAGCGGTTCGAACGGGAATTCCGCGACATCTCCGGAGACTGAAAGGGAAAGGGGGACAGGTTCGCTTATGCGGATAAGCGAACCTGTCCCCCCTTTCAGATTCACCGGTCACAAGAGTTCGGTTCGTGCGGGTTTATTGTCGGCGCGATGCGAGTTGGGCGAGCTTAGGTGCATCCGTGTTTTGTACCCGAATATCTCTATTCGGGGCGCAGGTGTCGATCGCCTTCTTGATCCGTCGTTCTTTCGCCAAGGAGTTCTCATCCATGAACCCGTGTTCTCGTAACAGGCGAGCCTTTACGCTTGTCGAATTGTTGGTCGTGATTGCCATCATTGGCATTTTGGTGGCACTACTCTTGCCGGCGATTCAGGCGGCGCGCGAAGCGGCACGCCGGACGCAGTGCAGCAACAACCTGAAGCAATTCGGCGTTGCGATGCACAACTTTCACGACACGTTCAAGGCTTTCCCAGTTGGTCAGTACAACGAAGACAATATCTACTACGCATGGGGAGCCTACATTCTGCCGTTTATGGAACAGCAAGCGATTCAGGACACGCTGAAGGGCGGTGGAGCCGCGTTCGTGTACACCAAGAGTGGCAACAATGTCGAAGTGCACGCGGCGATTGCAGGATTTACCGACGCAGCTGGAACCTTTACCCCGCCCAATCCTCCCGTATCCAATTCGGACACCTACCAACCCGCTATCCGGGTAGACCGAAACCACGGCAATAGTGCGGCCAAGGATGAGATTCCTGCTTTCATGTGCCCCAGCGATGTGCTGCCCAAAGAGGACAACGACGGCTACGGCAAGTCCAACTACTGCGTTTGCGTCGGTGACGATGGACCGTGGCAGGCGCAGTCGGCCAAGTCCTGGGGGAATCCGAGCCGAACCATCCAGACGGGCATGTTCCGTCTTGCCCAGAGCAATGACTGGACCCAAGTTGTGGGCATGGGGGAGATCACGGATGGCACCAGCAATTCCATCATGATGGGTGAGGTGACCGAGTCCTATTTCATCAACCCAACCACTACCAACAACTGTTTCCCGATTTGGGCAGGTGGGAACAACAATGGCGGGGGCCAGTGGCGGATGAATTCGTGGGGGCGATTGTGCGGTCCCGTATGTTACATGAACCAAAACCATAAAGTCATCGGGAATGTTCAATGGAAGGACACCGGCCTGACGACATCGGATTACAGTTTTTCCAGCAAGCATCCTGGCGGGGCCCAGTTCGTGTTGGGCGATGGGTCCGTGGTCTTCCTCCAGGATTCGATCGACACCACGTTGTACGCATGCCTGGCCGCTATCCAGGACGGACAGGCCGTGCAAGTCCCAGGGCGGTAATCGCCGGGGGGCATGGCTCGATTCGGAGACGATCGTCTGCGATGGGCGATCGTCCTTGGCGCGTGACACGACGACTGCATCCTGCTTCCCGGCGTTCGGCGGCTCGGTTATAATCTCCCTTCGTTGTGACCAATCGCAATCGCCCGCAGATGGTCGTGGCGGTAGAGCGGAAAAGGCCGCAGCGACCGGGCGGTCGAGTATGTACCCACCCAGGGACAGGGTGACGGATGCCTTGCCGCGGACCAACAGGATGGCAGGTTAGTGCCGAACTCTCCGAGAACCGTAAGAGACGAGGCGGACGGCGCCGCGGACCGTCTCGACGCGATGCGCGGACGGACGTGGCGCTTGCGCGCTGAGACAGGCACGTTCTTTTTGCTGTACTATGTCTACGTTTGGCTGGTGATCGATCCGCGGCTGATTCACCACACCATCGGCATCCTGACTCCCTATTACTCCCTTTCCTTTTCGACGGGGTGGGGGTTTTTCTGGCCGTTTTTGAGCCGGCCGGGGGGCCTGGTGGAGTACGGGGCGAGGTTCCTTTCG
>CAYPGE010000206.1:0-15510 GCA_964409865.1 uncultured Pirellulaceae bacterium
GAGGATCAACCCCGCCACGGCCAGAATCAGCAGCCGGTCCGAGACCCGGAAGTTTCCCCAGTCGCCATCCACCCAAGAAAAGACAACCTGATCGGGAAGCAGGGCCACGGCGAGACTCTGCCAACGGACTGGCTGGGCTCCGTAAAATGCCGCCAGGTACCACACCAGCCCCCCCAGCAGCACCATCGCTTTCCAGCCGCTCGTCACTTTTAAGGGGGGGACCCGATTGGCGGCCGCGTGACTCATGCAGTTGCTCTCGGCAAAATGGGATTGAGGCGTTAGAATGGGAGGCCCTGGCGGGGCCGGTTGACGTTCTTCTGCAGAATCTTAACGAGATGTGGCTTCGGTGTCGAATACGGTTCTCCGCGACGGAGCCCGGATGCCAAGACTCCAGCTGCCAAACTTGAAAAGACAGAATCGCCCATGTCTGAAACGGTGAAAGAAGCGACTCCGAGGGAAAGACCGAAGGCCACCAGCAATGCGTACCCGGCCTGGTCCCCGCGCTTCTGGCACGGAATGTTGCTGGGCGACTGGTTGCGGCTGCTCGTCAGAAACCGGTTTCGCGTTCATCCCTTGCGGTGGGGACTGGTGGCCACCGTCGCGTTCGCTGCGGTCATCAACTCCGTCTTGCGGATCGTACAGAAGATCTTCTTCAGTCGGAAAGTCGCCCACACCGAGATCGTTCAGCCGCCGCTGTTCATCATCGGCCATTGGCGGAGCGGGACGACCTATCTGCACGAGATGCTAGTGCAGGACGAACGGTTTGCGTATCCGACGACCTACGAGTGTTTTGCACCGAATCACTTCCTGGTCACCCGCCGCTCCCTGCCCTGGTTCATTCACCTGTTGCTGCCCAAGCAACGACCGATGGACAACATGCTCGCCGGCGCCTACTATCCGCAGGAGGACGAGTTTGCGCTGGGCAACCTGGGATGTCCGACGCCCTATTGGCGGATGGTGTTCCCCAACGAGCCGCCGTGTTACCTGGAACTGCTGGACATGGAAGGCGTCGAACCGCACGTGCTGAAACGCTGGAAGCGAGACATGGTCTGGTTCGTCCGCGCCATGACGTTCTACAAGCGAAAGCCGTTGATCCTCAAGTCTCCGCCGCACACGGGGCGGGTGGGCGTGCTGGCCGAGTTGTTTCCCGGCGCGAAGTTCATCCACATCACGCGGAATCCGGAAACCCTGTTTGCCTCGACGCGGCGTCTGTGGCCGACGCTCGACATGGCTCAGGGCCTGCAGATCCCCAACAACGAGCACTTGGACGAATACATCTTGGAAGCCTTCGAGCGGATGTATCGCGGCTTCGAGTCGCAACGGACCCGGCTGGCTCCGAACCAGATCATCGACATCCGCTACGAGGACCTGGTGGCGGACACCATGGGCCAGGTCGAACGGATCTACCGCGAGTTGGAGATCGACGGGTTTGAAACGGTCCGCGATCGGTTACAGGCGTTCGTCGGCCAACGGAAGAACTACAAGCCGAATCGGCACGAGGAACTGACGCCGGAAATCCGCGACGAGATCCGGCGCCGCTGGTCTGGGTACATCGAGAAATACGGTTACGCGGAAGATCTTGGCGGTCTCTGATGCCTGCGAGCGTTTCATCCAACCATCGTTCGGTGGGCTGATCCTCACGCGGAGCGTGAGGGCTACTGAGGACGCGTATGAGCATTGAACCCACCCCCCGCCCGGCCCCCGGCAGTCAGGACGTCAAGTCGCTGCGCGAGCTTTCGCCCCAGCAATGGAAGTCGGGCATTGCCGCCTGGCTGGGTTGGCTGTTCGACGGCCTGGACATGCACCTGTACACGCTGGTCGCCACGCCGTTCGTCGCCCAGTTGTTGCAGGTGGGGCAGAGGGACGACGCCGTCGGTTACTACAGCTCGGTGATCCAAGCGGCGTTTCTGGTCGGTTGGGCGCTGGGCGGCGGTTTTTTCGGCCGCATTGGCGATCGGCTGGGACGCGCCCGGGCGCTGATGCTGACAATCCTGACTTACGCCATGTTCACCGGGTTGTCGTTCCTCGCGCAAACGTGGTGGCAGCTGCTGATCTGCCGCTTCCTGGCGGCCTTGGGGATAGGCGGCGAGTGGGCAGTGGGCGCATCGTTGTTGTCCGAGACTTGGCCCCGCCGCTGGCGGCCGTGGATTGCCGCGGTTCTGCAGAGTGCGGTCAATATCGGTGTGCTGCTGGCGATGCTCGCGGGCGTGCTGGTCTCTGTGGTCGCAGCGTCCAGCGAGACGTATGCCTACCGCAGCGTATTCCTGGTCGGCATCCTGCCTGCCCTGCTGGTGCTGTGGATTCGTCGCGCCGTGCCGGAACCGGAAGAATGGCACGCCGCCAGGCAGCAGGCGCAGCAGTCAGCGCCGGGGATCTTGGATTTGTTCCGCGGCTCGGTGCGGCGGACGACGATCCTCACGATTCTGGTCTGCGCCACCTCGTTGACCGCCCACTGGGCCTTTACGTTCTGGTCGCTCCAGCACCTCCGCAACCTGCCCGACATCAAGACCTGGACCGACCTGCAGAGGACGACGTTCGTCAGCCACGCGATGATCCTGCTGATGGTCACGTCCATTGCCGGCAACTTCCTGGCCGCCTGGATCGCCCGCTTCCTGGGCTACCGGCGGACGATTGCCCTGATGTGCGTGGGTTATTTCCTCTCGATGTACGCGACCTACAGCCAGGTGCGCTCGCACGACAACTTGTTCTGGTGTCTGTGCGCCATGGGCATTTCCCAGGGCGTGTTTGGTTTGTTCACCATGTACATGCCGCCGCTGTTCCCGACCTTGCTGCGGACCACCGGCGCCGGTTTCTGCTACAACATCGGCCGCATCGTGGCCGCCTTCGGCACGGTGTTCTTTGGGCTGTTCTCCAAGGTTGGCGATCATCGTTTGGCGCTGCTTTATTCTGCCTGGCTGTTCCTGCCCGCCGCCGCTGTGGCCTTGCTGCTCTCCGAACCGCCGGATGAGAACAGCGCGGTCTCGCCGGACGAGTAGACCGGCCCGGCTTCGGGCCGGCGCAGCGAACCGGGAATCCCGCTCGCAGGCCGCGCAGATCCGCACGGCTCGGAGAGCCATGCTACGCCGGCGATCCTGAGCGTCCCAGCAGCCGATCCACCGCCGCGCCGATGTCGGGGCTGGCCATCAACGCTTCACCGACCAGCATCGCGTTGACGCCCGCGGCTTCGAGCATCTGCACGTCGGCATAGGTGTGGATGCCGCTTTCCCCGACCAAGGTCCGGTCGCGCGGGATCTGGCCTCGGATGCGGATCGTGTGTTGGAGGTCCACTTGAAACGTCCGCAGGTCGCGGTTGTTGACCCCGATCAATCGCGTGCCGGTCGCCAACACACGCGGCAGATTCTCGGGCTCGTACAGTTCGACCAACGGCGTCATGCCCAGTCCCAGGGCTTCGTCGTGCAGCCGGTGGAGACTCTCGTCGTCCAGACACTCGGCGATCAGCAGCACCGCATCGGCTCCTGCGACGCGGGCTTCCAACAATTGATACGCGTCCAGGATGAAATCCTTGCGCAGCAGCGGCACGCCGACCGCCGCACGGACGTCGCTCAGGTACTGCAGGCTGCCCTGGAAACACGGCTGATCGGTCAGCACGCTGATCGCCGCGGCGCCGTGCCGTTCGTAGATTCGTGCGATGCGGACGGGATCGAAATCTTCGCGGATCACCCCCTTCGACGGGCTGGCCTTCTTGACTTCGGCGATCAAGCGGATTCCCCCTTCGCCGGACAGCGCCGCCAGGAAGTCGCGCACGGACGGAGCGTCCGACAACGCGGCCAGCAAATCCGATTCCGGCCGTGCCGCGCGGGCCGCCGCGATCTCGTGACGCTTGGCAGCGACGATGTCGTCCAGAATCGTGATCACGTGCGTGCGTCTCCCTTTGCCAACGGAACCAACCGAACGTAAGATTCCAAAGTGAAACCGTCGAATCATTAGTCTACCGAAATCGGCCGCTGTGGCCAGACGAGCACGCACAACGCCACGTAGACGATCGCCAGCATGGACCGGGACTTCGCATGACCGCCCCCCCGACGCCGACCAATCCCGAAACTCCTCGCCGCCGCCGCGTGCAATTTGGGGTGGGCAGCCTGTTGATGTTCATGCTGGTCTGCAGCGTGACGGCGGCGGCCGGCTACTACTTCGTCCGCAGTCTGCAGAAACCCGCCGGCGCGAACCGTCTGATCTTCATCCTGTTCACCCTCGTGGCGCCCATCGTGCTGATGATGGTCGCCAGCCTCGTTCGCCAGATCACGCATTGGCTCACTCACCGCCGCTGAGCAGCGCTCGGCAAGCAGCTTTCGCCCCGTCCAAGTAGCCATCACACTCCGTGTGATGATCGCCAAGAAACACTGGGAGCCATGTGGTAAACCTTGCCGGGTATGCCTTTCGTACGCGTCGTGCTGGGCGAACCATTCTCGACTGTAGTAACGATTATCAAGAGTTCATGGCAACCAAGACGACAAGATGTTCAGAAAGTCTCACGCCACGGCTTACGACAGGACTGCCCCACCCATGCGTCACCCGTTACCATCCGCGCAAGCCGTAAAATCGCTACAGTCCGCAACGGCGCAGGGCGACCGAGGAGCGCCAACGCGACGGATCGCGGCAAGCCCTTGTGGCGGCCTGCGCATCGCTTCGTGGCTCGTGCTCGTGACGGTCACCGTCTGGTGCAGTGAGCTGGCGGCGGAGACGGTCATGCTGGCCAGCCCGCCGCACCCGGCCGACGACGGACTCCGCTCGATCGAACAACTTTCGGTCAACATCCAGCCGGCATCTGGCGATTTGCCGGCTGACCCGGCAGCGGCCAAGTTCACCGCCGCCGGTCAAGTGCATCACGCGGCCGGCACGAATCGGCCATGGCCGCTGTATTCCTACTGGTGGGAAGCTCCCGCCGTGTGCCACCAGCCGCTGTACTTCGAGCAGGTCAACCTGGAACGTCACGGCTACTCGTGCGGAATCGCGCAGCCCATCGTCTCCGCCGCCCACTTCTTCGGCACGATTCCGGCACTGCCGTACCTGATGGCTGCCGAGCCGTGCAGGGAGTGCGTCTACACCCTGGGACACGATCGGCCAGGCTCGTGTGCGCCGTTTTATCTGTATTGCCCGCCGCTGAGCCTCCGGGGAGCGGCCGCCGAGGCCGGCGTCGTCACGGGCTTGATCTTCGCGATCCCGTGAAGACCGCGTTCCTGGAGCGGAATTCGTCGTCCGGGGGGCTCCGCAGCATGCTCCGCCGCACCAGGCCGAACAGCGTCAAGGCGGCCGCCACATGGAACCCCAGGTTCAGCACGTGATAGGGAAGGACGCGGCATAATCACCCCGCCTTACCGGATGACGAGTTCCTCCGGAGTTTACGGGTCGGTCGCCCGAGCGCCCACTGGCTTCGTTCCTCGCCCATGATTGGCTGCCTGCGGGCCCTGCGCCTGATCGCGGATCAGCACGCCCATCAGGTACTGAGCCTGGTCGTCGCCGGGGTTCAGTTCCAGCACTTGCCGACAGACGGAGATCGCGCGCCCCCGGTCGCCCAGGCTATGGTAAATCAAGGCCAGGTTCTTCAGGCCGGCGGCATAGTTGGGATGCTCTTCGCCCAAGACTTCTTTCCAGATCTCCGTGGCTTGTCGTATCAAGTCTTCCGCGCGCGCGTCGTCGCCGGCGGTTTGGCACATGAGTCCCAAATTGTTCAGGCTGTCCGCGTAGTCGGGGTGCTTTTCTCCAAGCGATTCCTTTCTTAGCGTCAGGGCTGTCTCGCCTTGTTCGATTGCCTCGCGAAGCCTGCCCACCTGGGCGAGCGCGTAGCCCAGGTTGTGGTGAAACTGGGCATCGCTTGGGTCCATCGCGATGGCCTTCTGAAAATGGACGATGGCTTCGTCGAATTGCCCCAGCAGCGTCAACGCGCGGCCCAGGTTGTTGTGCGCATTGGCATGGTTCGGATCGAGTTCCAGTGCCCTTCGCAGTTGCGCGACGGCCTCGCTGGCATTTCCGGCCTCGACGGAGGCGTGACCGAGATTGTTCAGAACTCGTCCCAGGTTGTAGCGAGGACGTTCATTTCGGGGCGCCTTGACGAACGTGTCTTCCAGCATCCGCAACTCGCTGGCGTAATCCCGGTTTCGCAAATACGTGCGAGTTCCCAAAGCGAGCGCGGTCGCTGACACGAGACCGCACAGGCAGATTCGAATCGCCGGCTCCCACGACGAACGCGCGGCGACCAGCCTCCGAGAGCCCTCGTGAATTCCCAGGACGACGGCAACGGCCAGCGGGGCCAACGGAAGGTACATGCGATGCTCAAACGCCAAGTCCGGGATGGGGACAATGCTCGAACTCGGAGCCAGCGTGATCAAGAAGGCGGCACCGAGGAAGGCTCCCTTCGGCCATCGGCAATAAGCCCACAACACCGCCGATGCGAGGACGCCGAGGACCACGGCCGGGGGGATGACTTGCCACATGGATCCGGCGACCGGCCAGCCGTAGTCCAGGCACAGGGCGTCCGGCCAAACGCTGAGCCACAGATAGTGAACGACCACCCCGAATTGGGTCCGGGCGTATTCCCACATCGTGACTGGGTCGGTCGTTCTCGGCGAGTGCCCCAAATCGGACGCAACAATCGAGGGCACCAGAATGCCTAGGGTCATCGCCAACGCCGCGTACAGTCTCCAACGCTTCTGAAACACGCCTCGCAGCGAACGTCCGAGGAACGTGCGGTCATAGAGCAGGATCAGGAAGGGAGCGATGGCCGTCGCCTCCTTGCTGCCCATCCCCAACGCGCAAGCCGCAACGGCGCCGCCGTACCACGCACGCGACGACGTGGCCCCACGGACGACGCAATACAACGACAACAGGGTAAAGAGCCCGAACATCGCCTCGCACCGTTGAATTACATAGGTGACCGATTCCGTCTGCAGCGGGTGCAACATCCACAGCAGCGCGGCGACGAAGGCCAAAGACGTCGCTGCTTGGTGCAGGTGGTGGTCGTGGGGAAAAAGCAGCAGCGTCCGCCGTACCAGGCCCAAAAGGGCCAACGCGGCCGCGAGGTGGATTCCCAGGTTGAAAAGGTGATAGACGGCCACATCCAGTCCGCCGACGCTGTAGCAAACGGCCAACGACAGGTTCAACACGGGCCGGTAGTAATCCAGCTCCCCCACCGGCAGCAGCACCTTGTCCAGACGCCACAGACTGCGGATGCTCTCGTTCTTGGAAATGGACGGCGGATCGTCGAAGATAAACACGCCCTGCAGGCTATTGCTGTAGGCGACCGCGCCCGCCAGCACGATCACCGCCGCGGCCCATGTGTTCGGGGCCGGCCAGACGCGCTGTCCGGACTTCGCCGGCTCGGTCGGCCGCCAGTCTCGTGGCGCCGTTCGCTTTCTGCGTGCCTGTCCGCGCGGCATAGCCCATCCGCCTCACTGGATGCAAATCGCCTCTCAACATCACGGGTCGGTCGAGCGCATGTCCCCCAACTTCCCGGCTCGCCCGGCCTCGCTTTGCCCCCCGGCGGGTCCCGGCATCCGGGGAAAAACCAAGTCGCGTTGCACCACAAAATTTGCAAAGAAAAGGACCGTCTCCGCCAGGATCTTGGCCCAGTAGACTTCCATCGCCCCCGACCGAGTCAACTGACGGACAAAACCCGCCAACCGCTGATTCGGCCTGTAGGCCGGGATGAGAATTACCATACCGGATATTTTCATGTACTTCTCTGCCGTGGATCCCGAAAAGGCGGCATCACCGTAGCCATCACGCTCCGCGTGATGATCGCCAACCGGAACCGACATTCGTTGATTCACCGGTCCCAGAACACCATGTCCCGCGGAGGAGTTCTTCACGAACGCGGATTATTTTACAGCGGATTCCCATTCTCCTAGAATGGGACGTTGACCGGCAAACAGGAAAGAGTTCTGCGATGGTGCTGACCAAGCCGAGAGTATTGTTAGTTTACCCCCCCATCAGCAAGATGGATCGCTACGGCAGTGAACTGGGCGTCTTCGGCGGAAAACAAATCCCTCTGGGAGTCTTCTGTCTGGCCGCCTATCTCCGCCAGCAGGGCTACTCGGTTCAGGCTGTGGACGCCGAAGCGCGCGAGTTGACCAACGACGATCTCGTCGCCGAGTTGCGCGCCGGCAGCTATGACGTCCTGGGGATTTCGTCCACGACGGTGGCCTTTCATCGTTCTCTGCAACTGGCCCAAGCCGTCAAAGCCGCCCGCCCCGAGACCATCGTCGTCATCGGCGGGCCTCACGTATCGTCGCAACCGGACCATCCGCTGCAGCACGAGGCGTTTGACTACGCTGTCCGCAACGAAGGCGAAGAGACGCTCGATGAACTCCTGCAGAGGATCGCGGACCACGGAGATCCACGCGGTGTGCGGGGCCTGATTTACCGCCAAAACGGCCAGATCGTCGTCAACCCGTGCCGTCCCTACATCGCCGACTTGGACACCCTGCCGTTTCCCGCGTACGACATGCTTCCGGACATGCGGATCTACTCTCCGCCGCCGTTCAACTTCAAGCGGCTGCCGGTCGCCAACATCATGACCTCGCGCGGCTGCCCGAACGCCTGTACGTTTTGTGAAAACACGACCTTCGGGCGTCAGTTCCGCATGCGCAGCGCCGAAAGCATCGTGGCGGAAATCGAGTTCTTGATGACGCAGCACGGCGCGCGGGAAATCTCGTTTGTCGACGACACCTTTACCGTCCGGCGGTCCCGCATCTACGAAATCTTCGACTTGGCTCGACAACGGGGCCTGCGGTTCCCCTGGAGCTGCATGTCGCGAATCAACACGGTCGACGAGGACCTCCTCCGCTACATGCGCGACAACGGCTGCTGGTACATCAGCTTCGGCATCGAGAGCGCCGACGAAGAGATCCTGCGGACGATTCACAAGAATATCAGCCCGGACAGCGTGGCACGCGTGATCAACAGTTGCCACCGCTTGGGGATCGTCACCAAGGGTTTCTTCATGATCGGTCACCCGCGTGAAACCGTCCAGACCATCGACAAGACGATCGCCTTTGCCAAGCGAATCCCGTTACGGCACGTGGTGGTGACCATCAACACTCCCATGCCGGGCACCGAACAGTACCAGCACGCGCACGAGTACGGCACGCTCGACGAGTCGGACTGGAAACGCTTCAACTACTGGAAGCCGGTGTTCGTTCCGCACGGACTGACGCCCGAAATCCTGCTCGCCAAGCAGCAGCAGTTCATTCGCGAGTTCTACGTCCGCCCGAAGCTGCTGTTCCGCCAGGTGCAATTCGCGGTCAGTAACCCCTCGCAGTGGAAACAACTGGGACGGATCGTCGCCGGATCGATTCGGTACCTGTGGCGCAAGGGTGCGCGAGTCGCCGATCGGACAGGGGCGACCGGCACGGAATGATTTGAGATTTCACATCTGAGATTTGAGATTTGAGATCTCAGATTTGAGATTTGAGATTTGAGATTTCAGATCTCAGATTTCAGATCTCAGATTTCAGATCTCAGATTTGAGACCGCAACGTTCATGGACTGCCTCTCGAATGCGGCTTCTCGCCGTGCGGCCCCTCGTCGGCAGGCGGCTCGTTGGACAAATCCCCGGCTTGCCGGGCCTGACGTTGAGCTTCGAGCCGGGTACGAAGTTCGTCGTTGAACGTGTCCATCCGCTGAAGGAATGCCTCCCGGCGCTGTCGATTCTCGTACGCCCGGCGGGACTGATCGTTCAAGTGCCGCTGGCCCGGAATCTCGGCGTTCTGCAGGCTGTTGGCCCAGCCTCGGATCTGCCGCGAGATGGATTCGCAACGGGATTTGAAATCTGAAATCTGAGATTTGAGATCTCGAAAATGAACCGAACGCTCCATGACCCCCAGCATCGAACGGACTTCGCCCGCCGAACCACGGGCGTAATACAGGAACTGAATGAGTTCGTTGGTTGTTCCGCGTTCGAAACCCTCGGCGATGTTGTTCGAGATGGATAACGCCGCTCGCTGCAACTGGTCGGCCAAGTCGCCCTTGCCGCGAAACAGGGGATGCTCCACCCAATCGAAGATTGCCGCTGCCAAGTCCGCGGCGGCCTGCCAGACGGGCGTGTCCTCGAATCTCTCGTAGGTCGTCATGGGTACAGCCTTTCTTGATAGGGAGTATCGTGATTTGAGATTTGGGATTTCAGATTTGAGATTTGAGATCTGAGATTTCAAATCTCAGATTTAAGATGTTACGTCTCCCCACGCCCTCATCACTGCACCGCCACCTTCGCCAGCTTGCCGTCCGGCGTGATCTCGAACAACGCGTTGGCTCGCGGATCGACGACCAGCAGCTTGTCCTTCTTCCAAGTCAGGCCTACGGGGTTTACCAGCGGATCTCCGGAAACCCATTTCTCAGGTTTGCCGCCAGGCGGGATCTTCCACACCGCCTCGGCGTAGCCGTCCGTGACATAAGCCGTCTTGTCAGGGCCCAGCACGATGTTGTGCGGGAACAGGAACGGACGGCCCTCGACTGCGGTTTCGACCTTGCCGGAGGCCACGATCCGCACGACTTGATTCTTGCCGTGCGAGACGACCCAGATGTTGTCTTCGCCGTCGACAACGACGCATCGGGGCGCCGACACCTCGGCGACTTGCTCAGGTTTGCCGCCGGCCGCGGGCACTTTCCAGATCCGGTGCAACTCCAGGTCTGCCACCAGCAGGTCTCCCGTGCGGTTGACGGCGATACTCATCGGGATGCCGATCCTGCCGTCAGTCAGGGGCACGGGTTTGCTGTCCTTGTCAAAGCGATAGACTTCGCGAGTCGCGCTGTCGCCCGCCAGCAACGCTCCGTCCTTGCCGATTGCCAAACAGCGGACAGCATTCAAGGGCGTGCGGTACCGCTTGGAGCCTTCGAAGAACGGGGACAGCTTGCCGCCTTCGATCTTCCACACGCCGGGCAAGTTACGGTCGGCGACGTAGATCGTCCCGGACTCGGATACAACCGCCGACAACGGATATTGCATCTGGGCCGGGCAGCTCCGAGCCGCTGCAAGAGCCACGAACAGGCAGAACGCCAGAATGAAACAACGCATGGGAAAAGAACTCCGTTGGCCGGAACAAGTAGGCCGGAACAAGTCCGCGCAGTTCCGGCACGTCCTGTCCTCGAATCGCTGCCGGAACTGCGCGGACTTGTTCCGGCCTACCACGCGAAGGCATTCCCCCAAAAAAAGAGATCCCGCTGAACCTGGGAGTTCAGCGGGATCTGAGGTTGTTCACCACGTCTATCCAACGCGAGGCAAGAAGCCCGGCTCTTGGCAAAAGTAGGGCTTCTCTGGAACGGACGCTAGTTGATCTTCACCGTCTGGCCGTCGTCCTTGATGGCGATCCGCAGCAGCACCGCCAAGTCGGTGGTGCCGGAGATGAACTGGACCGAGCCGTCGACAAACGCCACCAGCAGACCGCCGGGATGCGCGGCCTGGAGGGGATTGTTGTGACCCATGATCTCGGCACAACCAGCGGCACTTGTGCTGGCGCCAGCAGAACTCCCGATCACTTCCTTCAGATGCGGCTTGTAGCGCACCGTCGTGACGTTGAAGATAATCGGAGTGGTCGGCCAATCGGCAACAGGTGGCACCGCCGTCGTGGAACCGGGAACGGTGGTTTGGGTCCAATACTGATCAGGGATGCTGGGCACGCAAGTGGTCCCGCTAATGAAACCGCCCATTTGGTCGGTGCCGGTGCCGCTGCCAGGTCCACCTGAGCGATTCCAGCCCGGATCGCCATGGTACTTGGTCGACACCTGCCGGTTGACATCACGCAGCCAGTCGGACTGTTCGCCCACGATCATGGTGTTCGACGTCCCATCCGTACAGCCCTGCATGCCGACGTGCTGCGCGATGGGAAGCATACCACTGTTGGTGATGACGCAAGACACTGCACCGCCTGCCGTGGACATCGTAACACCTGCCCGATTGATATAGGCCCGGGTGGTCGATGACGTACCGCCCCACAGGTTGGGCTGCGGATACAGCGTACCGTATCCCGTATCGGTGGATCGCAGGATGTCCGTACCACCGGCGATGCCCACGTACGTGGACAAGCAAATGCTGCCCGTCTGGTCGACCATCACCGGAATCGGGCTGGATGGGCAGCGCATGTAATCCGGGACCAGCTTGTCCAACGGCCGGCTGCCCGTCGGCTGGATGCACGTGTTCAGATTGGCCGCACCGAACACCGCCGCGCCCGCCGTAGAGGTCGTCAGAGCGCCGAAGGTGTACCCGGCACGGATCGTGTTGGCGATCTTGTCATAGATGTTCCGTTGTTCCATGAACGGCAAGATCCCGTACTGCCAAGACGGCCCCAGTGCGGGAGCGTTCCGTAGGCCCGTGTGCATCGCACCCATCGGGAACGTCTTGTACGTGTCGTGATAGTTCTGCAGACCCAACCCAATGTTTTTCAGGTTGTTGTTGCACTGCGTGCGGCGGGCCGCTTCACGGGCCGCCTGAATCGCAGGCAAGAGCAGAGCAACCAGAATTCCGATGATCGCAATGACCACCAACAACTCTACGAGCGTAAAACCGCGACCTACAAACTTTCTTCTCATCGCAAACTCCTTCCAAAAGGGAAAACGGAAAATAAAGAGAAACGAGTCCGGCTACTTCCGAGCAGCTTACATCTTTAGCGCAGAAACCGGAACCGGTCGCCACTGCCCTAATATGAACAAGTTTCGCGGCGGCTGTCAATAACTTCGTCCAAAAATACCTCTCTTTTTTGCTCACCGCCCCGCGACCCAGACGTTCCGATATCGGAGCGGACACCCGTGATTCTGCAGGAAAACCGGGCCAGGTTCCGGCCCGGGCCCCACAGGAGCGGCCGTCGTCGACCGTTCGCCGGGCAACTCGACGTTGTCATGCACCACCACGCCGTTGTGCCTAACCGTGGTCCGCGGATGGGCGACAAGTTTTCCCTGACCATCATACTTGGCTGCCTTGAACTCGATATCGTAGGTCTGCCAGGACAGCGGTGGGAAGCACATATTCACGTCCGGATCCTTGACGGAATACAGGCCGCCGCACTCGTTGTGCTTGCCTTCCAGGCCAAACGAGTCCAGGATTTGCACCTCATAACGGCCCTGGAGGTAGATTCCGCTGTTGCTGCGGCCCTGGCCGCGGTCTTCGGGCTGGTACGCCAAGCGAAACTCGATGTGGACCGTGTGGTCGCCGAATTTCTGCTTGCTCGTGGTTCCTTCCATCAACGAACCGTCATCGGTCATCCGGCCGCCTTGCCAATTCTTCAGGCTTTCGGCCGTGCCGTCAAACAGCACGACTGCCCCAAGGGGTGGCTTTTGGCCTAGTGTCGGGCTTTCGCGGGAGATTTTCTTGAGTTTGCCAACCTCGTTACCATCCGGGTCCGTGGTGATGATCTCCCCGTTGGCCAGTTTGGCGGAGCCCTCGTCGGTCAGGAAAACGACGCGCCCGCTCTTCAGTTCCCCCTGGGCCCGCAGCGGCTTCTCCCGGTTCCAGCCGTCGCCGGGGAGTCCGCCGAAGTAGCCGGCGGCCTCGAAGCGGCCTTTTCCCAAAGCGATCACCTGGACACCCAGCTTCTGCTGGTCGCCCTCGCCGCCCACCAGTCCGGTGTACTCGCCCTGCAGCGCAAAATCGTCGTCCACCTGCTTGGGATCCGCATACTTGGGGCCATCCGCTGCCGCAAATGGGGCGGCAAGCAAGGCCGCCACTAGTGCCAGTATCCGTTGCGTCGATCGGTTGCTCATCATTCGGTCCTTTCTGTCTGGATTGCCACTCGTTGAATCGCCATCGGGATGCGGGTATTGTGAACTGCCGCGATCGGCCCCGCAAGCGGCGATGGCATGCACGCAACTTGCCACAGGAGTCCCGAAATGAGTTCCTTCCCGAATCTCTCAGCATTCTGCCTCGCCTGCTTCGCGGCCTCGGCCGCGCTGGCCGAAGTGTCCGTCGTCGATTGCCCCGACGTGAAAGCCAGAAACTCGCATTACGTCGGCAACCGGGAACCGTTGCAGCCGAGCCCGCTGATCAAGCTGCCGATTGGGGCGATCAAGCCCCAGGGTTGGCTCCGCAAGCAACTGGAGTTGCAAGCCGCCGGTTTTCACGGCCATCTGGGCGAGATCAGCACGTTCCTGGCCAAACAGGGCAATGCGTGGCTCAATCCGCGCGGAGGCGGCGAGCGGGGTTGGGAAGAGGTTCCCTACTGGCTGAAAGGCTACGCGAATGCGGCGTACCTGTTGCAGGACCAGCGGCTGCTGAAGGAGACCAAACTGTGGATCGAAGCCGCGATCCGCAGCCAGCAGCCCAACGGCTGGTTCGGCCCGGAATCGAACCGGACGCGCATCAAGGGCGCACCGGACTTGTGGCCAAACATGATCATGCTTTTTTGCCTGCAAGACTACTACGACTACGCCGGCGACGAACGGGTGCCTGAGTTGATGACGCAGTACTTCAAGCACCTGGTGACCATCCCGGACGACAAGTTTCTGCCGGACTATTGGGACACCATGCGGGGCGGCGATTTGCTGTGGAGCGTTTACTGGCTGTACAACCGAACGGGGGAGGCATGGTTGCTGGAATTGGCCGAAAAGGTCCACCGGAACACGGCCCGTTGGGACGAGGATGTGATCAACTGGCACAATGTCAACATGTGCCAGGCATTCGACGAGCCGACGATCTTCTGGATGCAGTCCGGCAATCTCAAACATCGTCAGGGCGCGTATCGGAATTTCGAGAAGTTCCGCGACATGTACGGGCAAGTCCCCGGCGGCACTTTCGGCGGGGACGAAAACTGCCGGCCCGGCCGCGACGATCCGCGACAGGCGGTAGAGACGTGCGGCATGGTCGAAATGATGCTGTCGACGGAAACGCTTGTTTCGATCACGGGCGATCTGCTGTGGGCAGACCGGTGCGAGGACGTGGCGTTCAATTCCTTGCCCGCGGCCTTTACGCCGGACTACAGGGCGCTGCGCTACTTGACCGCACCCAACCTGGTCCTGTCCGACCACGAGTCCAAGAGTCCGGGGCTGCAAAACGGCGGACCGATGCTGTTGTTCGACCCGCACGAACACCGCTGCTGCCAGCACAACTGGGGCCACGCCTGGCCGTACTACGCGCAACACCTGTGGTTCGCCACGCCCGACGCCGGACTGGCCGCGGCGCTGTACTGTGAGAGCCAAGTCACGGCCAAGGTTGCCGACGGGGCTGAAGTGACCATTCTCCAGGCGACCCGATATCCGTTCGACGAGCAGGTGGAACTGACGGTGAAGACCGCCCGCGAGGTGTCGTTCCCGCTGTATCTGCGCGTGCCCGGCTGGTGCCGCCACGCGGAACTGGGCGTGGCGGGGGAACAGGTCCCCGTTCAGGCCAAGCCGTTGCGTTACATCAAAATCGAACGCCACTGGAAAGACGGAGACACGGTCCAGCTGAAGCTGCCAATGCAGATCTCGCTCCGCACCTGGAGCAAGAATCACCACAGCGTCTCGGTGGACCGCGGGCCGCTGACCTATTCGTTGAAGATCGGCGAGCGGTACGTCCGCTTCCGCGATCGG
>CAYPGE010000207.1:0-15487 GCA_964409865.1 uncultured Pirellulaceae bacterium
GGCCTGCAGGTCGAACCGCAACGAGCCGGCGACGGTCCCCGCGGCCGTCGTCACCACGGCGGCCGAAGTCAAAGCGCAAAACGGTATGTACCGGTTTGCGCGCTTCCCGTTGCCAAGAATACCGCGTTTTTGTTGGGAAAATGGCGTATCGGTGCGAGTGCTTGCAAGAGGGGCTTTTCCGCTGTAGAATACGGGCGAACCGCTACGAAAACGGGTGTTTCGGCCGGTCTTAGAAGCTGCTTGGGGTGCAAGAGGTCGCGAGTTCGAATCTCGCCACCCCGACTAGACTTACGGCGACGAAAGTCGTTGCTGTCACAGAAGATGTCACAGAAGAACCCCTGGCCGGCTGCAACCGGCCAGGGGCTCTAACAAGCGGACCTTTCGGCCCTTCCTGCTGTTTTCAAGGGTCTTTTATGGAAGGGTTCGCTCATGCCTCGTGGCAATCCGGAACCGTGGTTCCGCCCGTCTCGGCGTACGTTCTACGTGACCATCGATGGGGTTCAGCACAATCTCCGCACGGCGGATACAGCAACCCCCATCAGGGCTTCGGCAAGCAAGTTTGGGCAGTGTCCGCTTGCGACGCCTCGAAAGCCGGATCGACACTTGCATCCATGACCTGATGGAGATGGGGACGGAGTCCATTGTTTGTGTCAAGATTGGCAATCAGGACGCACGATCTGAGATGTCTTTCAAGGCCGCATATGATGGTACACCGGGCTTAAACGCATTGCTTGCGAGCACGAGGTGGCTCGGGCGGAAAGCCGCCGGAATCGTCGCTGGGCGAGGATCTCCGCAGCAAGAGTAGGCCGCGTTTTACAAGATGGGTGGCCTGACGCGTCTAAGTACGCAGACTGACCGCAATGCACAGCAGAAACGCAAGGAGAAAGCATGAAACTCGACTGTTGCCCCTTTTGCCCCAAAGGCGAAGGCAGAATCGATTTGGACACGGACGCGGCCCAACTGTGGGAGCCCCCGTCCGGGAGGTCCGTCGAGGTGTGCATCAACCATAACCCAGACCAACCAATCGTGAGGTTCCTGTCGCGAAGTTGGCCCGGCGGACCTTGCTCCCATCTGATTTTCTTGCACGTCAATTTGGACTCTGGAGTTGCACCCAGGTGCTGGCACCCGATCACCCTGTCCTGGACCCATTCGTTCTTGATTGACGATACGCTGCCGTTCACGCGATTCCAGGCGCGGTGGCACTGGATCGTCGAGCCGATACATCAGAGCGAGCCGCCGACCGTGCGATTCCGCGTTAATGACCCTCAGAAATCCTGGAGGCGGACGCGGGGAGGAAAGACGACCCAGGCGGTTCATGGCTGCGGCACGACGATCTACGCGGACGACGTCGGCGCGCTCTTCCACGAACTGCAGCGGAGGATGAGCGTCTGATCGCGGCCGTTGGTCCGGCTTGATCGTGAAGACCACGTTGAACTGCGGATTCGGAATCCAGGCAAAGGGCGTCTCGCGGCCAGAGAAGACACCTTTCCGTGTCGTTGCTCCTGCCGGCCCACAATCGGCGTCTGGCGAGGACGGGGCGTGACGCGGCACTCGCGACGCTGGTATCATAACGGCGTTCGGCTTCACCGTCCCCTACGGACATCGACCGCAAGCACGGGCTACGGGAAGCCGTGGTGATCCCGCCCCTCGATGCCCCCCGAACCGCGCCGAGACGAGCTGGAACGTCGAAAGGAAGTCTCATGCAACGGCTATGGGTTTGTCTTGTCGTCTGCGTCCTTAGCCCGGGCAACGGAGTCCGGGCGGAGGACGAAGCCGCCGTCGTCCGCCCCGCCGACAACGGCGCCGCCCTCGTCAACCCGGGCATGGGCTGGGTGTTCCATTACTATGACAACATCCCGGCCCACTACGGCTCCAAGCTGGCACCCGCGGACACGCTCGACAACTGGCCTGGCTTGTCGGTGATCTACCTGCGCATCCCCTGGTCGTACATCGAGCCCGCCGAAGGCCGGTACAGCTGGTCAGTGCTGGACACGCCGGCGCAACGCTGGATTGCCAAGGGCAAGCAGGTCGCGTTTCGCATTTCGTGCTGCGAGTCCTGGACGCGCTGGGCCACGCCGCAGTGGGTCGCCGACGCTGGTGCCAAGGGCTACAACTTCCGCCCCGGTGCCGGTGTGCAGGCGGACGGTCCATTCTGGGAACCAGACTACGACGATCCGGTGTTCCTGGCCAAGCTGGACCGCTTCCTGGCGGCGATGGCTGCCCGCTACGACGGCAACCCGGAAGTCGCCTTTGTCGACATCGGGTCCCTGGGTGTCTGGGGCGAAGGACATACGTGGGCGAGCACCAAGCGGCCGATCCTGCCCGAGACGGTCAAACGGCACATCGACCTGCACCAGAAGCACTTCAAGCACACCCTGCTGGCGGCCAACGATGACATGGGAGGGCCGGACGCCACCGGCGCGAATCCTGTGATCCAGTATGCTGCTGAGCGTGGCCTGACCCTGCGCGACGACAGCATCTTGGTGCAGGCGGGCAAGCGTGCCTACTTTCACGCCGCGTGGGCGCAGGCGTTCTGGCCCAAGGTCCCGGTGATCTTGGAATCGGAGCACTACGGCGGCTCCAAAGACCGCGGTGCCTGGCAGGACGGCAGCCTGTATTTGCAGGCCATCGAGGAGTACCACGCCAGCTACGCTTCGATCCACTGGTGGCCGCAGGAGTTCCTGGACGCGAACCGGGAACTGGTAAGCCGCATCAACCAGCGGCTGGGTTACCGGCTGCAGTTGGCTGAGGCATCGTGGCCCCGGACAGTCCGCGCGGGCGGATCGTGTGCGATACAGTGCATGTGGCGCAACGCGGGCGTGGCCCCTTGCCTGCCGGGTGGCTTTCCGGCTTTCACGTTCAAGGATCGGCAGGGCGGCATCGTAGGCGTCTTTGTGGACCAGAGCCTGGATGTACGAATGTTGCCGGTCGCCGAACCGGGCAAAGCGGAGACGCGCCAACACAAGGCGACATTCGATCTGCCGTTTCAACTGGTGGGCGGTGACTATGAGGTGTTCGTCTCTGTCGGGACGGCGACGGGCTCGCCGCGGATCGCGCTGCCGTTGGACGGCGATGATGGGCAGCGCCGCTACCGCCTGGGCACGGTCAGGGTCGTAGGCGATTATGGCGTCCAAGTCGGACAACTAGAACAGCGTGCCGGCCAGTATGTGCTGCCGCTGACATGGACGACCCACAACCCACTTCCAGATGATGCCAGTCCGTTTTGTCACTTCGACCGCGACGGCCGTACTGTGTTTCAGGGGTACCCAGAATCCGACGACGTGCTACCAGTTTTGCGGAAGCCCGGAACGATCAAGCTGGGATGCACGTTCAACCTTCCGGGCGATGCCAAAGGCAGAGACTTCACGGTGTACGTCGGCTTTTGGTCGCCCACGCGGCAAGCTGCCCGGAACCACGAAGAGCGGCTCCTTCCTGACACGGGCGAGGCTGACCGACGCGCCCAGGTCGGACGATTGCATGTGAACGCGTCGGGGCAGCCGAAGTTGGAGGTTGCGCAATGAACACACACGGGACGAGAATCCAATGCAGTGCCATGCTGTTGGCCATTCTTGCGTGCGCCGCTTCCTTCGCGTCATGCTGGGCGGCCGAGCCGTTGCGGGTACGCATGCTGACGTACAACATCCACCACGGCGAGGGCACGGACGGCAAGATCGATCTCGCGCGCACCGCCGCAGTCATCAAGCGGCTGACGCCGGACCTCGTGGCACTCCAGGAGGTCGACAAGAAGACCACACGCTCCAGGGGCGTCGATCAGGCTGCAGAACTGGGGAAATTGACGGAAACGCACGTGGCGTTTGGAAAGGCGATGGACTTCGCTGGCGGCCAGTATGGTGAGGCGATTCTATCGCGATACCCGCTGACCGAGGTCCAGGTCCACAGCCTGCCGTTCGCGGAGGGCTGCGAACCTCGCTGTGCCCTGGCTGCTCGCGTTCGGCTCGGCGTAGACGGACCGGAGATCGTGTTTGCGAGTACACACTTGGAGCATGCCAAGGCGGCGCTCCGCCTGTGTCAGGCTCAGAAACTCAATCCGGCCCTCGCCGCGACCAACGCACTGCCCACGATCCTGGCGGGGGACTTCAATGACGTCCCCGACAGTCCGGCGATCAAGGTCCTGCAACCGCATTGGACAGATGCGACGGCAGGGCAACCCGACCCAACCTGCCCCTCAGGCCGGCCGCGGCTGAAGATCGACTACGTCTTCTTCCGGCCGGTTGACGGTTGGCACGTCGTCGAGAAGCAGGTCATCGACGAACCGGTGGCGTCGGACCATCGTCCCTTGCTCGTGGTGCTGGAGTGGGTGCCTTCCTGGCTCACCTTTGTCCCGGAGATGGAACGGATTGCAGACATGGACGGTCGTCCAAATGATTCTCGCTGGTCGGCGGCGGATGACGCGGAGCGCGCCGATGATCTGCGCCGGGTCCAGGCGGAGTGGAAGACAAGGACGCCAACGGTCCGGTCTTTGCTGACTCCGGAGCGGGTCCGGTCTCTATCGCGGTGGGCGGCAAAACAGATGGAAGGCTACACCACCGTCCCGCCCCTGGAGAAAGCTCAGCTGTATCCGGTGGCGGCGAACGAAGAGCAAGGCACGATTCTCTTGGAGAGCACCATCGACACCCTGCCCGCGCACAGTCCCCTGGTGACCCGATGGCTCAAGGCGTTCGTGCGCTACGACACCAGGGGTCAGAAAATCGCCCACGTCACCATCACGATCCGTGGACAACGACTGGAGTGACAAGTCATGTCCCTTTCTCACCTGCAAAGAACGCTCCCGTGGATCACTGTGGTCACAGTCCTGATCGTTCGGCCCTGCGCGGCCGAGAACTGGCCCGGCTTCCGTGGACCGACCGGCCAAGGGATTTCCCACGAGAAGAACTTGCCGTTGACTTGGAGCCTGGCTGAGAACGTGGCCTGGCGTGTGGAGATTCCAGGGATCGGTTGGTCATCGCCCGTGGTGTGGGAGAATCGCGTCTTCGTGACGTCGGCCACGCCGGACGGGAAGTCCTGTCACGTGATCTGCGTCGACACCGAGCACGGGAACGTTTTCTGGGACAAGGAAGTGTTTCGGCAGGAATCGCCTCGTAAGATGGCGGAGAACTCCCATGCGACGCCCACGCCCACGACCGACGGGAGTCGGGTGTACGCCGCGTTCAACGGCGGCCGAATCGTGGCCGTTGATTTCGAGGGCCACGTTACCTGGAGCTGGCGGGACAGCCAGTTCGTCAGCAAGCACGGGCTGGCGGCCTCCCCGATCCTGTACCGCGACCTGCTGATCATGCCGTTCGATGGCAACGGCCCTGCCGACGTGGACAACATCGGCTTTCGTACGGCGTGGGATGGCGCCTTTCTGGTCGCGTTGAACAAACGCAGCGGTCAGCCAACGTGGCGCGCCACACGCGGCTTGTCGCGGCAGGCCCATGTCACGCCGCTGATCATCGACGTCAGCGGTCGGCTGCAACTGATCAGCGGTGCCGGCGACGTCGTGCAGGGGTTTGAGCCTGATTCCGGCCAGCGGATCTGGACGGTCCGCAGCCTGGGTGAGGGCGTGGTGCCGTCGATCGTGTTCGGCAACGGTCTGGTCTTCACGTCTTCAGGTTACGGAGCCCCGGCGATCCGGGCCATTCGTCCGGGTGGACAGGGCGAGGCGACGGCGGCATATATCGCCTGGGAGTCCCGTGACAATGTGCCCCTGATTCCGTCCTTCGTGTACGCTGACGGTCTCCTGTTTTGTGTCAAGGAATCTGGTGTCGCGACGTGCGTCGATGCCAGCACTGGGGAAGTCCTTTGGCAACAGCGGCTCGGTGGCAGGCACGGGGCCTCACCGGTGCTTGCCGAAGGCCGGTTGTACTGCCTGGCCGAGGATGGGACCGCGACCGTGATCGAAGCCGGCCGGGAGTTCCGGGAGTTGGCAAAGAACACGCTGGAAGCTCGGTGCCATGCGAGTCCCGCTATTTCCGGCGGCCGGATCTTCATTCGTTCGGAAGGTAGTCTGTTTTGCATCGGCCCTCAGAAAGCCTGTAACAAACTGGAGCCGTAGACCCTCAGATCAGCTCACGCGTCCACGCTGCCGCACTCCGAGACCTTTGATGATTGGTGAGAGAAAGGCACTGACATGAACATTTGGTGCATGCTGCTCGAACGTAGCACTTTTCTGGTCCTAAGCGCCACGATGTGTTTCACAGCCTGGAGGTCGACAAACGCCACAGCCACGGAAGTGGTCACGAAGTTTCGGGAAACGGACGAGACGTTTGCCAATCCGGGCCAAGGCTGGATGACCATGCGACGCCTGCCGGACGGTCCAGGCCGATTCCCGTATTCCGTCGCCTACTTCCGGCTGAACTGGGAGGAGCTTGAGCCGGTTGAAGGCCAATACAGCTGGCGCCTGATCGATGAGGCGATCGCTGCCTGGGCCAAGCGGGAGGCCCGAATCGCCTTCCGGATCATGACGACCAACGCCCACTCCAAAGGCTACTACTGCTCGCCGAAGTGGCTCTTCGACGCCGGCTGCAGGTCTTTCGAGTATGTGGCAGGCGGCGCCGACATCGCGTCGGGCGGGGCCCGGATTACCCGGATCGAACCCGACTACGGTGATCCGCTGTACCTGGAGCAACACGGCCGGTTCATCAAGGCCCTGGCGAAGCGTTACGACGGCAATCCGCAGATCGAGTTCCTCGACATCGGCTCCTATGGCATCTGGGGCGAGTGGCACACCAAGCACCCGCAGCCTTGGTCCGTTCGCAAGCAGATCATCGACATGTACCTGGACGGCTTCCATAAGACGCAGTTGGCTTCGATGTCGGACGATGCCGAGGCCCTGGCCTACGCCCTGGCGCGCGGCACCGGCTTTCGCCGCGACGGGGTTGGCTCGCCGTGGCACGAAGCCAACTGGATTGGCTCCAAGAAGTACTCCCAGGTCCAGGGCTTTGCCGATCAGTGGAAGCGGGCACCTGTGGTCTTCGAGTGGTACGGTCCTTACGACTACTTGATCGAACGCGGCTGGTCCTTCGATCGGGCGTTGGAGTTCATGGCTGCCAACCACGTCACCTTCATCAACGACAACGTCGGCAAGGTGCCGCCCGACCAGATGTTCAAGCTGGAACAACTGGCGAGGCGGGCCGGCTACCGCTTTGTGTTGCGGGAGATCTCGCACGCTGACAGCGTTACCGATGGTGAAACACTGGCGGTGAACATGAAATGGTCAAATGTCGGCGTGGGCAAGCTGTATCGCCGTTATTCGTTGGAGCTGTACCTGGTGGATTCCACCGGTGCCGTCGTTTGCCAGCAGGAGCAAGCCGAGATCGATCCGACCGGCTGGATACCCGGAGACCAGACAGTTGCCGCGGCTCTGCGGGTTCCCGCAAGACTGCAAACCGGGCTGTACACGTTGGGCCTGGCCTTGGTGGACCCGACCCGCCAAAACCCGTCCATCCGCCTGGCGATCGACGCACCGCAGACTGATCGGCTGTACCGATTGAGTTCGGTTCGGGTGAAATGAAATGTGGCAACGGCCAACCCCCGCGATGTTCTTTCAGGGAGACAAATGGGATCATGAAACAGTACCGTCTGTTGCGCCACACGGCCTTGCTTCTGCTTATCGCTCTGGGAAACCAGACTCTGGAGGCCGCGCCACCTAACAAGAAGTTCATCGAACTGGGCTGGGACATCCCCTCCACCGCCCAACTGCGCCAGCACTGGCGCGACATGGAACGGACGGCGCCCTTCGACGGCGTCATGTTCCGCGTCGACGCTCAGGACGGGCAGGGGATTCGGCTGAGCAGTGAAGCGATCTGGGACGGCAGGCCGTGGAAACGCGACTGGCTGAAGCCGGTATTGGACGATCTTCAGGCTTGCCACTTTGAGCGATTCAAGGACAACTTCGTACGGTTCAACGCTACGCCGGGTAACCTGGCCTGGGACGACGATGCCGGCTGGGCGGCGCTGGCCGAGAAAGCCGCTCATTGTGCGTGGCTGATGAAACAGGGCGGCGGCAAGGGATTGGCCATCGACTTCGAGTCGTACGGTGCGGCACAGTTCCGGTTTGATCCCGCCAAGGGCGGCACCTTTGCCGAAGCCGCGAAACTTGCTCGCCGCCGCGGCACCCAGTTCGTCCAAGCAGTAACGCAGGAGTTCCCGGACGCCGTACTGCTGGCCCTGTGGCTGAACAGCATCAACTTCCAAGCGGGCCGCAGCACACAGCCGGAGAGCATTCTGGCTTCCTCCGGATACGGGTTGCTGCCCGCCTTCATCGACGGCATGCTGGACGCCGTGCCGCCCGGAATGATTCTGGTCGACGGCTGCGAGAACGGTTACTACATGGACTCGGCCGAAGCCTATCTACAGGCCGCCCACGAGATGCGTTCCTGGCACGGCGCCGGCGTCCGGTTGGTGTCGCCGCAAAACCGCGCCAAGTATCGCCAACAAGTGCAGGCGGGATTCGGCTTCTACCTGGACATGTACTTGAACCAGGAAGGCAACCGCTACTATTTCCCGCCCTTGAACGGTTCACGTCTGGCGCGGCTCCAGCGGAACTTGGGGTTTGCCCGCGATGCCGCTGACCAGTACGTGTGGATCTACGGCGAACAGTGTCGCTGGTGGGGGCCGCCACGAGAGTTGCCGAACACCGTCGGCAAGGGACGGCTGTGGGAAGAAGCCATGCCGGGGATCACGCGGGCCATCGCCTACACGCGCGATCCGCTGGCGGCAGCCAAGGCCGAGCTGGCGGAACTTCGCAAGACGGGTCAGCTGACGAACCTGGCCAAGAACGCCGACTTCCGCCAGGCGGCGAATCCCCAGGCAGGATCGCTGCCAGCGGAGTTTGGCGCCTGGCAGGATGAAAAGACGTCGGCCGGCACGTTCGCCTGGGATGCTGAAGTCGGCGATGGCTCCGGGCGAGCTGCAAAAGTAAAGTGGGGCTGCTTCATCCAGGGCTTGGCCGTTCAGCCCGGCGAAGACTATGCCATCGAGGTCACCTGTCGACCGCAGGGTCGCTCGCAGCCGACGTTGGTCATTCGCTGGCAAACGGCCGAAGAACGCTGGACACAGGAGCACCTGGATCAGACGTTCCCGTTTGAGTCCGGCAAGGACGAGTGGCAATCGGCGTTCGGTGTCGTCACCGTGCCGGAGGGCGTGGGACGCTTGGTCGTGCTGCTGAACGTCACCGGGCAGATCACGGACGACGATGCCTGCTGGTTTGACAATCTGGGCATGTATCGGCTGAAACCCTGAATGATCTCCCTGACGGACAAGTTCTTAACGGGTGACCGACATGAACCGCCTGTTTCTCCTCTGGTGCCTGGCAATGCCCGGCAGTTTGGCTTCGGCTGCTGCCACGCTGACATGCGACGACATTGGCACTTCGGCACGTATTCCGAGCGTCGGCCGACCGGTGACTTACACGGTGCGTCTGCGCGCTCCGGCGGACCGATCGCTGACAGGAGGTTTTCGTGTTTCGCTTGAGGTAGCAGAGCATCCGGTTGCGGAAAAGGCGGTTCACCTGAAATTGGCCGCCGGCGAGCACCAGGACGTGACGCTCCAATGGACCCCGCAGGCGGACGGCTGGCATCGTCTGACCTTCCGCGCCGTCTGTGCCGACTCGACGACACCGTGGGCGCGGGTCGAGCAGGACGTGCCGGTCACGCACCGCCCGCTCGTGTTCCTGTGGTTCGGATCGCCTCGGCACTTCAAGTGGTGCAACGTGCCAACCACGGTCAAGCCCGAGGAACGGGATTGGTGGCTCTGGCGCGGCACCTTGCCCTGCGCCTGGAAAGGCGGCGTGTGCTACAAGGAATGGTCGGTCGAGCAGTTCACCAGGTCGTACACCGACTCGCCCTGGATCGCCATTGACGAGATCGGCCCGTACGACGAAACCGGCCGGAAGATCATCGCGGCGGTGCGTGCCCACAAGCAGGCTCACCCCACGGGCTGCCGAGCGCTGTGGTACATGGGCGTACACGACCACTGGCGGGAGGTGCGCGACGCCGTGGACCTGTTCGTACCCGAGATCTACCTCAACTACAGCGGCAACCACCTGGGCAAGATCGACGCCTACGTGCGGCGTGCGCGGCAGGTGGGCTGCCTGGACCGGATGATTCCGGGGCTGGGAATCAACGTGATCGAAGACCAAGAAAAAAAGCAGCCTACGGTGGTTCCGACCCGCGAGGACGTGCTCCGCCAAATCCGGCACCTCAGGACCATCGCTCCCGAACTGCCCGGCGTGGGCTTCTTTACGAGCAACGCGGCGCCCGGCGTGGCGGAGTACGCCGACGGGTTGTGCGGCGAGTACTACGTCAATCCGGTGCTGACGCTCGAGCCAGGTTCGCTGCAGGCGCGGGTGAAGGGCCAGGCGTTGGAGTTGAGCGCCGTTCTGCGCAACCACGGCGGCATGACGGCCCGTGCGGTCCCGGTGCAATTCGGCCAGGGCCACGGCTCGGACTTCCGTGTGACGACGCAGCAGACGGTAGCCACGCTGGCACCGGAAGGCGAGGTCACGGTGACGGCTCTACTGCCCCTGCAGGGCGGCGTGCATGCTTATGGCTTGCGGCTTGTTCCCCCACAGGGTCTCGCCGTGCTTAATACCGACTTGTGGACCATGGCCGCGCGGGGCTTGCCAGCGGGGGCCTGTGTCGTTTACCAGCCGCCCACGGACACGCCCGGCGGCGGTCTGCCGCTGTTTGCGGATGCCCCGGTGGGCACGGAGATTTGCGCGGCTTCCGTCTTGGGCCCTGACGGGCGCGCCGCGGAAGCCGTGGCGGCGACCGTCCTGCCGGGTTTGCCCGACGACTCCACTGACGTTCTGACCTGGACGCCCAAGTCACGGCCATCGGACCAGCCCGTCGCGTTCCGGCTGAACAGCAGTCCCGCGCAGAACGTGGCCGCCTTAAAGACCACACGCAGCGGAGATTCGCTGACAGTCACCGCCTCCGGCTACGTCGCCACCTTGGACTTGGCGAAGGATCAGGTCCGTTCGCTCAAGGTGCAGGCCGATGGGCCCGAACTCCTGGGCTCGCCCTGGGCCTTCTCCAGCACGGGCTACACCGGGGCGCAGCCGGCTCAGTTGAAGGAACTCCCCGGCGGCCTGCTTGTCACGATCCCCTTCGGCAACCCGCAGGCTGAGGGCTTCAGCCGATATTTCTGCTATGCTGCGGTTCCGGTCATCCGCATCGAGCGGTTTTTCCGACCGTGTGCCGAGATGAAGGTGACGGCCTCCGCCGAGGGCTGCCGGATGCTGCAGCGCGGCGGAGTGTATGCCTTGCAGCCCGGCGTAGGCGGACTGGTCCGGCGGGGAACCTTGCGCGACGGTTCAGACTACTCAGACCTGTTGTTCGGCTACCTCGGGTCGGGCCCAAGTCCTGATAACGCCCGGTTGGCCGGATGGTTCGACTGCGCCTTCACCCGGGACGGCGGCAGTGGGTTGGGCGTAGTCATCGAGCGTCGCTGGGAAGCGGCACATTCCGACGTAGGCTATGACGTGACTCGCTACTATGATGGCGGCGATTGGTTGTCGGTGCTGAACCTGTGGGGCAAGGAGCTTTCGGTCAGCACGCCCCAAACGCAGATTGTCTACCTACTGCCGCATGGTCCACTGGCGCTCGACCAGGCCGCCGTGGTCGGCCCGGCTCAGAGGCTCTGGAATCACCTGCAAATGCGGGCTCATACTGCGTTGGTGGCGCCCTAGCGGGTTACCGCAAATCATCAACAACGACCTGATCCTGTGAAGAAGTCTACGGAGACCCACGATGCACCGAACGCTCTTGTTATCCGTCGTCGTAGCCGCCGTCGCCTGTGGACCGCTAGCCGGGGCAGAAGAACTGAATCGGCACTTTCCCACCAACCGGCCACCCCTGCAGCCCACGAAGTTCGTCGCACTGCCGCTGGGGTCCGTGAAGCCTCAAGGCTGGCTCAAGGACCAACTGACGATCCAGGCCAACGGACTGACCGGGCATCTGGACGAATTCTGGCCGCCGCTGGTGAAGACCGGCTGGAAGGGCAGCGACGGAGAAAGCTGGGAACGCGGGCCCTACTATCTGGACGGACTGGTGCCGCTGGCCTACCTGCTCGACGATCCGCGGCTGATTGCCAAGACCAGGCCCTGGCTCGAAGGTATCCTGGCCAGCGGGCAGCCAGACGGCTGGTTTGGTCCGGCCAAGAACAAGGACCGCTGGCCGCTGGCCGTGGCCCTGAAGGTGCTCACGCAATACCACGAGGCGACGGGGGACCCGCGTGCGCTGGAGTTGCTCAACAACTACTTCGCCTATCTGCACAAAGCTCCGCCCGACTGGCCCGACAAGGACTGGCGGGGCGTCCGAGCGATGGAGAACGTGGTCGCGGCTTACTGGCTGTATCGGCGGACGGGAAATCGGCAGGTCTTGGAGGTCGCGGAGTCGATCCAGAAGAACAGCCGCGACTGGATCAGCTACTTCACCGACTTTCCTTGGACCACCGCAGCCCTGAACTCCGGCCAGGTCCCTTACGACTGGAAAGACGTCGGGATGACCGCCCACGTGGTCAACGTCGCCATGGCGACCAAGTACCCCGGCCTGTGGTGGCAGCAGACCGGAGACCCTCGGCACAGGGAGGCGGTCTACCAGGGATGGGCGAGCCTCGACGAGCACCACGGCCAGGTTGGCGGCCGGTTCTCGGGCGACGAGCACCTTTCGGGCAAGCGGCCGACCCAGGGGACGGAACTGTGCGCCGTAGTCGAGTCGATGTTCTCCCTGGAGAACCTGCTCGAGATTTTCGGCGATCCGGCCTTTGCCGATCGGCTGGAGATGCTGGCTTACAACGCCAATCCCGGAGCTTGCACTCCCGACTATTGGGCGCACCAGTACGACCAGCAGGCCAACCAGGTGCTGTGCTCGGTGGCCAAGCGGCGGTGGAGCACCAACAGCGACACCTCGAACCTCTACGGTCTGGAGCCCCACTTCGGTTGCTGTACGGCGAACATGCACCAAGGCTGGCCCAAATTCGTCTCTCATCTCTGGATGGCCACACACGATCAGGGCTTGGCCGCGGTGGCCTACGGTCCCACCATCGTGCGCGCGAAAGTTGGTGGTGGGGCCGAAGTGACGATCGAGGAGATTACCGATTATCCGTTCGACGAGACCATTCGGTTCAAAGTGACCGCCGCAGAACCCGTCGAGTTCTCGCTGCACCTGCGCGTGCCAGGTTGGGCCGAGGGGGCCACGCTCACCAATGGCGAAGAATGCGCGCCCGCCAAGCCGGGACAATTCATTGTCGTCCGTCGTCGCTGGTCGTCCGGCGACGAAGTCGCGCTTAAGCTGCCAATG
This sequence comes from uncultured Pirellulaceae bacterium, assembly GCA_964409865.1. Taxonomy (GTDB): domain Bacteria; phylum Planctomycetota; class Planctomycetia; order Pirellulales; family Pirellulaceae; genus Anammoximicrobium. Next base: position 13,305 of record CAYPGE010000207.1, read on the forward strand.
GAGGTTCGGACCGAAACCCGGTACAATGGTGCGGTAGCGATTCACCGGGGGCCCCTGGTCTATTCGTTGAAGATCGGAGAACGTTTTGAGGAACTCAAACGGCACCACCCGACGTTGCCTGTGATCGACTGGGCGGTCCACCCCAAGACGCCCTGGAACTTCGGCTTGCTTGTGGATCGGCAGAACCCGGAGAAGTCGATTCAAGTGCTGCGGGTCGCGGAACCCGGCCCGCAACCGTTCGCGCAGGAGACGGCCGCAGTCGTGCTGCGTGCCGGGGGTCGTGTCGTCCCGGCGTGGAAGCTGGAGGCCAATTCCGCCGGGGAAACGCTTGTCAGCCCGGTGCGATCTGGCGAGCCGCTGGTGGATCTGGAGTTGGTTCCGTACGGATGCACGCGCCTGCGGATTTCGGAGTTCCCGGTGCTCGCCGAGTAGTCACGCCGGAGAACTCAGGTTGGCCCGCTTGCTGTTTGCCTGCTCTCCGGGCAAACTCAAGGTCAGGCCTCGGACCCGTTCGTGAAGGCGATGTGGACGAAGTACCGTCACGACCTGCCGCCGGCCGTGACGCCAACGACTCCGGCGGGGAGGAACACAGGATGAAGAGCCGTCTCGTAGTTCGACCGCTCCCTCTGGCGCTAGCGTGCCTCTTGTGGGCCTCACTTCCCGGCCACGCCGACGATTGGCCGCAGTGGCGGGGACTGCTGCGCGATGGTGTCTGGCGCGAGGACGGAGTCCTGGAGCGGTTCCCGCCCGAGGGACCGCCGGTCCGGTGGCGGACGCCGATCGGACCGGGGTTCTCCGGGCCGGCTGTCGCTGGCGGTCGGGTGTACCTGATGGATCGCGCCGTGGAGGAAGGGGCCTCGGCCGACATGGAGATCCGGTGGGACTACCGCGACAAGACGCAAGGCCATGAGCGAGTGCTCTGTCTGGACGAGGCCACCGGCAAGGTCGTCTGGAAGCACGCCTACCCGTGCGCGTACGAAACCGCCTACGGCTTCGGGCCGCGGGCCACGCCGACCGTCTGCGGCGATCGGGTCTATGCGCTCGGAGCCATGGGCGACCTGTGGTGTCTCGATTCGGCCGCGGGCCGCGTCGTGTGGCAGAGTAATTTTGTTCGCGATTACCGCGCTGCAGCCCCCCTGTACGGCTTCGCGAGCGCTCCGCTGGTCGATGGCGATCGGCTGATCGTGATGGTAGGCGGAGAGGGCCAAGTCGTGATGGCCTTGGACCGGCATACCGGCCGAGAGTTATGGAAGGCTGGCACGGCATCCGAGCCCGGCTATTGTGCCCCGCTGATTCGGACGCTGGCAGGCCGGCGACAGCTTGTCGTCTGGCACGGGGATGGGCTGATGGGGTTGGAACCCGAGTCGGGTAAAGAATTGTGGTCGGTTCCGCACCACATCTCGCTCGGGATCGCCATTTCGACGCCGGCCATCGCGGACAACCGGCTTGCGGTGTCCAGTCAATACAACGGCGCGATGATGCTGGAGTTCCGGGCCGGGGAGGCGGTGCCCACCGTTCTGTGGAAGGCTTCGGGCAGTTCCGCGCCGGAACGACAATGGAAGAAAGCAGGGTTCAACACCACGATGAGCACGGTGCTCTTGCTCGACGGTCATGTGTATGGCGTGTCGTTGTACGGCGAGACATGCTGCCTGGACGGGAACACAGGCCAGCGTGTCTGGACGACGCTGCAGCCGACCAGCGGCGGGACCGAGCCCCGCGAACGCTGGAGCACGCTGTTCATGGTGCCGCATGGCGACAGGGTTTTCATTTGGAACGATCATGGCGACCTGATCCTCGCCCGCCTAACGCCCGCCGGCTACCAGGAGATCAGTCGAGTCCACGTTTTGGAGCCCGATATGCCCTCGACGGGGAGCGGCGGCCGTCTGGTCGTGTGGTCGCATCCGGCCTTTGCCAACCGCTGCCTGTACGTGCGCAACAACCACGAGATCGTCTGCATGTCCCTCGCCGCACCGTCCCATCCGTTGGGAAGCGAGGGAAATAGAAACCAGGAGCCAGCACCGTAAGACGGAACGCCGGCTGTCAATCCAAGTGACGAAAGGTCAACCGCGATGAGGATGTCCGAGGAAGGAGAGACCAACAAGGTGAACACACTGGACACCATTCACAACCGACGAAGCATCCGCAAGTACCTCGACAAGCCCGTACCTCCGGACGTTCTCCAG
>CAYPGE010000208.1:0-15480 GCA_964409865.1 uncultured Pirellulaceae bacterium
CCGAAACCGCCGACCGAAGGTCTCCGATTTCGGTTTTGTTAGCGGTTCTTAATCTGTCCCTTGATCTTCCTGCGAAACACCATCAACTGAAAGGAAACCCGTCATGAAACCCGCTTGGCGAATCTCGTTCGTGGTCGTCGGCCTTCTTCTTCTGGCTCCGTTGTTCACCTGGGCGAACGCGGCTCGCGCAGCCGCGGCAGACGCGCCGCAGCCTCAGGTGCTGATCGTCGTCGGGCCGTCCACGCATCCGCCGGGAACGCACGAAGTCACCGCCAGCGCACGGGTGATGCAGTACATGCTGGAACACGCGGAAGGCATCCCGCCGGTCGCGGCCGAGGTCGTCGACCAATGGCCGCAGGACAAACGCCTTCTCGACCACGTGAAGACGGTCGTCTTTACCGGCGACATCTTTCCCGGCGAGACCCTGCCGAATCCGGAGGCGATCAAGGCCGACCTGACGGCGATGATGGCGCGCGGTTGCGGCATCGTCTGTGTCCACTACGCGACGGGCCTGCGGGCTCAACATGTCACGAAGGACGGCGATCATCCGTTGCTGCGCTGGATGGGCGGGTATTTCGCCACCGGTTGCGAGCACCATCGCAGCGTCGCCCGCGTCGTCACCGCGACCCTGACTCCGGCCGAGCTGGACCATCCCGTGCTGCGCGGCTGGAAGACATTCACCTTCGACGACGAACCGTACTGGAACAATTACTTTGGCAAAGACGGTCCGGCCGCCAACGTCACGCCGTTGGTCACGACGATGATGCCGCCGGAGGCCCCGAAGAAGGAAACGGTCGTCTGGGCCGTGCAGCGTCCCGACGGCGGCCGCGGCCTGGGCATCGTCGTGCCTCACTACTTCCGCAACTGGCGCATCGACGACCTGAGAACCCTGGTCCTGAACGGCATCTGCTGGACCGCCAAGGTCGAAATCCCCGCGCCCGGAGTCCGCTGCTCGCTGCCCGATCTGGCCAAGTTCGACCCCGCCTCGGTGGAGCCTTTGCCACCGCAGAAGCCGAAGCCCAAGACCGCGAGTTGACGATTCGCAAATCGGTGGTAAGCATCGTTCGGAAAATACTGTCCAGTGTTTCTTGCAGATCATCCCACGGAGTGTGATGGCTACTTTGACGAGGCGACAGTTATTTCTCGAACGATGCTAACCGACAAGGACTTCGGCGAACTTGCCTTCCTTTTCGGACGACCTGCGAAGCGCGGCTTCAATGCGTTTCCCGCGACGAAAGTCCGCTCCAGAATCCCAAGGCTACCACGCCATGTGGACTAAGTCCAGCAGTCCGACCGTCGACCTCGCTCCTCGTCTTTCAAGTGCGGCGAGGCACCGCTGCATTTCCAGGGCCTGGACTGCGAGTCAGGGAAGAGATAGAAAAGAAGACGCGATGCGGGAAACAGAATCAGGCAGCAAGCGATACTGCCGCCAAAACCAAGACAACGGAGACTTCATGAATACAACGGCCGCGCATCCTACCGCCGAGTCTATCGCTGCGCTGGAACGGGACCTGCAATCCAACCTGCGCGGCGACGTGCATTCTGACCGCATGAGCTGCGGGCTGCACGCCACGGACGCCAGCCACTATCAGATGATGCCAGTCTGCGTGGCGGTGCCGCGGGACGAGGCGGATTGTATTGCGGCGGTCACGGCGGCGGGGCGGCTTGGCGTGCCGATCACGCCGCGCGGAGGGGCCACGTCGCTGTCGGGGCAGACGTTTGGACACGGGTTGGTGTTGGACGTCTCGAAGTACATGGACCAGGTGCTGGAGGTGAATGCGGAGGAGCGTTGGGCGCGGGTCCAGCCGGGGGTGATTCGCGATCTGCTGAACGCGCAACTCGCCCCGTCGCGGCTGCACTTCGCTCCCGATCCGGCCACCGGCAATCGGGCCACGGTCGGCGGGATGATCGGCAATAACGCCTCCGGGACCCGGTCCATCGTTTACGGAAAGACCATTGACCACGTGATTTCCTGCAAAGTCGTGCTGGCCGACGGGACGGTCATGGAATTAGAGCCGGTGGCCGACGACGAGTGGCGGCGACGCAGCGAAGGCGGTAACCGCGCGGCGGAGATCTACCGCGGCGTTAGCGACGTCATCGGGCGGAATCGGGACGAGATTCTGGCCCGCTATCCGAAGGTCATGCGGCGGGTATCGGGTTATAACCTGGACGAGTTTGTCGACGGAGCGGGCTATACGGGGCCGATCGGCGGGCGGAATCTGGACGGGCATCGCACGTGGAATCTGTCCAACCTGGTCGTCGGCAGCGAGGGCACGTTGGCGAGCGTGCTGGAAGCCAAGCTGCGGCTGACGCCGCTGCCGGCTGCGACGGCGCTGGCGATCGTGCATTTCGACGAGGAACTGGCGGCGCTGCGGAACGTCCCGGAGATTCTCACGTATCAGCCCAGCACGGTCGAATTGCTGGATGAACTGGTGATCCGCGAATCGCTCACCAACGCGGCGACGCGGCAGCAGGCGACGTTCTTCGAGGGGCAGCCCAAGGCGGTGCTGATCGCCGAAATGTTCGGCGACGACGCGGCCGACGCCCGGCGGCGGATCGAAGACATGGTGGCCAGCTTGAAAAGCAAACAGATCGGCTACGCCTGGACCATCTGCGCCGACAAGCCGGGCCAGGCCAGCGTATGGGCCGTGCGCAAAGCCGGCCTGGGCTTGATCAGCAACGTGCCGGGGCCGGTCAAAGGCCAGGCGTTCGTCGAAGACGCGTGCGTGCCGGTCGAAATGCTGGCGGAATATGTCCAGCGTCTGCAGGCCGTCTGCCGCGAGTTCGACGTCCCGACGACGATGTACGCTCACGCCAGCGTCGGCGTGATCCACTTCCGGCCGCGGCTGGATCTGCACTTGCCGGAACATCGCCAGAAGATGGTGGCCATCGCCAACCGGGCCTTCGAGCTGGTCTGCCAGTACGGCGGCTCGTTCGCCGGCGAGCACGGCGACGGGCTGGTGCGCGGCGAGTTCGTCCCGCGGTACTTCGGGCCGCAGTTGACCGAGGCGTTCCGGCAGATCAAGGGCCTGTTCGATCCGGGCAACGTGATGAACCCCGGCAAGATCATCGACACGCCGTCGATGATCAGCCACCTGCGGTACGGCGATGCGTACCGGCCCGCCGCCGTGCCGACGCTGTTCCACTATCGCGAGCAGGGCGGATTTCAGCTGGCCGTCGAACAGTGCAACGGCGTGGGCGCGTGCCGCAAACTGGACGCCGGCTCGATGTGCCCTAGCTTCATGGCCACGAAGGACGAGGAAGCGTCCACGCGCGGCCGGGCGAACGCGCTGCGGCTGGCCATGTCGGGGCAATTGGGCGACGGCGCGCTGGCATCCGACCGGATGAAGGAAGTGCTCGATCTGTGCCTGGCCTGCAAAGCGTGCAAGAGCGAATGCCCCAACGCGGTCGACATGGCGCGGCTGAAGAGCGAAGTGCTGCAGATGCACCACGATCAACACGGCGTGCCGCTGGGGTATTGGATGATCGGCAGCATGCCGCGGATGGCCCGCTGGCTGGCCGGGCCGCTGGCCCACGTCGTCAATTTCGTGGCCCGTCTGCCGGGTTACGGCTGGCTGTTGGAAAAGATCGGCGGCATCGACCGGCGGCGGCCGATGCCGCCGTTTGCCACGCGGACGCTGAGCCAGTTGCTGCGGGCAAGAAAGGCGGGAGAGGTCTCCAGACCCGTCCGGGACGGATCTGGAGACCCATCCTGCTCCGTGCGGCCCAAGGTCGTGTTGTTCGACGACACGTACGTGAATTACATGGAACCGCACGTCGGCCTGTCGGCCGTCGAGTTGCTGGAGGGCTGCGGCTATGAGGTCATCCTCGCGCGAGCCGGCTGCTGCCAGCGGCCGCGTTTGTCCAAGGGGCTGGTCCGCCAGGCCAAGCGGGACGGCACGAAGACCATGCAGAAGCTGGACGTGTACGCCCGCCAAGGGCTGCCGATTGTGTGCCTGGAACCGTCCTGCGCTTCGGCGCTGGCCGACGACCTGCCGGACTTGATCGACGACGCCGAACTAGGGCGGCGGGTGGCCAGTTGCGTGACCATGATCGACGTATTCCTGGAACGCGAGGTGGCGGCGGGCCAGATTCCTCCGCTGGCGGCCAAGGCCAGTGCGTTCCTGCTGCACGGCCATTGCCACCAGAAGTCCGAATTTGGCACGGCGGCGATCCACTGTCACTTCGCGCGGATGCCGGGTGTGGCGTGCGAGGAAGTCGACTCCGGCTGCTGCGGCATGGCCGGCTCGTTCGGCTACGAACACTATGAGTTTTCGCTGCAGGTGGGCGAACGGCGGCTGTTCCCGGCCGTGCGTCAAGCCGTGGCCGAAAACAAGACGGTGATCGCTTGCGGCATCAGCTGCCGGCATCAGCTGCGCGACGCGCTGGGTGTCGAGGCGAAACACTGGGTCGAAGTGGTGCGGGCGGGCAAGCCTTAGCAGCACGGTCCGAAACCACTTTCAGCGGGTGCGCAGAAAAGTCGGAAGAGCTGACAGAAAGATGGGTGACAGAGAAATAGAGGAAGAGAAAGGGGGGCGGGAAAGAGATCTGCACTCTGCTCACCCGCTCCTTCCATGATGCCCATCTTTCTGTCACGCCATCTTTCTGTCAGCTTCTTCTGCGTTTTTCTGTGAATCTGACAACTCGGGCGGTCCGCAATGAATCAGCAAGGCAACGACGCAACGACATTCGATTCCGACGCCGCGCCGCAGTCCCGCTTGGGCCGGCAGTTCAGCGTGTTGTCGCTGTTGACGTTGACGACCGTCAGCGCGGGAGTGCTGGCTCTGGTACGGCCGCTGAACCTGCCGCCGGGCGTCAAGCTGGTATTTGCCGGCTACGCCATCCTGATGGCTGCGTATGTGCTGCTGCGCGGCGTGGCTCTCTTCCGCAAGTCATTGCGGCTACGCCGTCAGGTTGCCGGTCGGCGACGGGAATTGGAGGCATGGCTGGAAGAAAAACGCCAGCCGCCCTGAATCTCAACCGGCTGACCTGGCAACCGCGGCGTGCTACACTGGGTGCCTGACAACACGCTCGGACATCTGCCCCTTTGTCGCCGAAAGGAGACCACCGCATGTTCCGCCAGGCAAGTCAGCCCTCGCTACGGTCGGCCAGGTTCAATTTCGAGCTGCGGCTATTGGCCAGCCTTGTTCTGGCCGCGTCGCCGGCGCCGGCCGCCGACTATCAGGTGACGGAGAACGACCAGGAGATCAAGATCGTCACGCCGCAGTTGGAAGCGGCGATCCGCAAGCAAGGCTACGTCTCCGGCGTAACCGCCCGGTCCCTGTTGGACAAGAAGACCGGCTTTCGCGACGCGGGCTTCGGGCTGGACATCGTCGACTGGATCATGGAGCCGGGCAGCGACGAGGCCTATCGTGACAAGCTGGAACCAGAATTGGTCTACCAAGCCCACAATCTGTGGCACGGCAAGCGGCTGAAACGGTCGATCGAAGGTCCGCAGATCTGCACGCAAGCCAAAAAACTAGCGCCGGAAGTGATCCGCGGCGAGGATTTCGTCGCGGTGCGGCAGAGCTTCCACTATCGCACGGCGGCGCCCGGCAAGAAGACCGGCTCGCGGTGGACGCAGCTGATCGTGTTCCCCGTCAACCAGCGGTACTTCATCTCGATGGACCGCATCGACGCGGTCAACAGCAGTGATGCCATGTTCTTGCGCATCGACATGCCGGGACATCTCAAGCACAAGCAGGGCGACACGTTCGAGGAGATCTACCTCAGTTACCTGGGTGGCCCGGAGGGACAGCGGCTCCCGGCCAGCGAATTCTTCCAGGATTTCGCGCCGGACGAAAAGTTCCATTACGCGCGGGAATCCCATCCCGTTCCCCAGCGTTTCATTCGCGCGTACCGGCTGCGCGACCCGGCGACGGGCCGCACCGGGCCCTGGCTGGCCGGGATGACGCTGGATCCGGGCGTGGTGTACGAAGCCTGGTGCCACCAGCGCGGCTATGTGTGCATGATCCAAGAGTTCGGCGGGCGGCCGGTTCAGGCGGGCGGCTCGTTCAGCGCGGCCTTTGTCGTCGGCTACTTCGACACGATCGAAGCCATGCAGGCCGTCTACGATCGTTATCGCGGCGCGACCTCGCTCGAAGTTAATGCGGACGGGTGGCAACTCGCTCCGTCGCGCGCCGAGTAGCCGATCGCCGTCCGGCCGCAGGAAAGGGTGAGCGTGCCATTTTGCGCCCGCAGCCATCGACATGCGTCCGCAGACAGATACCATAGATGGCAGTTGCGGCAAACGTTCCAGCCGCGGAGTTGAAGTTAACGTCACTATCTCCTGGAGGTATTCCCATGAAAACCAGTGCTCCCAATCGTCGGCAGTTCTTGCGGCAAACCATGGCGGCGGGCGCCGCCGGGATCTCGTTGCCGATCATCTGCTCGGCGCGAGCTGCCGACTCGCCGGCCCCCAGTGACAAGATCACCATCGGCTGCATCGGCGTCGGCGGCATGGGCACGGGGAACATGAAAGTCTTCGTCGGCTTGCCCGGCTGTCGCGTGGTGGCCGTCTGCGACGCGTACGAGGATCGTCGCCAGCGGGCCAAGTCGATCGTGGACGACAATTATGAAAACCACGATTGCCAGATGTACGGCGACTTCCGCGAACTCCTGGCCCGCCAGGACATCGACGCGGTGATGATCGCCCCTCAGGACCATTGGCACTCCCTCGTGGCCACGGCCGCGGTCAAGGCCGGAAAGGACATGTACTGCGAAAAGCCGTTGGGCGTGTGCGTCGACGACGGTCGCCAGATCCGGGACGCGGTCCGCGGTGCCAAGCGAGTGTTCCAGACCGGCACCTGGCAGCGGTCCCAGGGCAAATTCAAGCAAGCCTGCGAATTGGTGCGTCACGGTTATCTGGGCAAAATCCACACCGTCGAGGTCGCTTCGCCGTGCAGCAAGTACCGCCCCAAATACACGGGATCGCTGGAGCCGCAGCCGGTCCCGAAGGGTTTTGATTGGGAGATGTGGCGCGGGCCGGCGCCCACGAAGCCCTACAATCCGGGCCGCGTGGCCTGGCCGGATTGGTACCTGATCTCGGACTACTGCGCGGGCTTCATCACAAACTGGGGCGTCCACCACCTGGACATCGCCAACTGGGGCTGCCCGCAACTGGGAACCGAACCGTTTGAGGTGCAGTGCGATGTCGTGTACCGCAAAGAAGGGTTCACGGACAATTCGGACACGTGGAGCGGAGTGTTCAACTACGCCAGCGGGTTGAAGTTGATCTACAAGGACGACTCGCAAATGAAGACCGGCACGCGGTTCATCGGCGAGGAGGGCTGGGTCCACATCGACCGGGCGGGCATCTGGGCGGAGCCGGAGTCGCTGCTGAAGGTCAAGCTCAAGCCGGACCAGGCACCGATCACCGATTCCGATCACCACCAGGACAACTTCCTGGCCTGCGTCCGCAACCGCAAGGACCCGGTGTCGGACGTGGACGCCGCGTATGTTGCGACGACCCTGGGCCTGGTGGCCGACATCGCCGGCCGGCTGGCGAAGAAGCTGAAATGGGATCCCAAGCAAGAGCAATTCGTCGGCAACGACGAGGCCAACGCGATGCTGAAACGGCCCATGTACAACGGGTGGAAACTCTGACGTCACCCGGCAAACGGGCCGCGAGCGCCGAACGCGGCCCGGGGGCACGACGCAACGCGTACGAACCATCAGCCCAACCTGGAACATCGCGATGATCAGAACGCTTGCTTGTTTGCTGGTCGCCCTGCTCGGCTCTTCGGTCCTCGCTGCGGAATCGTCCAAGCCCAACATCGTCTTGATCATGTCCGACGACATGGGCTTCTCGGACTTGGGCTGCTACGGCGGCGAGATCCAGACGCCGGTGCTCGACAGCCTGGCGGCCGGTGGCCTGCAGTTCACGCAGTTCTACAACACCGCCCGCTGCTGCCCCACTCGCGCTTCGCTGTTGACAGGCCTGCACCCGCACCAGGCCGGCATGGGCCACATGACCGGCGGCAAGAGTGAACTGCCAAGCTACGCGGGCAACCTCAACCAGCACTGCGTGACCATCGCCGAAGCGCTCCGGCCGGCGGGCTATCGGACCTACATGTGCGGCAAATGGCACGTGACGCGTTTCGACGGTCCCGAAGGTCCAAAACACAGTTGGCCGCTGCAGCGCGGCTTCGACAAGTTCTACGGCACCATCAAGGGTGGCGGTTCCTTCTACGACCCCACGTCGCTGTGCCGCAGCAACACGTTCATCACGCCCGACAACGACCCGGAATACCAGCCGCAGAAGTTCTACTACACCGACGCCATCTCGGACAACGCGGTGAAGTTCCTCCAGCAACACGCGCAGGCCAATGCCGGCCAGCCGTTCTTCTTGTACGTTGCGTATACCGCCGCGCACTGGCCGATGCACGCCTTGCCGGAAGACATCGCCAAGTACCACGGCAAGTACGACCGCGGCTACGAACCGATCCGCGCGGCCCGTTTCCAGCGGCTGAAGCAGTTGGGCCTGATCGACCCGAACTCGCCGCTTTCGCCGCAAGCTGGCGACTGGGAGGCCGTGGCCAACAAGGCTTGGGAATCGCGCTGCATGGAGGTTTACGCGGCCATGGTGGACCGGATGGATCAGGGGATCGGCCGCATCATCGGCGAACTGACACGATCGGGCCAATTCGACAACACGCTGGTCCTCTTTCTGCAAGACAACGGCGGCTGCGCCGAGGAGATGGGCCGCCAGTCGAACGCCACGAAGATCCAAGGCGTGACCTACAAGCCGTTCGGTCCTGACGATCTGCAGCCTTCGATTTGGCCGCCCATGCAGACGCGGGACGGCCGACCCGTGCGCACCGGTCCGGACGTGATGCCCGGCCCCGAAGACACCTATATCGCCTACGGGCGGGGCTGGGCCAATGTGAGCAATACGCCGTTCCGCGAGTACAAGCATTGGGTCCACGAAGGCGGCATCGCCACGCCGCTGATCGCTCATTGGCCGCAGGGAATCACGGCGCGGGGCGAGTTGCGTGCGCAGCCCGGCCAACTGCCGGACATCATGGCCACCTGTCTGGACGTGGCCGGCGCAAAGTATCCGGCCGAGTTCCACGGCCAGCCGATCACGCCGCTGGAAGGCCGCAGCCTGGTCCCGGCGTTTGCCGACCAGCCCGTCGAGCGGGACGGCCTGTTCTGGGAGCACGAAGGCAATCGGGCCGTGCGCGTGGGCGACTGGAAGTTGGTGGCCAAAGGCCCGGCCGGTCCATGGGAACTGTACGACCTGCAGGCCGATCGCACGGAGATGAACGACCTGGCGGCGCAGCAAGCGGACAAGGTCAAGCAACTCGCCGCTCAATGGGAAGCGTGGGCCAAGCGAGCCCACGTCCTGCCGTGGATCTGGAGGCCCGCGTACGGGCAACCGGCGGGACCATCCGCTAAGGCCCAAAAAGAGCGGCGGGGCCGACCGGCCGCGCGTTGAATTCCAAAAATGTGCGGGGGCGGGAAGGCGCGGGGACACGCAGATTCGCGAAGGTGGGAAAAATGCGGGGAAACGGCTGCAGTTCTTAGAACCGCTAACAAAACCGTTCGGCGCGGGTCTCTGACCCCGCCGAAACCGCCGACCGAAGGTCTCCGATTTCGGTTTTGTTAGCGGTTCTTAGTACAATACGTCGAGTCGCCATGCATATCCGGCCGTAGATGGGACGCCCGAGGGGGATGGAGCGGAGTATGAAAGTTGACGTCGCTCGCACAATTGAAAACTTGCGGTCTCTGAGTGTCGACGATCGCGTAAGGGTGGTTCAGGCCGTTTGGGACAGCCTTCCGGAGCAGGCGTCCGTACCGACATCGGCCGGACGAGCCGACGAGTTGAATCGCCGGCTGGACGCATACGAAGCTGATCCGGACGACTTATTGACTTGGGATCAAGTGCTCGAACGGCTCCGGGGAAGGCTGTGAACTACCCACTCGGCTTCCGATCTGAGATTCCCGACGATATCGCCGAGGCGTGTCGGTGGTACGAGAGCCGCGGGACCGGGCTTAGCCGCAAGTTCCTTCGCGAACTCAAATTGGCGCTTCGCCGGATTGCGGAGTCGCCGGAGTCGTACGCAGCAGGCGAACGCGATGTGCGTTCGGCCCGCGTGCATCGCTTTCCGTACGTTGTGCATTTCCGATTCACGGGCCGGAAGGTCGTGGTCCTGGCGGTCATGTTCGGAGGACGAGATCCCTCAGTTTGGCAGGGCCGAACCTGACATCGACACCAGCCGAACAGCGATTTTGATTAGGAGATTCACCATGACGCGTTCAGCGGCGGTCCGCGTACTCAGCGTCACCTGTCTTTCAATCGGAGTTCTGTTCTTTCGTGTCCCGCTTCGGTACCATTCGGCGTCAGGGGCGGAAGGAGACATCCGGCAGAAGCCCAACATCATCTTCATCCTGTCCGACGACGTCGCGCAGGGCGACCTGGGCTGCTACGGGCAGAAGCTGATCCGGACGCCGAACTTGGACCGGATGGCGGCCGAGGGGACTCGCTACCTGCAAGCCTATTGCGGCACCACGGTCTGCGCGCCGTCCCGCACGTCGCTGATCACCGGGCTGCACATGGGCCACTGTCCGATCCGCGCCAATCGCGAGATCCAGCCCGAGGGCCAGATGCCGCTGCCCGCCGGCACGCTGACGGTGGCCCAGTTGCTCAAAGAACGGGGCTATGCCACCGCCTGCATCGGCAAGTGGGGGATGGGCATGTTCGATACGACGGGCAGCCCGCTCAAGAAGGGCTTCGACCATTTCTTCGGCTACAACTGCCAGCGCCACGCGCACAGCTACTTCCCGACTTACTTGTACAACGACGACCAGCGGTTTGAACTGCCGGGCAACGATGGCAAGGGGGTGGGCAAGACCTATGCGCAGAACCTGATCGCCGACGAGGTGCTCCGCTGGGTGCGGTCCCAGAAAGACCGGCCGTTCTTTCTGTTCCATTCCGTCACGCTGCCGCACGGCCGGTTTGAGATCGAGGACGTGGGGCAATACGCCGACCGGCCGTGGACGCCGCAGCAGAAGAACTACGCGGCGATGGTCACGCGCTTGGACCGCGATGTCGGGCGGCTGCTGAATCTGCTGAAGGAATTGCAGCTCGACGAAAAGACGCTGGTGATGTTCTCGGGCGACAACGGTTCGTCCTTCCCGCCAAATTCGGAAATCGGCCGGCTGTTCGAGCAAGCGGCCAACGGCATGCGCGGCTTCAAACGCGAGTTGTACGAAGGCGGGCTGCGTCAAGCTGCGATCGCCCGCTGGCCCGGCGTGGTTCCCGCGGGGCGAGTCACCGACGAGCCGTGGGCGTTCTGGGATTTCTTGCCCACGGTTGCCGAGTTGACGGGGGCCGAGTTGCCGGATGGTTTCCAACCTGACGGCCTGTCGCTGGTCTCGTTCCTGCGAGGCGGCCCCGCGCCGCAGCGGGAGTTCTTCTACTGGGAATTGCACGAAGGCCGGCCGATCCAGGCGATCCGTTTTGGCGACTGGAAAGCGGTCCGTAACGGGCCTTCCCAGCCGCTGGAGCTGTACGACCTGCGGCATGATCCCGGCGAGACCACCAATCTGGCCGCCGAGAAGCCGGAACTCGTCGCCAAAGCGGAATCGCTGATCAAAGCGACTCGTGCCGACGATCCGAACTGGCCGTTCCAGGAACGAGCCCAGAAGAAGCCGGGCAAACAGAAAAAGAGTTCGGGCTGACAGAAAAATGAGGTGACAGAAAAATGAAGATTCCCTTGGAGATCTTTCTGTCATAGGATTTTCCTGTTGCGGAGTGTGCCTTCGATTTGAAGACCCGAGAGAAAGGAACCCTGACGATGACCAAACGCACCATGATTGTGGGACTGATGTGGAGTCTGCTGGCGATGTCCGGCGCGCAGGCGGCGGAATCCGGCGCGGCGGATGACGGTTTCGTCCCGCTGTTCGATGGCAAGACGCTCAGCGGTTGGCAGACGACCGGCAACTGGATTGTCGAGGAAGGGGGCGTGGTCGCCCTGCACCCGCGACCGGGCGAGAGCGGCTGGCAGCGCTATGACGCGTATCTGACCACGGCCCGCAAGTACAAGGATTTTGTCCTGGACCTGGAATTCAAGATCGACAAGGGCGGCAACTCGGGCGTGTTCCTCCGCGTGGGCGACAGGATGAGCCAGGTCAAAACGGGCTTTGAGATTCAAATCCTCGATACGCACGGTCTGGCGAAGCCCGGCAACCATGACTGCGGCGGTGTGATCGGCGCGGCGGCGCCCTCCAAGAACATGGCCAAGCCGGCGGGCCAATGGAACCGTTACGTGATCACGTTGCAGGGCAAGCGGCTGAAGGTCGAAATGAACGGCGAGCAGATCCACGACCTGGAGTTGGACAAGTCCGCGATCAAGGACCGTCCCGGCGAAGGCTACATCGGCTTCCAGGACGAAGCCAAGCCGGTGTGGTACCGCAACGTGCGGATCAAGGAGTTGAAGTGAGCCCGGCTTTTTCGGAAAAGCCGGGCTTCTTCGGTTGCGAGTTCGGGCGGCATCAAGTAAGCTTCCTGATATCCAACCTTTCCCTCCTTTCCTGACCCACCTGGGAGAAGAAGAACATGCCAAACCGATTGCGTTTCGCTCGTCGTGACTTCCTGAAGATTTCCGGTGCCTCCCTTGCCGCGCTGTCCGGAGGCGTGTGGAGCCAACTGGCCGCGGCCGAATCCAAGAGTGCCAACGCCAAGCTGAACGTCGCCTGTGTGGGCACGGCCAATCGGGCGGCGGCGGATGTCGATGGCGTCAAGGACGAGAACATCGTCGCGTTGTGCGACGTGGACAAGAACTACCTGGATCGGGCCGCGGCCCGGTTTCCGGGAGCCCGCACGTATGCGGACTATCGCGAGATGATCGACAAGGAAACCGGCAAAGTCGACGCGATCGTAATCGGCACTGCCGACCACAATCATGCGCCCGCGGCGATTCGTGCCATCCGCGCGGGGATGCACGCGTATGTCGAAAAGCCGCTGACGCACACGGTCCAAGAGGCTAGACTGATCGCGGAAGCCGCCAAGAAGCACAACGTGGCGACTCAGATGGGCACGCAAATCCATGCCGGCGACAACTATCGCCGCGTGGTGGAGATCATCCAGTCCGGGACGATCGGCGACGTGACGGAAGTCCACGTGTGGGTCGGCAAGGCCTGGGGTGGCGGCGAACGGCCGGAAGGCGGCCAGGAACCGCCCGCGAACCTGAACTGGGACCTGTGGCTGGGCCCGGCGCCGGTTCGACCGTTCTGGCCCGGCCGCTACCATCCGGCTCAATGGCGCCGCTGGTGGGACTTCGGCACGGGCACGCTGGGCGACATGGCCTGCCACTACATGGACTTGCCCTTCTGGGCCCTCAAGTTGCGGCACCCGACCTCGTGCGAGGCGGAAGGCCCCGAAGTCCACCCGGAGACCTGTCCGCTGGGGCTGATCGTGCGTTACGAATTCCCCGCCCGCGAGGGCCTGCCGCCCGTGCGATTCACCTGGTACGACGGCAACCTGACCCCGCGCGAAGTCGCCGGCGAACGCGTGCCGGGCAGCGGCGTGATGTTTATCGGCAGCGAGGGAAAGATGTACGCCGACTACGGCAATTACCGGCTGTTCCCGGCGGACAAGTTCGCCAACTTCAAACCGCCCGCGCAGACCATCCCGGCTTCGATCGGCCATCACGCCGAATGGATCAAGGCCTGCAAGGACGGCTCACCGACGACCTGCAACTTTGATTACTCCGGCGCCCTGACCGAGGCGGTCCTGCTGGGGAACGTGGCCTTCCGCGTCGGCAAAAAACTCGAGTGGGACGCCCAACAATTGCGCGCGACCAACTGCCCCGAAGCCGACAAGTACATCAGCAAGGTGTACCGGCCCGGCTGGGAAGTCGCCTAGCGGCAGATGGACTTCGGTCGTGCCGCGATTCCGCGGTTTGTTGCCTAGCCGAACAAGATCCGTGGCACGCAAGGAATGGCGAATACTGAATACGGAAGGCAGAATGAGCCGATGTCGGTGCATTCTGACTTCCGTATTCCTCATTCTGTATTCTGTATTCCTCTATTCATTCATCTGAAGACAGTCCGCCGGTCTCTTCCCTTACTCTCCGGGAACGTACTGCAGCTGAATCGCCGTGTTGGGCAGCTTCTTCTTCAGCTGCTCGACGCCCGCCGCCGTCACCGCGGTCCGGGTCACCTTGAGGTCCTTGAGCGCCGTCAGCGGCTCCAGCTGAGGCATGCCTGCGTCGGAGACGGCCGTGGAACCCAGGTGCAGAAACGTCAACTGCGTCATGCCTTTCAACGATGCCAGGCCCGCGTCTGTGAGCATGGTGTTGTCCACGTTCAGCCATTGCATGTTCGTCAGGCCCGCCAGGTGAGCCACGCCCGCATCGCCGATCGGCACGCGCCACAGATTCAACCGAGTCAGCGTTTTCATGCCTGACAGGTGGGCCAGTCCGCTGTCCTCCAGTTGCGTACACTCGCTCAGGTCCAACTCTTCAAGTTCCGCCAGTTTCGTCAAGTGAGCCAGCCCTTCGCTGGTGACCTGCGTCTTGGAGATCCGCAGCTTCTTCAGGCGAGGAAACTGGGCGAGCACGGCCAGTGACTGGTCGTCGATCAGTGTCTGGGCGAGATACAGCTCCTCCAGGTCCTTCAGTCCGCTTAGTTCCGCCAGTCCCTTCTCGCTGACCCAGAGGAAGTCCAAGGCCAGGACTTTCATCTTCGTCAGCTTCGCCAAAGCCGTGAGTCCGTCGTCATCCACCGTCGTAGCGCCAGTCTTGCCCGCTAATCGCAACGTGCGCAAGTTGGCCAGGCTCGCCAGATGCGCGATTCCCGCGTTGGTGATCTTGCACTCGCGCAAGTCCAGCGACTGCAGCGTCGGGATGGCTCCCAACGTCTGCAATCCGGCGTCCGTGATCCCCGTTTCCCCCAGCACGACGGAGCGCACGCGCGGCAGTCCCTTCAGGTGTACCAGAGCGCCGTCGTCGATCGAGGCACCGCGGAAATCCACTTCCGCGATACAGCCGTCGCCGTCGCGTTTCAGCCCTTTCGTCAGGGCTTCCAGGGCCGCGACGGCCTTCGCGTCGTCCGCTTGGGCAGCGCTCGGCTGCGGGCTGCCTTTCGCTTCATCTGGCTTGGCGACCGACATTTGGGGGGCTTTTTCCTGGTCCGGCGCACTCCTATCGCCGCTCTGACAGCCTGCCAGCATCAGCAGCGTCAGGCCGCATGTCGCACAATACCGTCTCATCTGTGGTTCCTTCTGATTGGGTTAGCCCACTGCTCGCCAGCGGACACGAAAACGAACAGACTCACGAAGCAGCGAATCGTTCATTTTATCCTGCTTTCTTCCGCCAACCAGCCCACGGTCGGCGGAACGGGTCTTCCCTGCAGCACGCTCTTCGGTGCATCCAGGCCGCGCCTCTGGAGTGTGGCGATCGAGCCGGCAATTCATGCGGTCCGGTGGCGGAACAGCCAGGTGGCGGCGGCGAGCGTGGCGGCGGCGATCAGGGC
>CAYPGE010000209.1:0-15394 GCA_964409865.1 uncultured Pirellulaceae bacterium
GTAGTAGAAGTCCCTTACCAAAATCCGTCTCCAGGACCCGCTTCTGGAATTCCTGGCCCGGCCCGTTGGCCTCCCAAGTTAGAAACGCCGGCCCCCCGCGGTCGTTCTTGAACGTACCACGGCGAGCGGTAGCCCTTGCCCAGATCGAACCCGCGGTCCTCCAGCCGCCGCTTCAAGTCGCCCCACCAGAGAGGATCCAGGTAGTCCTGCGGCAGCTTGCCGTACTTCCGCCACTCCACCGCCATCGGGCGGCCGGCCACCACGTGGTACATCGACCGGTTCTGAGTCGGGTTGTCCATCCAGGACAGCTTCTGGATCGGGTCGCGGGCGGTCGGATCGTGCATCAGCCGGAAATAAGCCCCGTCGGCCCCGTAGCTGACCCGCGACCCCGCGCCCCATGACGCAGATGGATCGCTTCTTGCGTCGCTTCCGGATTCCTGACAACGTTTCCGTTGCGCGAGGTCACCTGGCGTGGTGCAGTCCGCACTGGGTAACGGTGCCGGGAACGCCTCGACGGTGAAGCGGCAGCTATCTCCCCGGCAGGTCGTCCAGCGGCGGATACCACAGCGGCAATTGGGGAAGCGTCGTGTTGGCGAGTTCGAGGCCCTGACGACTGGAAGCAAACAGGGCGCCTTGGGCGGCGGCTTGCTGCACGTCCAGGTGCCCCAGCAGCAACTGCCAGAACTGCGGCCATTCGCAGCGCAAATGGTTTCGGCCGCTTCGCTTGCGCGCCAGACAACTGTGACCGGGGGTGATCTCCAATGCCAGCTGTTGGTCGCCGATGACGAGCCCCAACTCGCGGCGAACGTACGGCGGATCCAATCGCAGCCGGGACTGCAATTCCGCGTGCAGACCGGAGACGAGCCGGGCTGTATCGAGGACTTTGACCATGAACACCTGGCCGCGATCCAGTTCGCGCTGGCGAAAGACCCCGTTGGAGGCGAGCAGCGTGCTGTGCAGGGGATGATTCGGAGGCAGGTCGACGCGGATCTCGCGCAAGTCCTGTTCGATGGCGTCGCTGCAGAAGCGTGCCAGCAGACGCGCCGCCGCATCGGGACGTTCCGGCTTCGTCACGAGTTCCACGATCCGGTCGTTCCGCGTCGCGGCATAACCGACAATCGCCGAAAAGGTCCCGTCCAACTCGATCTCCGGAGAACCTTCGATGGCCACGTAGATCCGATCGTAACCTCGACGATTGACCAGCCATCGCCAATAGGCTTCCGTCCGAACATACGCGCCGTAGGCTTGGCGCAGCTGAAACTCGTGCATCCGGATGACGGCGGCGAGTTCGACGCGGCGCAGATAGCGCAGGTGCAGTGCCGGCGGCCCGCCGGCCTTCAGCCGGCGCGTCTGGGGAGGCTCCAGTTGCCGGAGTTGAGCCAGCACGTGATGGCAGTTGGCGACGGAATAAGTGTGCCGGCCGCACACGATCCAGCCGCGGCGGCGGTAGAAGTCGGGTTCCGAGGTCCGCAGCAGTCCCAGCAGCGCCCCCTCCTCGCGCATCGTCTGCTCGGCGGCGGCCAACAGCGCCGAGGCGTACCCGCGGCCGCGGTATTCGGGCAAGGTGGCCACGTCGGCGACGTAAGCGATCGGCAAAGTCGCGGCGCCGAATCGCATTTTTCGCCGGATCAAACGCAGGTGAGCGGCGACGCGGTCCCCGTGCTTGACCAGCAGTCGGTCGCCCGGCTCGTAGGTGGGTTCGTCCAGCTGCGATTGGAGTTCGGCGCTGGACGGCTCTTGAAACACGTGCAACAAGAATTGATACACGGCGGGATGGTCACCGACGGTCCCTGGCGCGACCGCGATCCCCGCCACACTGCCCCGCCGCACACCGGGGCGACGCGCGGTATCCGTCGCGCGTACCAGAGCGGTGGAAGTCATTTCCAAGAATCCTTCTTTGCGAGATCCGTCCGATCCGATGGCCAACGATCGCCAGCCGCTGCAGCGGACTTCGCGACGAGGGCCCGCTTCCTTTTGGCTTCTAACTTAGATTGTCCCGCGGGAAAGGTCTAGTAGGAGTGGCCGCAAAATTTTTTCAGAAAAAAGACAGAAGGCAAACTCGCGCGACGCGAGCTGCGCCTGCCGCCGGAACTCGGCGGTCCAGCGCGTCAGCTGCGCCTCCGTTTCCGCTCGGCGGTCCTCCAGCGCCGAACTCAACTGCGCGTTCAGCCGCTGGATCTCTTGATGCCGGACCAGTCGCCGGCCGCGCGGCAAGTCGCGCGCGATCCAAGCCTGCTTCTCGGCGATCCAAGCATCGAGTCCCGCCTCCGGCGTCAGATGACGTTCGGGATGAAACTGCAATTCGCGCAGCAGCTGTTTGCCGTCCCGGATGGCTTGCTCCAACTCGCGCGTGCGATCCTCGAACAGCAACACGGTCGCGGACAGCGTGACGAAACCGGGCGGCGGCAGGCCGAAGAAGCGGGCCAGAATCAGGTCCGTCAGCTGGTCGTACTTGGCCCCGCCGATGCCGTGCAAGAATAAGTCGCTCAGCACCAATCGCGCGTACATCGTCGTCGCCAGGGCCCGCGGCCGGAGCTTGATTCCCTGCCGGCCAAGGGCTGTGAGGGCTTCCACCGCCTGCGTGGCGTCGCCGCGGGCCTTCAACGGAAGCTGGACGCGAATCGTGCCGCGGTCCGTCAGCTCCAAACCGTCCCGGCCAGGGTGCACGAAGGCCCGTTTGCGGGCGGGCGCCGCATCGCTCCACAGCCAAAACGGGGCTTCCTGCCAAGCGCCGTCCCGCTCCAGGTCGGGCACGGGATGCGAGCGGCTGCGGACGTGATTCACCCGGCGGTACTCCCGCAGCGATGCGTTGTGGATCTCACGAAACCGCGGGAGATGGGCCAACAAGTGGCAGGCGAACCGGGCAAATGAAGGTGCCTGGCAGACGGTGCTCAGCGGCACTTCCCAGGTGTTTTGCCCCCAGCGGCCCTCCAGCCGATGGCGCGCCTCGGCCAGGCATCGGCCCAGGTTCGGCGACCTCCGGCGAGCCTCCAGCACCAGTTGCCAGTACTCGCCGATCAGCGGCTGCGGAAGAACATCGCCGCTGGCCGCGCGCACTCGTTCGGCGAACGACCCGAACAACTCGGCGTCGGCGATCTCGCGCTGCTCGAAGGGGATCGCCTCGACAACCCGATCCAGCGGCAAAGACGCGACCTGGGGCTCGGCCGAGGAACCGCCGGGGACGCGGATCGACGGATTGCGCAGAATATCATTGTCGATCAGCAGATTGACCGCCTGCCCGCCGTGCCGGCAGGCCAACGCCGACAACGCGAAGTTCTTGAACCAGACTCCAGGGTGAAACAGCTGCGGCTGGTGTCCGGCCAGCAGGATCGGACCGTCTTCGCCTGCCGTCGCGGCCACGTCGCGATAGGCACTCGTGTATTGCCGAGCGTCCTGCAGCAGGCTGCGCCGAGCTTCCGCACGAAGCTCCGCCAGAGAAAGGCCCTGGACATCGTAAGCCGCGTTCCGTCCGTCGCTCCGGTTCTGCTCCAGCAACTGGCCGATCTTTTCCGCAGGCGGCTCCAACAACATCTGGCCATGCCCGCGTGGCGCCCGGATCGGTTTGTAGGTGAGATGCACTGGCATGGACGGAATTGCTACCAGATTCCGCGTTCCACTTCAACTCGCCAGGCATTTTTCGAGAAATAACTGTCCGGTTCTTGCGTGGCGTAAGCTCCCAGATTGCGGCAGATAGCGGGATCGCAAGCTGGAAACTTACGCCACTCGGGATCGCAAGCTGGAAGCTTACGCCACCTTTTTCTCGAACGCTGCTAACACGCTCCGGACAGCACCTCCGCCGCGGCCGGCTCGCCGCGTGTGCGGACGGCTTCCAGACTACGTTCCAGCACGTCGTAGTAATGCTCCAGCCGCGTCGCCGCGTTATCGAGTTCTCCGCCGAACGAACGCGATTCGTCGAGGTAAACCAGGGGCACCGGCAATTCGATGATTTCCAGCCTGGCGGCGACGGCTTGCACCCACAATTCGATCGGCATCGCGTATCCGGCCTCCCGCAAGTGCAGACGCCGCAGCGCACTGACCCGGTACGCCTTGAAACCGCAAAACGCGTCGGTCAGCTGAAGGCCCAAGCGGCGGTTCAATTCGTCCGTGATCCGGCGATTGATGCGCTGCCGGTCCGCCGGGGGCTCGCTGTCGCCGTCGAAGTGACGCAGGTAGCGGCTGCCCGATACAATGTCGGCGGTGTGACAGGCGGCCACGAATTGCGGTATCCGTTGCGGCTCGTGCTGGCCATCGCAGTCGATCGTCACGAGGTAATCGTAGCCCTTGCGGATGGCAAACTGGAAAGCCGTATTCAGAGCCGCTCCGTAACCGCGGTTGCGCGGGTGCCGGACGACTTCAATGTCGCTGCGGGCCCCCAGCAGTTCCCCCGTCCCGTCCGTCGAACCGTCGTCGACGACCAGGATTTCGGGACTGTATTCGGAGACCTCGTCCAGGACGCCATCGACATAACGGACTTCGTTAAAAACGGGCAAAGCTGTCAACCAGCGAGAATTCATGGGGCCATTCCGGGTTTCGGTAGTTGTCATCAGACCGCCGACACGCCATTCTAGGCGATCAGCGGCACGGGTCAATGAACAAGTTTCGGATAAGACCGCCCGATTAGCGAGCAGCAAGCCGCACGCCCGGCATGGGCGTTTCATTTCGCCAGACCGCATCGGGCTGAACGTCATGCAGAGGAAGTCTCGGATGGTAGACGTCAGCAGTACCGCTCGAAGGATCATCAGCAACGTGGAAACCGTCATCGTCGGCAAACGCCAGCAACTGGCGCTGTCGCTCGTCTCGTGGTTCTGCGAGGGCCACATTCTGCTGGAGGACGTGCCGGGCGTGGCCAAAACGATGCTGGCCCGAGCGCTGGCGTGCAGCGTGGGCTGCAGTTTCAAACGGATTCAGTGTACTCCGGACCTGCTGCCGACGGACGTTACGGGGACGTCGATCTTCAACCAGAAGAGCAGCGAGTTCGAGTTCCGGCCCGGTCCCATTTTTGCCCAGATCGTGCTGGCCGATGAAATCAACCGCACCACTCCGCGCACCCAGGCGGCGCTGTTGGAAGCGATGGCCGAGCGCCGGGTCACCGTCGACGGCGTGACTCGCGAGTTGCAGCCGCCGTTCCTCGTCATCGCCACTCAAAATCCGATCGATCACGAAGGCACTTTCCCTTTGCCGGAAGCCCAGCTGGATCGGTTTCTAATGCGGTTCAGCCTGGGGTATCCCAGCATGGACGAGGAGCTGAAAATGCTGGCCATGCTCCAGCACGGACATCCGTTGGACCGCCTGCAGAGCGTCGTCTCTGCCGAGGAACTGATCGCTTGCCAGCAAGCCGTGCGCGAAATCGAAGTCCACGACAAGGTGCGCCAGTACCTGATGCAGATCATCCACGATACGCGGGAGAACGAGGACCTGGCGCTGGGCGCCAGCCCCCGCGCCTCGATTGCCCTGTTCCGGACCTGCCAAGCCATGGCCGCCATCCGCGGCCGCAAATTCGTGCAACCGGACGACGTCAAACGCGTGGCCGGCCCCGTGCTCACGCATCGCCTGATCCTGCGTCCGGAAAGCCGTTTGCGGAAGGTCACCGCCGAACACATCCTGAGCGAATTGATCGCCGAGATCGCCGTGCCCACGCTGGACGAGTGACGCGACTCGCCTTCCGCCGAAGTTCGCTCGGGGATAGGGAGGGCTCCAGGCACGCGGAGCGTGCCCGCTACTTTGTCGGAAACAGCTGCGGCACCATGCCGGCACAGAACTTCGCCAGGCGAGTGGAGGCTTTCTCCGCCTCCTCCTGCAGCCGGAACCAGTCCTTGACCCAGGATGGGCGATTGAACATAGCGCCGGTTACGGCGCCCAGCTTGCCGGCCCAAGATTTCTGGTCCGATAAGGCCTGGATTTCCGGCGGCCAGCGATCGTCAATCCCGTCGCTGATCACTCGCACCGAGAGAAACCGCACCTGGGTACGACTGCAGGCCTCGGCGATGGCTCGCGTCTCCATGTCGCAGGCCAAGGCATCATACTCGCGCCCCAACGCGCGCTTCTGCTCGGGCTTGTGTACCAGACGGTCGACGGTCAGCAAGCGGCCGACGTGCAGGCCGGGCGTCGTTTCCACCACGTGGCGGTCCATCTGCAGGCCGATCGCCAACTCGTGATGCTGCAGATCGACGAC
The DNA here is from genome assembly GCA_964409865.1 of uncultured Pirellulaceae bacterium. Lineage (GTDB taxonomy): Bacteria > Planctomycetota > Planctomycetia > Pirellulales > Pirellulaceae > Anammoximicrobium. Next base: position 6,173 of record CAYPGE010000209.1, read on the forward strand.
GCGGTCTGCCATCAGGATGTGCCCGCGCTTCAAATCGTCGCCCAGCGCGGCGGCGAAACCGGCCGAGACGACCCACGCCGGGCGGTGCATGGCGATCACGTCCGCCGTGGCCTGCTGTGCCGCCGCCGCGCCCACGCCACATTCCGCCACGATCACTTGCCGGTCGCACCAACGCCCCATGTGCTCGACGAAGCCGACGCAGCGAGTCGTTACCTTGTCTTGCAGCCGCTTCGCCAGCCCCTCCGCTTCCACCTCCGTACCCAAAACAAATGCGACGTCGCAGGGAGGCAAGTCCTCGGGCGGCGGTCCCGCCCGCTCGCCCGACATCCGCTGCAGCGTCTGCGCGACCGCCGCTCTGATTTGCTGCCGAGCCGCTTGATGGGCGTAACTCGTGATTAGCCAACGCAACATCATGATCTGTAAGTCTCCGTGACCGGCGAACCCCGAAATCGCGACGACGCGATCCCCTGCGAGTTACGGGAGGCGCCGTTGAGCACTAGTACCCCAATTCGCGGAGTTCGCGTTCTTCCAACCCGTGGTAATGGCCCAGTTCGTGCAGCACGGTGATGCGGATCTGGCGGTGCAACTCGTCCTCGTCGATCCTGCCGTGACGATCTTGTGCCTGGGCCAAAATGCCTTCGCGGTAGATGTAGATCGCATCGGAAAGCACGCCCGACAATTCCGCGTGCCGGTGCGTGAGCGGAACGCCGGTGTACAGCCCGCACAACTGGCTGCGGAGGCGGACGCCCATCTCCTGCATCGTCCTCCGCGACGGATGGTCTTCCACGTACAGCGTGACTTCCTCCAGCAACTCGTGGACGCGCGGCGGCATCTGCGCCATGACTTCCCGCAATTGTTGATCGAAGTAATCGCGAAGTCCGGATTTCATGGCAGGCCGCGGTGGTTTTCGCGGAGCGAAACCAGGTCGTCCGGTCGCTCCCAGACCGGGTGCGAGTCTCGGAGACTCGCCCACGTGGAAAAAGCCGGCGTTGTCGTCCCGCGTTCCTTACAGGCTCCAACCTTTCCGGTACGGCGGGTTGATGAACTGATTGGCCTCCGCACAGTTGGTGAACTGCACCCGCTCGGCGTCCCACTCCAGCTTGGTTCCGAGCATCTTGATCGCGATGACGCCCAGCATGGCGAGTTCGGTCAGTGGGCCTCCATACGAGAAATCGGAGCCGGCCGTACCGCCGCTGCGAATCGCCTGCAGCCAGTCCTGATGGTGCTCTTTGGCGCGGGGGATCGTCTTTTCCGGCAGCGCGTATTCTTTCATCTTGGCTTCCGGAACGATCCGCACGCCGCCGGCGCCGTGCGAGCCGTACATGATCGTGCCCTTGTCGCCCAGCACGAACGCGCCGGTTTCGACGGGCTTGCGGTCCGGTTCCAGGTCCGGCGCTCGCGGGATCGGCTCGGTGCCGCTGTACCAATACATCGTGATCGGCCCCCGATTGCCCCTGGCCGGGAACTCGAAGGTAATCTTGTCGCCCTTGGGATACGCGTCGCCTTGCGTCTTGGGATCATAGTCCTTGACCTCCGCCAGGATCGTCTTGGGAGCGCCCAGGTCGAGGGCCCAGAACACCGGGTCGACGACGTGGCACACCCAATCGCCGATCGTGCCGTTGCCGAACGGCACCCAGCCGCGCCATCTGCCCGGCAGATAAGCCGGGCAATAAGCACGATCCAACGCGGGGCCCAGCCACAAGTCCCAATCCAGGTGCGCGGGCACCTCGTGCTGCTCCTTCAGTTGCGGCAGCGCGTCGATGCCGGAGTTCACCGCCCGGCAGCCCGCGTGGATCGTGTGCACGCGGCCGATAGCCCCGTCCCAAATCCACTCGCAGAACACGCGGATCGACTCGGACGAGTGGCCTTGGTTGCCCAGCTGCGTCACGACTTTGTGCTCCTTGGCGGCTTTCATCAATTCCCGCACTTCGTGTACCGAATGCGCCAGTGGCTTTTCACAGTACACGTGCTTGCCGCGTTTGATGGCCGCCATCGCCGCTACGGCGTGGCAGTGGTCCGGCGTGGCCACAACGACGGCGTCGATGTCTTTTTCGATTTCGTCGAACATCTTGCGAAAGTCGCGGTACGGCTTGGCGTCGGGAAACTTCTTGAACGTGCCGCCGGAACGGTTCTGGTCGACGTCGCACAGGGCCACGATGTTGTTGCCGGACGAGACGGCGTTGATATCGCCCGCGCCCATGCCGCCCACGCCGATCCCGGCGATGTTCAACTTCTCGCTGGGCGGCGTCTGGTCGCTGCCGGCGACGGCACAGCGCGGCACGATGGTAAACGCGGCCACGGCGGCCCCGGAGGCAGCAACAAATCGGCGCCGTGTGATTCTGGTCGGCTTGGGCATGGAAGGCTCTCCTGCAGCGGTAGGTGACTGGAACTGGGAAGGCGGAAACGTCCGCTCCGCGCGGGCGGGCGGGCGACGGGCTACATGCGACGCCAGCAGATTAACGCCTGGCGCGACGGAAGTCAACAAAGGGGAAACGGCCGCGAACCGGGCGTTCGACCGCCCTCCGTCCCGTTCCTAGCGCCGCCTTCAGGCGGCCCTTGTCCGTCCGTCGCCGCAGAAAACACCGCCTGGAGGCGGCACGACGAACGGGCTTGGACATGCGGGATGTGTGCTATACTCTTCGTCTTGCGGACATGACGGACCCGCAGGCCGGGCGCCTGCGCTGCGACCATCAAGGCGAATGAAATCTTCCGGTGCGCCATGTGCGCCGTAGTAGCTGATGCCGAGTAGGAACAGTTGGATCTGCGGGCGCAGGCTGACGCCCGCCACGCCGCCCACGCGGCCCCAGGCTCGCACGGGTCGCGTGCGTGGGCTGGCCAGCGAGGCAACTTGACATTCACTGTCTTGTTTTGCCCGAGGTTTGCTTATCCCGAGTTATTGCGAAAATACTCCGGCACATGTGGAATCCCGTCAAGGCAACCTCCAAGGCCATCGTCAAAAGACGCAGAATAGCGAGCAACGGTGCCGGCGACCCATGCTGAGCTAGTGGTTTGTGTGTGCCCACATATCTTTCGGGCGGGGGGGCTTGCGGCACCCTGCGTTCTCTTTGTCTTCGGAATTCTTGTTGACATGCTACCGAGATTCTCTTACGTTAAGGTGCACTTGCCGGCAATATGGGCAGTTTCGGCAGGTTCCCTTTTTGCGGGACGAGCGAGACGGCTTATGACCGCTGCGATTGCCGGTTCAAGCTTTCCCGCCGAACCAAGAGGAGGGTGTCATGAATCGTCGCCAACGGTCCCGAATGCGTGCGCATAAGTCTTGGTTTTCGGGGCCCCGCGGGTCGAGCCTGACCCGGCATGTTACGCGACAACTGCTGCTGGAGGGGTTGGAGTACCGACGGTTGCTGGAAGCGGACGGCTGGATGGCGGACGATGTCGGTTCGACGGAGGACGCGGACGCGACCAAAGTTGTGGGGGATGTCTCGGCGGCCGTCTGCCTTCCGTCTTCCCCGACCGACTTGGAGTCGGAGACGGCACCCTCTGTGGCGAACCAGATCCTCGTCAAGCTTCGGGATGACGCAACGCCCAGCCAGTCGCCGGAGGTGCTGCGGGGGCCCGCGACGGCCTTGGCTCTGGCCAACGCCTTCTATCCGCTGTCCGACGTGCTGGTGGCCGCAGGCGCGGCATCGGCCGATCCCGTCCTGCCGCAGTTAGCGCGAATTCCGGCCCAGACCGGCCGCTGGCCGGCGTTGCCGGGGGGCGAAGCCGAAGAGTTGCCGGAGGCGAGCGAGGTGGCGGACCGCGCCGAACTCGGCCGCTGGTACCGGCTGGATTTGCCCGCGGGCGCGGACCTGCAAGCCGCCCTGGCAGCGTTGGGCGGCATGGCGGAGGTGGAGGCGGTCGAGACGAATGTGACGTGGGGCCTGAGCGAAGAGATCCCGCCGGTGATCGAAGGGCTGCCGGACGGGACCACGGACCCAGCCTACGGCCAACAGTGGCATCACAGCAAGACCCGGACCTGGAAAGCCTGGGACCATTTGAACCACAACGGCATCTACCCGGGCGGGACGCAGGATGTCGTGGTGGCCGTGATCGATTCGGGAGTGGACTACCACCACGAGGAACTGGCGGCCAACATGTGGGTCAATCCGGGAGAGATCCCGGACAACGGCATCGACGATGACGGCAACGGGTTCAAGGACGACATCCACGGGGCCAGCGTGGTTTCGAATCCCACGCTGCACACGGGCGACCCGATCGACCAGCACGGACACGGGACGCACGTGGCGGGCATCATCGCCGCGCAAGGTTTCAACGGCAAAGGCGGCGTGGGCGTCGCGTTCAATGTGCGGATCATGGCGGTGCGGGCGGCGCAGTACAGCGGGGTGCTGACGGTCGACGATATCGCCGAGGGCATTCTTTATGCCGTAGACAACGGGGCCGAAGTGATCAATATGAGCTTCGGCGGGTACCAGCGTTCGCAGATCATCGAGGATGCGTTGGAAGTCGCGTTAAACCAGGCGGTGCTGGTGGCGGCGGCGGGCAATGACAGCCTGTGGATCGGGGAAGCTCCTTTCTACCCGGCCGCCTTGCCGTATGTCCTGGGCGTGGAAGCCTCGACGCCCGATGGCCTCCTCGCCGACTTCTCCAACTACGGCTACGACATCAGGGCCCCCGGAGTGTCGATCTACAGCACGCTGCCGGGAAACCAATATGCCGCCTGGAGCGGCACGTCGATGGCAACCCCCGTGGTGTCCGGCGTGGCGGCCCTGATGCGATCCTACTTTTGGCAGCGGGATGTCTATTCGTCGCGATTCATTATGGGCTGCATCGCGGCCTCCGGCGACGACTCGGAGACCGGTGTCGTGGACGCCTACAAGGCCCTGACCGAACCGCCCAAGCCCGGCGTCAGCCTGTACAGCACGTGGCTGTTCGATCAGGCGACCATCGACCCCGCCAACGACGGCGACGGCCGCGCAGACGCTGGTGAGACGCTGCACATCGGGTTCGAGCTCATCAACCGCTCCGGACAGGCCGATCACGTGTTTGCGATCCTGGATGCGATCGCGCCCGGCGCTTCGCAGCCGGACCCCTACGTCGAGGTCCTCTCGAACACGGTCTTCATGCAGGGCATCGGGCCGTTTGCGATGGACGACAACGGCCTGATCTACGACACGGGCGGCGTGATTATCGGCGTGGAGGCGCCGTGGATTGTGAAGGTCAAGCCGGATTGTCCCAACGACCACGTGATTCCGTTCCAGGTCACAATCTACTTCGAAGACGGTTGGGATCCCGAGCACCCGATTTACACGCGGCTGGACAGCTTCGAGTTCATCGTGCAGCGCGGCCAAAACCTGCCGCCGGTGATCGGCGAGGACATGACGCTGACCGCCGACAACTTCTGGATCGTCGGCGGCCCGGTGTTGGTGGAACCCGGCGTGACGCTGACCGTGGAGCCAGGGGCGCAGATCCAGTGGGGGGCGATCAGCAGCGATCCCTACAATCCCGGACCACAGACCGGTTACATGATCATCCGGGGGGCCCTGCGCGTCGAGGGAACCCAGGATGCCCCTGTCGAGATGTTTCCCTCGTACCTGGTGACCGGCCAGACGGTGGACATTCGCGCCGAGTCTGGCGACGCCCGCATGTCGTACGTCAAAGTGCGCAACCCCAAGCTGACTAATCTGTACTCGATCGACCACGGCTATCTCGATTGGGATCTGTACACCTCGGGCGTCGAGGCGTGGCACATCACCAACACGATCTTTCACAAGTTCCGCGGCGGCGGTTCACTGACCGCGAACTATCAATACGATACGGTGTTGTTCGATGCTGGCTGGATTGCGCCCGCCGGAGGAGCCAAGATCAATAACAGCGTCTTCCTGCAGGACAACGAAAACAATCATCCGATCACTTACTCGCCCGTCCTGTCGTACGACGAAACATGGTACCCCAGCGACAGCGCAACGCACACAAACTGGAACCTGACCGTCGAACACGCCGGATACACGTATGCCATCATGAAGGGCGGAAACAACCAGTACCTGCAGGCGGCGGAACTGGCCGCCGACTACTTCGGTGGTGAGGTCGTCTCGATCCCCAATCAAGACGAACAGAATTTCTTGATGAGTTACTGGAACAGGTGGTTGCAGACGGACTGGATCGCTCGCCGTGGGGAGACGTCGTTGATGGGCTTGCGACCGAAGGGGGCAGGCGAGTTCGAATGGCCCGACGGATCGCCGGTCTACTTCACCAACTGGGTGACTAATCCTCCCACCAAAATCAAGCTTGCGGCGCATTCGGAAGGCGTCTGGTTCTCGTGTTCGGGCTACTACTGCACGATGGGATGGGGCAACAACACCAGCGGCACAGGATGGTACTTGATCCGCATCCCGGGCCGCTGGACCAAGGAGCAGATCAACGCTCCGTTCCTGGATGGAAGCATCGACGCGTACATCGAGGAACGGCTGCAAGGCATCGACCGCGGAAATGCCTTCCTGAGCAAGTACTGGGACCCGACCATCACTCGCTGGATGCGCGTCAGCAGTCCCAGCAGTTCGACGCCGCTGACCGCGCACGTGCTGCTGGAAGACAACTACTGGGGCACGACCAGCACCACGCTGATCAATCACGCCATCATCGACTACAACGACAACTTTACGACCGCTCACGTGGATTATGGGACGCCCCTGGAGCACGGCGCGGAGACGGCCTATCCGTTTGTCGAAAGCGTGCTGATCAACGGCGTCCCTGCCGAGCAGGTCCCGATCCTAGGCGCTGGGCCGGCCACCTTCACGGTACACTTCAACCGCGACATGGACCCGGCAGCGCAGCCCTTCGTCACCTTCGGGCCCGCTGCGCCGTTCACCGACTTCAGCGTCCATCCGGTCGGCGGCAACGATGCGGGCTATAACAGCAATGTCTTCGAGTTCACCGTCACGCTCTCGCAACCGGCCAGCGAGACGGTCACGGTGAGCTATGCCACCGAGGACGGCACAGCCCAGGCGGGAATTGACTATGTGGCCACCAGCGGAAGACTGACGTTCGAAGCGGGCGAAATGGAAAAGACGGTGGCCGTGCCGATCCTGGGCGATATCGAGTTGGAGCCGGACAAAGACTTCCATCTCGTGCTCTCCCAGCCGACGTTGGCGACGATTGCCGACGGTCTGGGCGTGGGGACGATCCTCGATGACGAGCTGACATTATCGATCGGCGACGTCACGCTCTGGGAAGGAAACGCTTCGACGACGCTGGCGGTGTTCCCGGTGACGCTGTCCGAGGCAGCCAGCCAGGCCGTGAGCGTCAGCTACGAGACCGCCGACGGCACGGCCGAGTCGCGCGCCGACTACGAGTCCAGCCGGGGTACGGTAACGTTCCAGCCCGGCGAGACGGCAAAGACCATTTCGGTGCCGGTGCTGGGTAATACCGTCAACCAGCCGGATCGGAACTTCTCCGTCCGCTTGACGCATCCGCGAGTGGCGAATCTGGCGGACGCCCTGGGCGAGGCGACCATCCGCGATGACGATTTCCTGCTGACCTCCGAGGAGGTGCGCGTGGTGGAAGGGGATGCTGACACCCGGCAAGCCGTGTTCACCGTTCGACTGTCGGGCGCCAGCGAGCAGACGGTGACCGTCGACTACGCGACGGCCGACGGCACGGCGATCGCCGGCAGCGATTATCAGGCAGCCAACGGCACGTTGACCTTTGCTCCCGGCGTCCTGGAACAGACCATCGCACTCACGGTTGCCGGCGATACGGAGGTGGAGCCCAACGAGACGTTTCTGGTTCGGTTCTCCAATGCCTCCGGCGCCGGGCTCGTTGCCAGCGAGGTGGCAGGAGTCATTGTGGGCGATGACGGACCGCTGGTGTCGATCGACGACGTGTCAGTTGCCGAAGGCGACAGCGGGTCGCTCAACGCCGTATTCACCGTGACGCTTTCAGCGAATCCTGCGGCCGCCGTCACCGTGGCCTATTCCACGCCGAATGTCGGCACGGCCACCATGGCGACAGGCTTGGGCATTGGCACGGATTACCAGGCGGTTTCGGGAACGCTCACGTTCAACCCCGGCGGCGCGCTCCAGCAGACCATCAGCGTCCCGATTGGCAGGGACACCTTGGTCGAGCAACGGGAGGATTTCGTGGTGCTGCTGTCCAGCACCACCGTGGCGATTTCTGACCACCTCGGACAGGGGGCGATTGTCAACGACGATCCCTACTTCGAGTTGGACGACATTTCGATCACGGAGGGCGATTCGGGGACCACCAATGCACAATTCACCGTTCGCTTGGTCGATTGCCCGGCCGCCGAAACGGTGAGCGTGAATTATGCGACCGTCGCCGGCACGGCCACAGCCGGCGAGGATTTCGTGGCGCAGAGCGGGACCCTGACCTTTGCGACGGGACAGCCGCGGGAGCAGACGATCACCGTGCCGATCTTGGGCGATACCAGCGACGAACTCGATGAGGACTTCCAAATCCTGCTGTCCGCGCCCAGCGGGGCCATCATCTTCGACTACGTGGCCCAAGGGACCATTACGAACGACGATTGGCCCACGCTCCAGGTCGCCGATGTGACCCTCTCGGAGGGCGACACGGGCCTCAGAGAGTTCGAATTCCCGGTGCAATTGTCCCGGCCTGCAGCGGAAACCGTCACGGTGGCCTGGGCCACGAGCGATGGCACGGCCACGGCCGGCGGCGATTATCAGGCCGCCACGGGCACGGTGACTTTCCTGCCGGGTGAAACCGAGCAGACCGTCGCGGTCGAAGTCGTTGGCGAGACGCTTAACGAATTTGACGAATCGTTTACGGTCACCCTCGCCAGCCCCGTGTATGCGACGATCGCGGATGGCGAGGCGATCGGGACCGTGACGGACGACGACAACCCCGCGCTGAGCGTCACGGACGTGTCGGTGGTCGAAGGCGCTGCGGAAACTACCGTCGAGGCGGTCTTTACCGTGACGCTTTCCCAGGCAAGTACTGAAACGGTGACGGTCGCCTTCGCGACGGCCGATGGCTCGGCCACGGCGGGGACCGACTACCAGTCCCGCAGCGGCACGCTGACTTTCGAGCCGAACGAGACGACAGAGACGATCACCGTGACCGTCATTGGGGACGGCGATGCCGAGGTCAACGAAACGTTCACCGTCGCGCTCTCCGGAGCGACGAACGCAGACCTGGGCGATGCGCAGGGCACGGCGACGATCGTCGGCGACGACGGTCCCTTGCTGCAGATCTCGGACAGTCAGTTAGTCGAAGGCGACACGG
>CAYPGE010000210.1:0-15326 GCA_964409865.1 uncultured Pirellulaceae bacterium
ACCCCGCCGAAACCGCCGACCGAAGGTCTCCGATTTCGGTTTTGTTAGCGGTTCGAAGTTGGACACCGCCACTTTGGCGTGCGTCTTCGAGGATACGAGCATGAATCGCCAGCAGATGTGTGCGGGCGAAAAAAACTGAACTTATCCGGCTGCGACGGAACCGACCGCTGGCCGATCCTCGACGCTTGCCGTCGAGTGCATCAGGCTGGTGCCCCACGGATGCGTGGCCGGCGTTCCCTGATCCTCGACGCTCGCCGTCGAGTGCATCAGGTTGGCAGCCCAAACGCAACTCCAAAAGCTGAAGGAAAGCCGGTATGGGGAGCCAGCCTGAAGCACTCGACGGCAAGCGTCGAGGATCAGAACGAGGATCGAGCGTGGTGGTGGACGTGGGCCGCAAACCTGAAGCACTCGACGACAAGCGTCGAGGATCAGAACGAGAATCGAGCGTCGTGGTGGACGTGGGCCGCAAACCTGAAGCACTCGACGGCAAGCGTCGGGGATTTTCGCCTTCTTTGCGCAAGCGACCCAGAATTACCTATTCCTATGGGCTCAAGTTGGGCCGCGATGACGCCGGCTGAATACGAATTCGTGGTCCGCGCCTTTGCGCAGGTTTGCGACCTGCCGCAGGAGGACCGCGCGCGGGCGCTGGACGAAGCCTGCCGCGAGCAGCCGCACCTGCGGTGCCACGTGCAAGCCATGCTCGAGCAGGGGGCGGACGGCGGGATCCCGGACGAGCCGCCCGCCTTCGTTGCAGGCATGATGGACGCTTTCCTGCCGACACTGGATAGTGCCGGAACGGACGCCGTTGCGGGGACTGCGCACGGAGCGCACGAGGACTTTGCCGGCTACGAACTGCTGGAACAGATCGGCCGCGGCGGGATGGGCGTGGTATTTCGCGCCCGGCAGCGGCAGCCGGACCGGATCGTGGCCGTCAAGATGATCCGCGCCGGCAAGTTCGCTTCGCCGGCCGACGTGCAGCGATTCCGCGCCGAGGCGCAGGCAGCGGCCCGACTGGACCACGACGGGATCGTGCCCATCTACGAAGTCGGGCAGCACGAAGGCGAGCACTTCTTTTCGATGAAGTTGGTGGACGGGCCCAGCCTCGCCGAGCGGCTGCGGGCTCGGGATTTGTCGGAGCGGGAAGCGGTCGAACTGTTGCACGCGGTCTGCCTGGCGATCGGGCACGCCCACGAGCAGGGGATCGTTCACCGGGACTTGAAGCCCTCCAACATCTTGCTGGATCGTACGGGCCGCCCGCGCGTTACGGACTTCGGCCTGGCCAAGCAACTGCAGCAGGACTCGTCGCTGACGGCCGCCGGCGACGTGATGGGCACGCCGGGCTACATGTCGCCGGAACAGGCCATGGGCGCCACGGACCGCGTCACGGCGGCCGCCGACGTGTATTCCCTGGGGGCGATCCTGTATGAAATGCTGACCGGCCGCCCGCCGATCCAAACGGAGCCGGCCAACGTGCTGGAAACGCTGCGGAAGATCCAAGAGGAGGACATTGTCTCGCCCCGCGCTCGAGATCGGCATGTGCCGCGCGATCTGGACACGATCTGCTTGAAATGCCTGGAGAAAGAACCCGGTCGAAGGTACGCCAACGCCAATGAACTGGCGGCGGATCTGCGGCGGTACATGGACGGAGAGCCGATCTTGGCGCGGCCGTTGAGTCAAAGCCGCAAGGTGTGGCGTTGGGCCAGGCAGCAGCCGGGTTTGGCCACAACGTGGGCGGCCGTGGCGGTTTTCTACTTGTATCATTCCGTGTGCTACTGGATCGTACAGTTGCCGGAGCAGACGGCCCAATTCAATCTGGCGTGTACCGCGTTGTGCGCCGCTTGGTGCCTGGGGGCGTGGATCTTCCAGCGTCGCTTGCGCCGTTCCGGACGGTCCCTGGTCTTCTTTCTTTGGGCCACGTGGGATGTCTTGCTGCTGACGATTTTCTTGTTTTCCACGGACAGTGCCAAGAGTCCCCTGGCGCTGCTGTACCACGTGCTGGTCGCCTTTTCGGTCCTGCGGTTTCGCTCGGACCTGGTCGGCTACGTCACGGGATTGGCGCTGCTCGGCTATTCCTGCCACGTGGCGTACACGGTCACGTACCGGCCCGAGCTGCAATTGAACTTTCGCGAGGTGTTTCCGTTCGCGCTGAGCCTGACGGTGATCGGCCTCATCCAGTATCTGGCCCTGCGCCGCGTGCGCGCGGCTTACGAGACGGCGGGGGCCAATTCGGCTTTGTAGAAGCTAGGCCGGAACTGGAAAAGGGCACTAAGATGCGGGCAGGAACCGTTCGGCAACCGGGCAGCGAAATCCGGGGAGGATAGCTTCCCCATCCAGTTCGTCTTTTTCGCGCAGTACCATGACGGTGCCGTCGGCACGATGCACGCGGACGGCTTTTGTCTCCGGGTTTACGACCCAAATCAACTTGACGCCCGCCGTTTCATATTCGTCCACCTTCTCGTCGATTTCGTAGGCCAAATCGTTGGGCGAGATGACTTCCACGACCAAATCAGGAGCTAGTCGGACATGCCCTTCCGACATGGCTTCGTCCGCTGACATACGTTCCAGCCGAATCAAGGAAACGTCGGGACGGCGGACTTTGGAAGGCGAGTCAGGGAAGCACTGGTAGGAAGTTCCTTCGGGATAGACCCAACCGAAGCCGTGCGCGTCGCTGCGTCCCCGTAGTCGGTGAAAAATGGTTCCCGCCACATAACTCGACCACTTGCTCATGTTGCGCGCCACCAATCGGCCGTCGACCAGTTCGAAGTTGTCGCCATCGGGCATGGTCAGCAGATCTTCCGGCTCGTAAATGGCCTGTTCGCTCACCGTACTCATGAAAACAAATCCTCCTGCGAAAGGGCTTACTCGCTGATTCTACTCGACCAGTCGGCCTGGGGAAAGAACGACGAGGGTTCGCTTTGAAGCGCTCAACACGTAGGACGGCATCTCCGGGACCGGCGCGGTTTTGTTATCAATCCTTGACAAAAGGCTTGATTGGGGCTTAGATTGCGTCATTCTGCGGCGGTGTATCGGCGCGCAAACGGTCGAATTAGCAACCTCCTGGCGGGGCGGCGATGGAAACGACGATTCAGATTGAGCTTGGGCAAGTGGCGCGAGAACTCGCCTTGCCCTTGGAAAAAGTGGCGGTCACGGTCGAGTTGCTGGACGATGGCAATACGGTGCCGTTTATCACGCGGTACCGCAAGGACCAGACCGGCGGACTGGATGAAGAACAGATTCGGCGAATCCAGGAGGCGGTTAACCGCCTGCGAGTTCTGACGGATCGCCGGCAGCGAGTTTTGAAATCGCTGGAGGCCGCAGGCAAGTTGACGCCCGAACTGGCCGCCCGCATCAACGCGGCGGATTCGCTGCGGCGGCTGGAAGATCTGTATCTGCCGTTCAAGCCGAAGAAGCAGACGCTGGCCGGCCTGGCGCGCAGCCGCGGGCTGGAAGGGCTGGCGCACGAAATCCTCGCCGCCCAGTCGGCGGCCGCGAACCTGGAAGTCCGCGCCGCCGAATTCGTCAACCCGGACAAGGGGCTGCCCACCGTCGCCGACGTGCTGCAAGGGGCAGGACACCTGATCGCCGAAATCTTCAGCGAGAATTACCCCGTCCGGGACGAATTACGGGAATCAATCAAGAGGACCGGCAAGCTGGTCAGCGCGCGGATTGAGGAGACGGCGGAAGCGAAGACGGAGGACGAAGACGACGCCTTGCACGAGGAACACGAGGAAATCGTCTCCGGCGAAGAAGCCGCGGCCGAGGAATCCGACACAGACGACGAAACCGAACAGGAAGACATGGCATCGATGGAGGCCGACGGCGAACAGGCCGACGAAGCGCGTGCCGGGCCGCCCGCCGAGCCGGAGACGGAGGAAGCGGCCATCGCGGCGCCGGACGTGACCGCCACGGAGGCGGCCGCTGCCGAAGCTTCCAGTGCGGAGGTTGCGTCGTCGGAACCGACTGGCATTCCGGCGGAAACGGTGATGCAGGACGTTTCGGAGGGCTCGTCGCCCGCCAGCGCCGAACCTCCGACTTTGCCGACTGGCGAAGAGACTGTGGCGGCGATTCCCGCCGGCGAGCCCGTGGAGGCAGGTGCCGCGGAGGCGGAAGTCGTCGAGGCAGTGCCCCTCGAGGCTGAGCCGAGCGAGGCGGTGGCGAGCGAGCCGCCCCCTCCGCCCGCCGCGGCGGGCAGCGAACCTGTGGTCGCCCCAGCCGCAGCCGCGCCCCGCGTCGGTCCCTTGGCCGCCAGGTACGAACCCAAGCTGACGCTGAAACAATTGGCTGCCAAGAGCCGCAAGGAGGCCAAACAGCGCAAGCGGGAGAAGAAAATCGAGTCGTTCAAGGATTACTTCCGCTACCAGGAACCGCTGGCCAAGATTCCGCCGCACCGGCTGTTGGCGATCAACCGCGGCGAACGGTCCAAGATCCTCCGCGTCAAGATCGACGTCGACCCGGCGTCCTTGTACGAGCGGGCCGAGAAGCGTTTGATCCGCCCGGACCATCCGCATGCCGAGTTCCTGCGCGGCTGTCTGCGGGACGCCCTGATGCGGTTGCTGCTGCCGAGCCTGGACCGCGAAGTCCGTCGCGAACTGACCGAGAAGGCGGAGCTGCACGCCGTGCAGGTGTTCGCTCGAAATCTCCGCCAGTTGCTGCTGCAGCCGCCGGTGCGCGACCGCCGGGTGCTGGCCATCGATCCCGGCTTCCGCAGCGGCTGCAAGCTGGCGGCGTTGGACGAATTCGGCAACGTGCTGGGCCACACGGTGATCCACGTCATCGGCAAGGACGAGATCGTCCGCCGCGGACGGCAGCAGATCGTCGAGATGGTCGTGATGTACCACATCCCGGTGATCGCGATCGGCAACGGGACGGCCTGCCGCGAGAGCGAGCGATTGGTGGCGGACATCATCGCCCACGAATTGAAGGACTACGACGTGCAGTACGTGACCGTCAACGAAGCGGGGGCCAGCGTCTACTCCACGAGTTCCGTGGGCCGCGAGGAGCTGCCTCGTTTCGATCCGGTCCTGCGCAGTGCCGTTTCCATCGGCCGCCGGCTGCAGGATCCGCTGTCGGAACTGGTCAAGATCAATCCCGCGAACATCGGCGTAGGGCTGTACCAGCACGACGTCAAGTCCAAGCACCTGGAGGAATCGCTGGACGCCGTAGTCGAATCGTGCGTCAATTTCGTGGGGGTCGACGTGAATACCGCCAGCCCGGCATTGCTCCGCTACGTGTCCGGCCTGAATCAGCTGACGGCGCGGCGGATGTACGAGTACCGCCAGAAGCACGGACCGTTCCGCAACCGCGGCCAGTTCCGCCAGGTTCCCGGATTCGGCGAGGCCGCATTCGTCCAGGCGGCCGGCTTCCTGAAGATCATGGGCGGCGACAACGCGCTGGACGCCACCTGGATTCACCCCGAAAGCTACGCGATCGCCCAGCGCGTGATCGAGAGACTGGGGGGCAGCGAAGCCGAGTTGGCTCGCCAGTTGGCGGGGGCTGGCAAGATCGCCGACGCGGCGACTCGACCAGAATTCGGCGTGGGCGTGACGGAGGCTTTGTCGGCGGAAGCAGCGGAAGCAGGGCCGGCCGCGTCCGCCGAGCCGGCAGCGGCGCAGGCCTTGGAGGTTTCGCCTGCTGCCGCCGCCGAGGGCGTCGTCCCGGCGCCGCAGGTTGCCGCAGCGACCGCAGAAGGCGTAGTGGAACCTGGGCCCGCCACCGACGCTGAATCGGTCCCGCCCGTGGTTGAGGCCGAGGAAGCCGTCGCGACGGCGGCGGCAGCGCCCGCCGAGACACCTGCACCCGCCGAGCCGGTTGAGGCACCGCCAACGGTTGTGGAAACGGCCGATTCACCGGCCGCTTCGGGCCCGTCGCCGTCACTGGCCGAACGCGCTTCGCGGGCCGATGCGGCGGCCCTGGCCGCCGAACTGGGCGTCGGCGAACATCTGCTGCGGGACATTTTGCACTCGTTGCAGCGGCCGGGCCGCGATCCGCGCGAAGACCTGCCCCAGCCGGCGTTTCGCCGCCAGGTGATGAAGCTGGAGCATCTTCAGCCCGGAATGGAGTTGACAGGGACGGTTTTGAACGTCGTGGATTTCGGCGCGTTTGTGGACATCGGCCTGCCGGATAGCGGCTTGATCCATATCAGCCGCCTGGCAGACCGGTTCGTCAAGGACCCGCACGAAGTCGTCAGCGTGGGCGATATCCTGAATGTCTGGGTGGTGGAGGTCGACAAGCAGCGGCGGCGAGTTTCGCTGACGGCGATCAAGCCGGGCACGGAAAGGCCGCAGCCGGAACGGCGAGAACGTCCTCCAGCGGCGGGCCGCCCGGAAGGACGTCCCCAGGGACGACCGGGACGAGCGCCTCAAGGCCGGCGGTTCGAAGGTCGTCCGCAACAGGGCCAACGCGGCGGCGGCCGGCCCCGGACCACCGAAGTCAAGTCCCGCAAGCCCAAGCCGGTGCGGCCGATTACGGACGCCATGGCCGAAGGCAAGGAGCCGATGCGATCGTTCTCCGACCTGTTGCAGTTCTACGAACGGAAGTCCGACGACGACGAGGGAAATCAGAAGAAAACCTGAGGCGGGCTGCGGCGGAAACCAAGTTGGAGTGCGGCGCCTTGCCGCCGCTTTGGCTGGAATATGGCTGATCACTCATCTCTTCTCCTGGCCGTCGACATCGGCAATCATCAAATCAAGCTCGGACTCTTCACCGGCGAGGCCGACCGGGGATTGCCGCAACCCGCGCGGGTTTGGAAACTGGCCACGGGCGAGGCTGACTTCGATGCGCTGTCCGCGATGGTGCCCGGCGAAGAGCTGGCGTGGTGCGTAGCCACCGTCCAGCGGCGGGCCGAACGGAGTCTGGCCGCTTGGGTCCAGGACCGCCGGCCGCAGGACCGCTACCGGTTGCTGGGAAACGAAGATCTCCCGCTGGAGATCCACGTCGAACACCCGCAACACGTGGGCGCCGACCGCTTGCTGGCCGCCGTGGCGGTCAATCAGCTGCGCGCGGCGAATCGTCCCGCGATTGTGATCGATGCCGGCACGGCCATCACCGTGGATCTCGTATCCGCAGACGGGGCTTTCGAAGGCGGAGTGATTCTGCCGGGATTTCGCTTGACTGCCAAAGCCCTGGCCGAAGGCACGGATCTGTTGCCTCACGTGAACCACGATCCGGCTGCCGATCCACCGCCCGTGGTCGGCAAGTCGACGGTCGCAGCCATCCGCAGCGGCCTGTTCTGGGGACAAGTCGGAGCGGTCCGGGAGTTGACGTGTCGCATCTCCGGCGAGTTGGCTTCCCCGCCGCAATTGTTCGTCGCGGGCGGGGACGCGGAGCGTCTCGCGGTTTTCTTGCCGGAGGCGCGGGTTGTTCCGGAATTGGTGCTGGCGGGGATCGCGCTGTGCGCACGCGGCGGCGGGCGGCGCAGCGGGGACAGCCGTTGATTCACGGCACATAAGTTGCTAGATGACGACTTGGGTATCGAGTTATTCTATTTCTGCGCCGTCGTCAGCGTTTGGACCGGCCCACGAAACTCGGGCGTCAAAACGGTGTCGTCGTGCTCATAGGCCGGAGCACAACAGCAGAGAAACTTCATGGGGACGGAACCCGTGTTCTGGATTTGGTGCGCTGCTCCGGGCGGGATGGCAATCGCGTCGCCGGGCCCGACGGCGCGGGTCTCGCCGGCGACTTGCACGCACCCTGCACCTTCCAGGATGTAGTAGATCTCCTCGGTGACCGCGTGGTAATGCGGCGTGGTCGAGCCTCCCGGCGGCAGACGTGCTTCAGCTAGACTCTGGTGCCGGATGCAGGAGTTCCGAGGAGCCAGCAACTCGCGGATCTCCGACCCATCCTTGGTGATGAACGCGGGAACTTGGTCGATGTTCTGAGTGTCCACAAGAACCTCGCTCTTGACTCCTGAAAAAGAACCTTGGCTGTGTTTTAGCACGGCAAAACCTGCGACGGAAGTCCGGGCGGCGACAGAGCTGCCGTCCTGGGAATGCTGAACCAGGAAGCCCGCCTTTTGCGAAAAGCCCGGCTTTTGGACCGGTCGCGTCGTGGGTGCCGCTTTGTCGTGGTTTTCTCCGGTGCGGTGCCGTTGGCTCTCTTGCCAAATCCCAAGACATTGCCGACAATGGCGGCATGGAGGCTGCGAGGCAATGAAACTTGCCAACGGCATTTTGGTGCGCATCGGTTTGCACGCGGCGGTGTTCTGTGTCGCGTTGCCGGCCTCGCGCCTCCTTGGGCAGGATGTGCCGGCGGCCGCCCAGGGCGCCACGACAGTCGCCTCCGACGCGTCCCTTTGCCGCTTGACCGTCCAAGGCCGGGGGATCGAGCGTCTGACGCTGGTCGACACCGGCCAGCGGGAAACCAAGATCGAACGGCCGGGGGAAAGCGTCGTGCTGCCGGCCGGCAAGTACCGGCTTCGGGAAGTCGAATTGACGGGAGGGTTTTCCTGTCAGGAGTACTTCGCCGGCGACGACGACTGGATTCAGGTGGCGGTGGGCCAGTCGCCGGTGCTGAAAGCCGGCGCCCCTTTGACGCCCCAGGTCCGCGTCAACCGCGCCGGCAGGGTCTTGACGATCGACTATGAACTCGTGGACGCTGCAGGCCGGAGCTACGCGCCGGGCAGTGATAGCAGGCGAACCAGGCCACCGGCGTTCACCGTCTCCAAGAACGGCCGGACCATCGGTTCGGGCTCGTTCGAGTATGGCTGAGGCGGCGTCTGTTCGTACTCGTGGCGAGTACCCTACACGGCCGGCGCGGGTCCCCTGTCGATTGTGGCTTCGCAGGACCTTGGTGATTTGGGGCCTCGCAACAGCAGTCCAGCTGCCATCGAGTGGCGCTGGTACTATCACGTGCCCAGCCTGGGGCTTTGGGCGTTGCTGGTCGCCCTGTTGGTCCTGGTGAAGCCCAATCGATGCGTTCAGGCCTGGCTGATCCTGCTGCCCGTGCTGGCCGTAGTGCTTGGCGGGTCGATGCTCGCCAGGCTGCTGTCGATGCCGCCCTCGGCAGCCGAGGGGTTCGCTGGTTTCCTCGTTGCTCTGGCTGCGTCTTGGGCGGCGGTCTGGCTGCTGGCTCCCTGGTTGGCTCCGCGCCGCGTCGCGGCGGCCATCTCGCTGGCGCTGGTCGTGATGCTGGCCGTAGGCGCCGTGTTCTTCCTGAGCGTCTGCGATTTCGGCGCGTTCGACGAGCTGACCCTTTGGATCGTGCTGCACATGGCCGGCGCCCTGGCGCTACTGGCGGCCACGGCGCTCAGCGCTCACCGCTGCCGTGCCGGCTATCGTCCCCGCCGGTTCATGCTTTGGCTGCTCCTCTGGACGCTGCTCGCGTCCATGCTCAGCATCCCCGTTGCGACGATCGTCACAGGTCTCTTTGCGGGCGGTGGGGTGTTCGAATTCTTGGCCATGCTCGTCATGGCGGTTTTCAGTTCGCTCATTGGCGGCGCGATGTTGGGCGTGGTGCTCTACCTGCTGAACCTGCCGTTCCTGTTTCTGGCCCTGCGAAACCCGTTCTACGGCGAGAGATTCCTGAACGTCTTGCGGCTGACGCCTGTGGCAGTGGCCGAAGTGGTGACGGCCGAGACCGTCCGCGATGTGCCTGCGCTGGATGCGGTTCTGGGTACGGTGACGAAAGGCCAATAGCTGATGATGAACAACGCCTGGCGATGGCTGGTGCGGATTCTGCGGGCGGCAGTGCCTCTGGTGCTGCTGGCGGGCGGCATTGCCTCGCTGGCGTACGGCGTCGCCCGGCACACGGCCGTTGTCTCGGTGGAACAAGAGATCGAGATCGATCTGGCTGCGCCGCCCGGCATGGAGTTTCCCGGCGTGGAAGGCGGGGCTCCGGGCTTCGGTCCGCCGGGATTCGAGCCGGGCATGGCAGCGCCCGATTTTCCTCCTCCCTTCCTGCAACTTCCCCCGGAATTGTCGAAGGTGAAGGAAAAAGTCATCGTCAGCGAGCCCAGTTCCGAGCTGACGTTGATCCGCGAGGTGACGTTCGGCGGTGTGGTTCGTTTGGATACCGGCGTGTTGTGGCGGACCTACACGGGTGATCCGCCTTCGTTGTGCCCTACGTGAGTGAAGTGAGTCCGGTCATGGCGCCCATGGCCAAGGGAAATTCGATTCCGCTGTCGGCCCGGCTGGCCCGTTGGCGAGCCTGGGTGCAGGGTGCGTTCTTGCTGGTCTGGCTGGACCCGCTGGGCGTCCGCCTGCACATGGTCTGCTCGCCCGTGTTTCACTGCTACTCCTGCCCCTTGGCGCTGTTCGCCTGTCCGATCGGCGTGTTGGCCAACTTCAGTGCGCTGCACCTGGTGCCGTACGTGGCCCTGGGCACCTTGGTCGTGATCGGGGTGCTGGTGGGCAGCTTCATCTGCGGCTGGGTCTGCCCGTTCGGATTCCTCCAGGACTTGATCGGCCGGATTCCGACGCGAAAGTTCGAACTGCCCGGCTGGATGGGATACGGCCGGTACGTCGTGCTCGCGTCCCTGGTGCTGGCGATTCCGTATTTCTTCGGCGAGGAGCATCCGCTGTTCTTTTGCCGGGTTTGCCCCGCCGGCGCGTTGGAAGCCGCCTTGCCGCACACGGCCAGCACGGCGATGGGAGGGGCCGGGATCGTGTGGCCCAGTGCCGTGAAAATGGCCGTTTTCGGCCTGGTGCTGGCAGCCATGTTCTTTACTTGGCGGCCCTGGTGTACGGTGCTCTGCCCGCTGGGGGCGATTTACGGGCTGTGCAACCGGGTGTCATTCCTGTTTTTGAAGTTTCACCCTGCGCGCTGCAACGACTGCGACCTCTGCCGCCGGCTGTGTCGCTATCACGGCAGCTCGGAACGACGGGGCGACGACATGCGCTGCATCCGCTGTATGGAGTGTACGCGGTGCAGCGCCGTGACGCTGTCCCATGTGTTTGAGTCAGAAAGGAGAGAAGTATGAGGCGACGGTGTATCCGTTTGGCAAGTGCCGCAGCGGCCGCAGTGGTCGTTGCCGGCGCCATGACCGCTTGTGCGGAGACGTGTTCTCTGCAGATCAAGCGGCTGGAGGCGGCCTCGGGCCCGACGACAGGTCCGCCGTCCGATCAGATGTTTCGCGGACTGAGCGCTCAACGCTTCTACCGGCGCACCGGGGCCAACGTGGCGTCCAGTGTTGAGCAAAGCGGCGAGGCGGAGTTCTCTGCGGTCATCAAGAAGGAGCCGCCCAGTTACAACTCGAAGTCCCCGCTCCGCGCTGTCGCCAAGCTGGGAACGCAGCAGTTCGGGTTTGTGCTCGACAGCCGAGAGGCGGAGAAGAAACCCGACGCCGCAGAGGGCGAGGCGAAGAAGCCCGCTTCGCCCGCGGGAGAAACGAAGCAGTCTCCCCAAGTGCCGGACTTCGGGCGCCTGCTGTTCGATCTGAACCACAATGGCGACTTGACGGACGATCCGGTCATCGAGGCCCAGGCCAACCCGAACGTCAGATATCCGCCGGGATACACGAATTTCGAGTTTCCCCGCGTCGACCTGACCGTGGAGGCCGAGGGGACCAAGATCGACTATGCCTTCCTCATCTCCGGGTACGCCCACTCGCAGTACCTGAACCAGAGGAGCCTGTACCAGTACGTCTCGGCGTCGCTCAGTGCCGCGGCGTATCGCGACGGCGAAATCACGCTGGACGGCAAGAGGTTCCGGATCGTGGTGACGGACTTCAACAGCAACGGCCGCTTCGATGACCTGTCCGTCCTGGACGACAGCATTACCTACGCGGGTGGCGGCATCTATCTGCGGCCGGGCGACATGGTCTATGTCGATCCGCAGCCACAGAAAGGGGTGTACGGCTACGATCCGACGACCAGCGATGAATCGCACCACCTGACGAAGATGATCAAGATCGGCGAGCGGTTCTACAGCTTGCAGATCACTCCGGCGGGCGACAAGCTGACGTTGGAGCCGTCGCCCTTGGCCGTCGGCCATGTCCGCAATCCCAACCAGGGGTATCGGGCCCTGGTGTACGGCGACCAAGGCGTCTTGAAGGTGTCCGGCGATGCCGAGGGCCGGGCCCCGCTGCCCGTCGGACAATGGAAGCTGTTGATGTACACCATCGACCGCACGGGGGTTGCCGATCCTGACAAGCCGGCCGCCAAACAGCCGTCCCTGCTGCAATCGCTCGCCAATGCCATGTTCCGTAGCGAACAAGCATCCGGGCCCAAGTATACGATGGTCTCGGCGCGAGCCAGTCGCGACTATCCGGCCGTCGAGGTCCGCGCGGGCGAAACCGCGGAACTGCGATTCGGTCCCCCGTACAAGCCTCAGGTGACGGGCACACTTCCGCAGGCCGGCAGCCAAGCGTCGCTGGGACTTTCGCTGGTGGGCGTGGGCGGCGAAGTCTGCAGCAACCTGATGGTCGACGGCGGCCGGCCGGCCAAGCCCGCATTCACGATCGCGGACCCGGACGGCAAAGTGGTCCAGAGCGGCAATTTCGAGTATGGCTGAGGCTTCACCTGCCGGTACTCGTGGCGAGTACCATCCGAGCCTGCCAAGGAATACCGCGTGAAAGTAAAGATGGACGCCGGTCCGTTCAAGATCGACCCGGAGTACGAGAGCATTCTCAAGAGTGCGGAGTCGAGAAGTCCGTCCGATCCATTCCGGGTCGGTTCTGCGCGCTAAGCGGCCCTAACAAAACACCCCTCGCCCTTCGGGAGAAGGGTTGGGGGTGAGGGCTGCTCGAGCTTTTGTTAATCGCTCCGTTCAAGACGAAATGCGGAACTTGCCGTGCTTTGTGGTCGATCTGTACTTATTTCAGGTCGACCAAGGCCTGCAAGACCTTGACACGCACGGCGTCGGCAAGCGTGCGGTCTTTGGGGTCTTCCCAGCGCAGCTTGTTGACCCCCTCGGCGGACAACACTCGGCGCGCGCCGTCGGCCAGCAGCGTTTCCGCCGCGGTCACGGTCACATCGCTGCGGCCGGCGGCCTTGCCCGATCCACGGCGCTGCGGAGCATCACGAAGTACTCGTAGTCCTCCACGCTTTCCCGGATCGCTTCCATGTGCTTGCCCGCCGTCACCGAGGTGTCGTCCAGGAACAGGGGCGTAAACGGTCCCGCGACGGCAAAGTACTCGTTCCACGAAGAAGCCCCGCCGTTGTCGCTGAACGCCCAGAAGAAGGAGCCCGTCGCCTGTTCCTGCCAGCACTGCCAGGCCTGCAGGCGGTAGTAGGCGTAGGGGTCCAGCAACCGCGCCGGGCCGGAGCAGGAGTAGAACTGCAGCGTGCGTCCCGCCGCTTGCTGCCGATGGTAGAACTGGGCGAACGCTTCGCCACGCTCCAGCCACATGGGACGGTTGGGGCACAGGACGCTGCAGGCCTCGAACAATTCCGGCGGCGCCTTGGCCGGGTCGCGGTACGTGGTGTCCTCCCAGATCAACACGTCCGGCTCCGCCGCGCGGATGGCCCGCGCCCAGGCCAACAGCGGGCCGATGTCCGAACCCTCGTGCGGCTCGTCGTGAATCAGCAGTCCCAATTGGTCCGGCCGGATGCCTTTGCTGCGCAGGTGGGCGACCCAGGCCTTGATCCACGTACCGACGCGCTCGCCAAACTCCGGGGTACCCAGCTTGGCACCGCCCAGCGAACTCTGGATCGCCCCGCCGTAGTCCGCCACTGCCAGGAAGACCATGTACCGCTTGGCCCTGGGCCAGAGCGCGATCCAATCGTCCAACGCCTTGGTGTCCAGGCGGATCACTTTCGGATCGTTGCGGTCGAATTCGAAGGACCGCAGCACGCCGCCGGTCGCCCAAGGCGCGTTGACGAACCGCTGCCGGAGGTGCTCGACCAGCGCCGCGCGGTTCTGGAGTGTGACGCCGCGTCCGCCGCCGCTGTTCGTGTAGCTCCACCCGCCCAAGCACAGCGAGGTCTGCTGCGGAAACTCCATCGGCCAGACCTTCAGCCGGACCGGGATGTCCAGCGGCGGGTGGCCCGGAGATTCGGCCAACACCGAACCGGCATACTCGCCGGCTGGCACCTCCGTCACGTGCCAGGTGATCCAAACCTGCCGCACCAACCCCGGCAGCACGGTGACGGACCAGCCATCGCCCGTGCGGCGAGCTTCGGGCAGCGCGGCGGCCACCGGCACGCCTTGCGACGTGTCGGTCCACTGGACCTCATGGACGGTCACGTACGGCGGCCGCGGCGACTGCGGCAAGCCGCGGAAGCAGAACCGGACCGTCAGCGGCCGTTCCGTGCTGTTGGCCAAGTTGAACGCCCCCGCGCGGTATTCGCCCAGCATGGTGTGGATTTCGAGGGGCCGGGTCGGGTCCCGCTCCGGGAGTGAGGTCGGTTCCAGCGGATCCCAGAGCACGGGAACGCACGCGGACAGCGGCGCCCGTCCCAGGCTTCTCCAGAACGCTGCCTGGACTTCGAACAGCTTGGCGTGGTTGCGTGTGAGCGGCAGGACGGCTCGGAACGACGCGTCCGGAACGATTGGTTCGGGGGACGCCAATGCGGCGGTCAGTTGACCCGTGAGTTGGGACCGCACGGCGCCGTCGATATCGGCCGCCTCGATCTGTTTTTTCAACGCCGCGCCGTCCAAGTCCAGACGCTGCGTCACGGCGCGCGTCAGGCGGCCTTGTTCGTACACCGCCTTCGCGTCGGTCGGCTCGCCACGCCCGCGCGCCGGATCGATCAACGACGGCGGTCCGCGGAACACCTGCACTTCGTCGGTAAAGGTATACGGCCCGCCGGGCAAGGGGATGATCATCAACTGGACGTAACGCCCCCAGGTCTGCAGTTGGCGAGTCACCAGCCGCCGAATTGCGTAACCTTCCGGAAACGGGCCGTTCTGCTGGCGGTCCAGGGACACCAAGTCGCCCGCGTTGTAGAACGCTCGCCCGTCGTCGCTGACCAGCACGTACACGGCCAGCGGCCAGGTGACTCCGGCCGCGCCGGCCGCCGTGGTCATCGAGACACCAGAGATCGGCTGCTGGCTGCCCAGGTCGATCGTGATCAACGCGTACCGAATCGACTGCCAGCCAACGGTGCCGGGTTGTGTCCAGAAGTATTCGGCAGTCGTCTTGCCGTCGGTCAATTGCTCCCGATCGCCGGGGTCGGTGCAGAGCGAATAGTTTGGCTGTGGGTTCAGCGTACAGGCTTTGCCGCGGGCGATGTTCTCGGCGGCCTCCGATGCCGCACCGGTTTCGGCGGCAGGCAGAGTCGGATCGCCTGCGACAAGCACCGCAATCATACAAGAGAGAATCCCGGTCCAACCGTGTGGAAGGCGTTCAGCGAGGCGGCGTATCGTCATGGCAGGGGCTCCGGGGTAAGAGGGCGGTAAGGATCGGCGAATCAATAACTGTCCAGTTCTTGTTTGCGATCATCACGCGG
>CAYPGE010000211.1:0-15316 GCA_964409865.1 uncultured Pirellulaceae bacterium
CAGGGGGTGATTACGATCGATCGCGACGACGCGATCACCAGCATCAATTCCTGGTCGATACTGGCCAAGATGTTGTATGCCAGGGTTCTGACGTCGCGGAGCGTCTGCTGACTGGCGGCGTCGCGCCGCCGGAACCAGACCAGGGTGACGGCACAGCTGATCAAGGTCGCCAACACGACGCTGGCGAACGTCGCCTGGAGCAGGACCTCATTACGCAGTGCCTGGATCGACGACATCGCGACGGGTGGCGGCGAGTCCAACCAGGCTTCGAGTTGCTGGTATTCGCGCATGATCAGCAGCAAGGCCCCGCAGTTCAGCAGCAGCGCCAGCATCACCGCACCCAGGACGGCCACGGTGACCAGACGGCCCCAGGGACGTTCGTCGGGATGTTTGACTTGAAACACGGTACCCAGCTCCCCCGCAGTGGCCCGCCACACCAGGTTGCGACCAGCGACCTCGGCAAGTAGTCTATCGCACGCGGGAGCGTCTTCCCAAGGGGTTCGGACGACGGAAGGCCCGCCCGCGATGAGCAGAATCATGTAGTCCGGCCTCTCCCAGGGCGGGAGCCGCTCATCGCAGGCCGCTCGCTCCGCGAGCGGAACCGCGTCGCGGAGCGACGCGTCTACGATGTGCGGTATCTCCGGACCGGATGCGAGTCTGCGAGAGCCCCGCCTACGTGGACTTTTTCCCCCACGGAACCTGCAATCCATTGCAGCCGAGTGCAGACCTCGCTGAGCCGAACGCCCCCGTCGAGGAGGAGACGGTGGCTGAGCGTTCCCGAACGACATTCTTCGTAAGTCTTTCCGCATCGGCCGATTGCAGCCCGCAGCCAGTTCCGCGGTCCATCGGCGGCACGGCATTTGCCCGTTGGACAAGGCCACCGTGCCATAGGTCTTCAACAATACAAGCACGACGCGGAAGCGAGAGGCAAGCACGAACCGCAAGCGGGAGCGAGTGCCGGCGATGGCCATGCCTTCACTCGCTTGCACTTCGTGCTTCGATCGCCGGCGAAAATGGCGTTGTGCGACGAATTTGAAACTGAATTTTGGGGAGGTTGTGCATCATGACGTCGAGCAAGACCGGCGTAGTGAAAAGCTCCATCGCACTGGCCCGGATTTTTCCGCCGGAAGCCGTCGTGATCGGCTTGGACAAAACGTCGAAGCAGGCGGTGATTGCGGCGCTGGTTCGTCGCCTGATTACCTTGGGGCAACTTCCCGAGCAGGAAGAGGACCGCCTGGTCGAGGAGATCATGAAGCGGGAGAGTCTGGGGACGACGGCCCTGGGCAACGGGGTCGCGTTTCCCCACACCCGCACGCCTCTGGCGAATCGCTTGCTGGGCGTGCTGGGCCTGGAACGAACCGGCATCAGCTTTGACTCGCTGGACCGCTCGCCGGTCTACGCCGTGTTCCTGTTGCTGGCGCCCGACAATGCGACCAAAGAGTACTTCGAGGTGCTGGGCAGGATCACCGCGATCGGCAAGGACAAGAGCCTGCGACTGCAACTGCGAGGCTGCCGCACCGCGGAAGCCGTGCACCGTTTCCTGCAGATCTTGGATGCGGAGTGAAGCAAATTTCTGCAACAAGGAAGTACTCTCGATGGAATTGACGACGGCCGATGTGGCCCGCCTGTTTCGTGTCTCTGCCGGCACGGTCGCGCGCTGGGTCCAAGAAGAAAACCTGCCGGCCTCCGAAGTCGACTCGCAGTATCGCTTCAACCGGGAGGAGTTGCTGGAATGGGCCACCATCCACAAGCTGGCGATCCCGGCCGCGATCTTGCAGTCGGCCAGTGCTGCCCAGGCTCCGGAGCCGAGCGTCGCGGACGCGCTGGCCTACGGCGGCGTGGCCTATGAGGTCTGCGGAGCCGATCGCGGTGAGTCGCTGCAAGCTGCGCTGGAGGGTCTGCCCTTGCCGGATGACGCCGACCGCGAGGCCTTGCTGGGTCTGTTTCTGGCGCGCGAACGGATGGGAACCACGGCGGTGGGCGACGGGGTCGCGATCCCGCACCCGCGTTGTCCGCTGGTGTTGGGCCTGCCTCAGTCCGCCGTGCGACTGTGTTTTCTCGCCCAACCCCACGACTTTGGCGCCCCGGACGGCAAGCCGGTCGACACGCTGTTCTTGATGGCCTGCCGCACGGTCCACGAACACCTGAAACTGCTGGCGCGTTTGGCCACCGCGTTGCGGAGCGAGGCCTTTCGCCAGGTTCTGGCCCGGCGTGCCGGGCCGGCGGAAATCATCGCGGCCTTGCGCCGGGAGGAGACGGCCCCATGAGTCTCCTGCTGCTCGGACTTTGGGTCCTGATCGGCGGCGGACTGCTGGCCGCACTGGCCGGCCGATCGGCACGCCTGGCCAACCTGGTCGGCGCTGCGACCGCGGTGGCGGGCAGCGCCATCGCTTTGATCCCCGTGGTTGGGGTTTTGGTCCGGGGCACATCGCTGCCGGAGTGGTCGTGGGTCTGGAGTGTGCCGTTCGGCTCGTTCACGGTCGGCCTGGATCCGCTCTCCGCCTGGTTCGCCGCGGCGATTCTGGGACTGGCGATCCTAGCCGCCGTGTACGGCGCGGGATACCTGGTCCATGACGCAGATCGCAAGTCGTTGGGGCCGCCCTGGCTGTTCTTCAACCTGCTGGTGGCCGCCATGCTGCTGGTCGTGACCGCGCGCAACGGCATGCTGTTCTTGGTGGCGTGGGAAGGCATGGCGCTGGCGTCTTTTTTCCTGGTCACGTTCGAAGACGAACAGAGCAGCGTGCGCGAAGCGGGCCGGATCTACCTGATCGCCTCGCACCTGGGCGCCGCCTGTTTGCTGCTGTTCTTTGCGAGCTTCGCTGCGCAGGCGGAATCGCTGGACTTTTCCAGGTTGGCTGCAGCCGCGGCGGCCAACCGCTTGAGCGAGACGCACGCGGGCGTCTTGTTTCTGCTGGCGCTCGTTGGGTTTGGCGCCAAGGCGGGCTTCATGCCCCTGCACGTTTGGCTTCCCGAAGCCCATCCGGCAGCGCCCAGCCATGTGTCGGCGTTGATGTCGGGGGTGATGATCAAGACGGGCATCTACGGTCTGTTGCGGGCCTGGACCCTGCTCGGAACGCCGCCGGCCTGGTGGGGTTGGGTCCTGGTGGCGATCGGGTTGAGTTCCGGCGTGTTGGGCGTGCTGTTCGCGCTGGCCCAGCACGACTTGAAGCGGTTGCTGGCGTACCACAGCGTCGAGAACATCGGCATCATTGCGCTGGGACTGGGCGTGGGCCTGTTGGGGCTCAGCGCCGGCTCACCCACGCTGGCCGTGCTGGGCTTCGGAGGCGGCTTGCTGCACGTGCTCAATCACGCCCTTTTCAAAGGCCTGCTGTTCCTGGGCGCCGGCGCGGTGCTGCACGGCGCGGGTACGTTGCAGCAGGATCAGTTGGGCGGGCTGCTGAAGCGGATGCCGGCGACCGGCGCCGCTTTCCTGGTCGGCGCCGTGGCCATCTGCGGCCTGCCGCCGCTGAACGGGTTTGTCAGCGAGTTCCTGATCTATTTGAGCGCGTTCCAGGCGTTTCGGGAGGCGTCGCTGTCCGCCACGTCGGGCAGCGTGCTGGCACTGGCTACGATCGGCGGCCTGGCGCTGATCGGCGGTCTGGCTGCCGCGTGCTTCACGAAGTCGCTGGGCATCGTGTTTTTGGGCGAGCCGCGGACCAAGGCGGCGGCCGAGGCCCATGCGCCGCCTTGGCTGATGACGGGGCCCCTGCTCGTGCTGGCAGCCGGGTGCTTGATCGCGGCGCTGGCGGTTGGGCCGCTGTTGGCCGGACTCGCCCCGGTGCTGGCCGTCTTGCTGCACGAACCGTCCGGCGCGGTTGCGGAGAGCCTGGCGCCCGCGCTGGGCCCGCTGAATGCCGTGGTGTCTGTGGGCGTCATCGCAATCGTGCTGATGGCCGGTCTGACGCTGCTGCGCAAGCGACTGCTGGGGCCGCGTGAGGTGCGGGACAGCGGTACCTGGGATTGCGGTTATGCCGCGCCGACCAGTCGCATGCAGTACACCTCGACGTCGTTCGTCCAGCCGCTGACGGACTTCTTCCAGCCGGTCTTGCGCTGTCACAAGCACGTTCACGAACCTCGCGGCCTGTTCCCCGACGCCGCCTCGGCGCGCACGCACCATGAGGATCTGTTCCTGAGCGGTCTGTTCTCGCGTTCGTACCGCGGGGTCAGCTGGGTCCTGTCCAGGCTGCACTGGCTGCAGCACGGGCGGCTCAATCTGTACGTGCTGTACATCGCCTTGACGCTGGTGGCGCTGCTGGCCTGGGAGTTCGGCTTGGGGGAGTTGTTGGACCAGTGCGCGGCGTGGCTGGCCGCTCGGCAAACGATGTTGTTCTAGCTCGGAGTCGCACCGTGATGGATCCCACCAGGCTTTCCAGCTTCCTGCCCGCGGCCCTGGCGCTGCTGTTGGCGCCGCTGCTGCTGGGCGTGATCAACCGCACGAAAGCAGCGTTCGGGGGGCGGTGTGGGCCGCCGATCCTGCAGCCCTATTACGACCTTCGCAAACTGTTGGGCAAGGGCGCGGTGTACAGCCGCACCACGTCGTGGGTGTTTCGGGCCGGGCCGATCGTGACGCTCTCCGCGACCGCCGCGGCGGTGTTGCTGGTGCCGTTCGGCCCTTGCGACGCGCCGCTGCACTTTGCCGGCGACCTGGTGTTGTTCGCGTACCTGCTCGGCCTGGCAAGGTTCTTTACCGTGGCGGCGGCGTTGGACACCGGTTCGGCGTTCGAGGGGATGGGCGCCAGCCGCGAAGTGTTCTTCTCGGCACTCGCCGAGCCCGCACTGCTGCTGGGCCTGGTGGCCGTGGCCAAGGCGGCCGTCGGCAAGTCGGGCTGGTTCGAGTTGACGCGCCTGCACCAGCACGTCGGCGGCGTGCTTTGGCTGGACGCCGGCCTGGTCCTGTTGTTTGCGGCCGTGGCTCTGTTTCTGGTCCTGCTGGCCGAGTGTTCGCGGATACCGGTCGACGATCCCAACACGCACCTGGAGCTGACCATGATTCACGAAGTAATGGTGCTGGACCACAGCGGCCCGGACTTTGCTTGCATCCTGTACGGAGCGGCGATCAAGCTGTGGCTGCTGTCGGCCTTGATTGTCAGCGTCGTGGTGCCCCGCGTGTCGCCGCCGTGGCTGGACCTGGGCATCTCGCTGGCAAGCGTGTTGGCGCTGTCCGTCGTGATCGGCGTGGTCGAATCGAGCATGGCCCGCTTGCGGCTGACGCGCGTTCCCCAGTTGCTGGTCGGGGCCGCGGTGCTGGCCGTGCTGGCCCTGGTGTTGGAATCACATACATGAGCCTGAGGCAACCGTAGCATGGCTCTCCGAGCCGTGCGGATCACCTCGAGACCTAACCACGGATGCACGGCTCGAAGAGCCATGCGACGAGCAGGTGCAGCAGAAGAAAGCACAGACGGCGATGCCTTCCTCGATCAGCGAGTTGATCTTGATGGTGGTGATGCTCACGAACCTGGCCCTGCTGGGCATGGGCCGGCTGCGGTCCAGCATCCGGGTGGTGGCCATCCAGGGCATGGCGTTGGGCGCGCTGCCGTTGTTCGTCAGCAACCGCGGGCTGACGTGGTCGCTGCTGGTGATTGCCGTCGGCAGCTTTGCCCTGAAAGGCGTCGTGTTTCCGTGGTGGCTGACCCGGACACTGCAGGCGACCAACGCCCAGCGAGAGGTCTCGCCGATCGTCGGCCCGTCGGCGTCGACCGCGCTGGGCGCCCTGCTGATCGCGTTCTCGTTCTGGATCGGCTCGCGGTTCCAACTGCCGAGCACCGTGCCCGTCGTTTCTCGTCTGGCGATGCCGGTCGCGGTGGCGACGCTGCTGAGCGGGTTATTCGTGATCGTCACGCGGCGGCAAGCGCTGACGCAGGTGTTGGGTTACCTGGTATTGGAAAACGGCATCTTCGTGTTCGGCCTGGCCCTGGCCCACGAGGAGCCGCTGTTGGTCGAGATGGGCATCCTGCTGGACGTCTTTGTGGCCGTGTTCGTGATGGGCATCGCGGTGTTCCACATCGCCCGCGAGTTCGATCACATCGACGTGGAGAGACTGTCGGAGTTGCGGGACTGAGGCGGTCGCTGGCGGTGTGCCCGACGCCGAGTGCTGTCGGGAAGCCTCGCAAGCCAATCCTCGTTCCCCGGCTCTGCCTGGGAACGCCTGGCCTTGCCGGCTCTGCCGGCCGGATGCGAGGCAGAGCCTTGCGTTGAGTGGGTTGCGAGGCGGAACCTCGTAACCAGAGCGAACCCGAGCGAAAGAGAGTAGGTTCATGAGTGTGCTGTTGGCCTTGATCCTCACGCCGGCCCTGGCGGGCTGCGCCGCCTTGGCATGGAGTTCGCGCGGCGGCCGGCGCGGGCTGCTGCTGCTGGCGGCTGCGGCCCACCTGGCGTTGACCGGCTGGCTGTGGTGGGAGCGCCCGGCGGTTTCGCCGCAGAGTTGGCTGGGCGTGGACGCCTTGGGTCTGCTGTTCCTGACGGTGGCCAGCGTGTTGTTTTTCGCGGCCGCCGTCTACGGCTGGGGCTATCTGCGCGACGAACAGCAGTCGCAGCACGTGGACATCGAAGAGGGGTTCCTGTTCCTCAACGAACCGGAGGCCGTCTTTGTCGGCTGCCTGCTGCTGTTCCTGGCGTCGATGACCTTGGTGACGCTCAGCCAGCACTTCGGCCTGTTATGGGTCGGCGTGGAAGCGACCACCCTGGCCACCGCTCCGCTGATCTATTTCCATCGCCATCATCGTTCGCTGGAGGCGACTTGGAAGTACCTGCTGATCTGTTCGGTGGGGATTGCCTTGGCCTTGCTGGGCAACTTCCTGCTGGCCGCAGCGGCTGCGGGCGCCCAGACCGGCCACGCGTCGCTGATCGTACCGCACCTGCAGCAGCGGGCAGCGGATTTGAACGGCCCTTGGCTGCGCGTCGCCTTCCTGTTTTTCCTGGTCGGCTACGGAACGAAGATGGGTTTGGCTCCGCTGCACACGTGGCTGCCCGACGCCCACAGCGAGTCGCCCTCGCCGGTCTCCGCGCTGTTGTCCGGGGCCTTGCTGAACTGCGCGTTCTTGGGCATTCTGCGGCTGCACCAGGTGTGCGTCGCCGCAGGACAGGGCGGTTTCAGCCAGCCGTTGCTGATCCTGTTCGGCCTGGCATCGGTTCTGGTGGCCGCCGTGTTCCTGCTGCGGCAGGCGGATTTCAAGCGCATGCTGGCCTATTCCAGCGTCGAGCACATGGGCATCCTCGCGCTGGGCGTCGGTTTGGGCGGCGCCGGCGTGTTCGGTTCGCTACTGCACGCGGTCAACCATTCGCTCACCAAAGCGGCTCTGTTCCTGGTCGCGGGCAACATCCTGGCGGCCTATGCCACCAAGTCGACTCGCGACGTGCGGGGCATCCGCCGGGCGCTGCCGGTCACCGGGGTCCTGTGGCTGGCCGGTTTTCTGGCCATCACCGGCTCGCCTCCCTTCGGCACCTTCCTCAGCGAATTCACCATTTTGAAGGCGGCGGTGGATCAACAGCACTATCTCGTTGCCGTGCTGTACCTGGTGCTGTTGGGACTGATCTTCATCGCGATGGCCAATCTCGTGCTGCCGATGACGCAGGGCGAAGCCACGAACCGGGGCCAGCCTCACCCGCGTCAGCGCGGCGAGCCGCTGTGGTCGGTGGCCCCGGCGGCGGTGCTGCTGGCGCTCGCCTTGGCCCTGGGGCTCTGGATCCCCGCCTGGTTCCGCAGCACGCTGGACGAGGCGGCGGGCGGCTTCCGGACGGATTCCGCTTCGGCAACCGCCGTCGCCACCGCACAGGAGCATTTGCCGCGATGATCACCAGACACGCCTGCGCGTCGAATTGCCAGCCGATCGCGATTGCCGAGATCCCCGCGTTGCCGCTCGAAGATTTCCGCGCGGAGCTGGCGGGGCAGATCAGCAGCGGCTGCCAGTTATCGGCCTTGTTCGCTCAACCTTGCAGCGCCCAGGCGGTGCGGTTGTTTGCCGTCACCAGCGAGACGACGACGTCCACGCTTCGCCTGTTGGCCAGCGACGTTCCCGACCGCTATCCGGCGCTTACGCCGAGCTGTCCGGCGGCCCACTGGTTCGAGCGCGAGATCGCCGAGCAGTGGGGCGTCCGGCCCGAGGGCCATCCCTGGCTGAAGCCGATCCGCTTTCACCCCTCCTACCGCGACGGACGCGACGCCTGGGACCGCCGGCCGGGCCGGGCGATTGCCCCCTGCGTGACCGACTACTTCCAGGTCGAGGGGGAAGAGGTGCACGAGGTGGCGGTGGGGCCGGTCCACGCGGGCGTGATCGAGCCGGGCCATTTTCGGTTCCAGTGCCTGGGCGAAAACGTGTTTCACCTGGAGATTGAACTGGGCTACCAGCATCGCGGGATCGAGCGGCGACTGGTCGGCGGTCCGGATCGGCGCACGATCCACTACATGGAGACGCTGGCCGGCGACACGACGATCGGGCACGCCACGGCCTGCTGCCAGGCGGTCGAGGCCCTGGCCGGCCGAGAAGCCTCCCTCCGCGCTCAGGCCTTGCGGGCCGTCGCGTTGGAGTTGGAACGGCTGGCGAATCATACGGGCGATCTGGGCGCGTTGGCGGTCGACGTCGGCTTTCTGCCCACCTCCGCCTACTGCGGCCGGCTGCGCGGCGATTTCCTGAATACGTCCGCCGTGCTGTGCGGCAGCCGGTTCGGACGCGGCCTGGTGCAACCCGGCGGCGTGGCTTTTGATGTCGATCCGTCGCGGTGTGCAGACATGCAGCGCCGCGTCGAGGTCACCTTCCGGGATGTCGCCGGCGCCGTGGAATTGCTCTGGCACTCGCCGTCGGCAATGGCCCGATATGACGGGACCGGCACGGTGCCGCGGGCCGTTTGCGACCAGTTGGCACTGGTCGGATTGGCAGCGCGGGCCTGCGGCGTGGACCGCGACGTGCGACGCGATTTCCCGGCCGGCTTCTACCGCTTTGCGCAAGTCCCCGTGTCCACGTGGCACACCGGCGACGTGTTCGCTCGGGCCTACGTGCGGTGGCTGGAGATCCAGCGTTCCGCGCGCTTCGTCAGCGAACAGCTGCGGGCCTTGCCGCATGGAGAATTGCGGCGGGGGCTGGGACCGCTGCGGCCCGACTCGCTGGTCGTTTCCCTGGTGGAAGGCTGGCGGGGCGAAATCTGCCACGTGGCCCTCACCGGCAGCGACGGGCGGTTTGCCCATTACAAAGTGGTCGATCCCTCGTTCCGCAACTGGATCGGCCTGGCGCTGGCCCTGCGCAACGAACAGATCTCGGATTTCCCGGTCTGCAACAAGAGCTTCAATCTCTCGTATTGCGGACATGACCTGTGAGCGACGAACATGTTCCCCATCCTCGCTGAACGCATCCGACAACGGCACCGCACCATCTCGTTCCCGGCCGGCGATCCGCCGAAGATACCGGACCGGCTCCGCGGACTGCCCGTGATCGACGCGGCGAAGTGTATCGCGGGCTGCCGCCGCTGCGTCGAAGTCTGCCCGCCGGATGCCATTTCCATCTCGGACCGCGGGCCGCGCATGGACTTGGGACGCTGCCTGTTCTGCGGCGAATGCGTGCCGGCTTGTCCCGAAGACGTGATCGCCTTCACTCAAGACTACCGGCTGGCGTCGCGAACCCGCGAGGGCCTGACCGTCGGCGGGAAAGCGTTGCAGCTGGCCGAAGCGCTGGACGCCAAGGCCCGGCGGCTGTTCGGCCGCTCGCTGCACTTGCGGCAAGTCAGCGCCGGCGGCTGCAACGCCTGCGAGGCCGATATCAACGTGCTCAGCACGGTGGTCTTCGACCTGAGCCGCTTCGGCATCCAGATCGTCGCTTCGCCGCGGCACGCCGACGGCCTGATCATCACCGGCCCCGTCACGGAAAACATGCGACTCGCTCTGCAAAAAACCTACGAAGCCACGCCGTTTCCCAAGCTCGTGATCGCCGTGGGCGCATGCGCGATCAGCGGCGGAGTGTTCGCGGGGCACCCCGAACAGCACCACGGCGCGGGCAGCGTGGTTCCCGTGGATCTATACGTTCCCGGCTGCCCGCCCCATCCCCTCACGATTCTGGACGGCATGCTGCGGCTGTTGGGACGCATCGAGGCGGACGGCGAGAAGTCGTCCTGAGCGGCTCCCGGCCCGGCGACTTCGGCCGCCGACGATCATCGCTACGCTCCGTACTTGCCCAATCGGCCCGCGTTGGCCAGGGCCAGGGTCATCAGGTACTTGGCCTCGAACTGCCCCAGTCCGCCGTGGACACAGTTGGACTCGCCAAACTGGGTCTGGGCGTCCGGCCGGCAGCAGTCGGACACCAGCAGCGTGGGCACCGCATGCCAGCTGTGGCTTTTCAAGTAGGCAGGCGTGCTGTGGTCGCCGGTGACGATCAGCACCGTGGGCTGCAGCGTGGTGATCCGCGGCACGGCCGCGTCCAACTCTTCGATCCGCTTGACTTTGCCGTCAAAGTTGCCGTCCTCGCCCGTACTGTCGGTGTACTTGAAGTGCAGGAAGAAGAAGTCGTAGTCCTTCCAATGCTGCCCCAGGAGGTCCATCTGGTCCGCCAGCGTCTGCGCTTGGCCGACGATGTCCATTCCGACCAGACGTGCCAGTCCTTTGTACATCGGGTAGACGGCGATGGCCGCGGCCCGCAGTCCGTACACTTCCTGGTAGGACGGCAGCTTGGGCTTGCTGGCGAATCCGCGCATGGTGTGGAAATTGGCTTTCGGCTGGTCGGCCAGAATCTGCTTGGCCTGGGCCAAAAACGCCTTGGCCACTTCCACCGTTTTCTGGCTGGCCGCATCCTCCGCGACCGGATCCAGCGGCGGCACGCCCGTGGCCTGCGGATCGGTATCCTTGACGCGATCGCCCAGCCCCGGACCGCGGAACACGACCACGAACCGATGCTCCTTGACCGGCTCGACAAACACCTCGACGCCGGGAATCTTGACCTGCCGCAGCCGAACCGCCAGCGGGCCGCTCTCCTCGGTCTTGATTCGTCCGGCGCGCCGGTCGGTGATCTTGCCCTCCCCGTCGATCGTACAGAAATTGCAGCGGATGGCGACGTCACCATCCTGCAGCTCGAACCCGATGCCGGTCGCCTCCAGGGCGCCGCGGCCGATCACGTACTTCAACGGATCGTAGCCGAACAGGCCCAGATGCCCCGGCCCGCTGCCCGGCGTGATGCCGGGGACGATGGGGATGGCCGAGCCCAGCACGCCGCGGGCGGCCAGCGCGTCCAGGTTCGGCGTCCGGGCCGTCTCCAACTCCGTCTTGCCGCCCGGTTGCACCGGCAGCCCGCCCAAGCCGTCGGCCACCAGCATCACTATCTTGGAGTCGTTCTTGACCTTCAGTTCACGCGTCAAATCGTGGATGTCCATCGCTGTGCTTTCCTTACCTGTCAAAACGTTGATCGAAACGCAACCGGCGCGCGTCTTGGAGTTGGAGTGCGGCGCCTTGTCGCCGCTTTGGCTTGATCGCGACGCGGCGACCGCCGCTTTGTGTTCCGGTGTACTGCTGTGTCTCCTGAACCCAATCCGCCGCTACGCTCCAAACCGCTGCCCAAAGCGGTGACAAGGCACCGCACTCCAAAAGTCGATTTCGGCCACATCCGTGCCGCTTGCAGGATAGATTGTCAAGAAAATCGTCCGTTCCACAAGCGACCCAGCCGCCGTTTCCCGCGTTTTTCACGGCCTTCGCCGCTGGCGTGCGGACGGCCGGCGCGATATTCTCATAGAGCTAACGATCTCAGCCATTTGGAGTACGGCTAACTGGAAAAGCGAATTCCCATGAGCACCAAGAAAACCAACCTGATCACCTACGATCCCGCCGGCGTGTTCCTCGACGAAACGGGCGTTTCCCCCGCAGAATTGCAGGCCCTGGCCCCGCGTCTGGAGGCCGCGCGGCGCGAGGTCCTGGAGGTCGACCTGCGGCTGCTAGCGGAGGGCGTCGTGCCCAAGGAAAAGGAAAAGGACCCGCTGGACGCCGCGTTCCTGGAACTGCCCGAAAACATCCTCGCCGAGTACCAAGCCGACCAGCGGAACAGCGAGCTGGGACAGATCCTGACGACCGCCCGGCGGCTGCAAAACGCCGTGGACCGCGTGGTCGTGCTCGGTATCGGCGGGTCATACATGGGCGCTCGAGCCTTGATGGAAGCCTGCTGCGATCCGTATTTCAACGAACTGTCCCGAGGCGACCGCGGCAGCCGGCCGCGGATGTACTTTGAGGGCAACAACGTCGACAACGACGCCTCGCAAGGACTGCTCAAACTGCTGGGCAACGGCCGTTTGGCCGAAAAGGTCGAGGACCGCTGGGCCATCGTCGTGATCAGCAAGAGCGGCACCACGCTGGAGACGGCGGTGGCCTTGCGCCAATTCCTGGCGGCCCTCAAGCAGTCGGTCGGCGGCGATGCGGGAAAACTGGCCCCGTTGGTCGTGCCCGTCACGGGGACCAGCGGCAAGCTGTTCAACTTGGTCAAGGCCCTGGGCTGCCCGGACATCTTCCGCGTCCCGGACGGAGTCGGCGGCCGGTTCTCCGTGCTGTCGGCCGTCGGCCTGCTGCCGGCCGCCGTCCTGGGCCTGAACGTCGTCACGCTGCTGGAGGGCGCGGCGGCCATGAACGAGCACTTCCGCACCGCGCCGCCGGGCGAGAACGCCGTGCTGGACTACGTCGGCGCCGGCCATCTGCTGGAAGACAAGTGCGGCGCTACCATCCGCGTGCTGAACGTGTGGTCCAAAGCGCTGGAATCCGTCGGCCTGTGGTACGACCAGTTGCTGGCCGAAAGCCTCGGCAAGCAGCGCCCTGGCAAGAAGTACCTGGGCGCCACGCCGCTCACCACGGTCAACACCCGCGATCTGCACTCCCGTGCGCAGCAGCACCAGCAGGGCCGGCCGGACAAGCTGTTCACGAACCTGATTGTCGACAGCTGGCGCTGCGACCCGCTGCCGGTGGGCCACAGCGATCTGGACCAGGATTCGCTGAACGACCTGGCCGCCAAGACGCTGCCCGACATCATGTCCGCCGCGATTCAAGGCACGAACGAAGCCTACCACAGCGACGGCCGCCCCACGGCCGATCTGCACCTGCCGCAGGTCAACGAATTCTACCTGGGCCAACTGTTCCAAATGCTGATGCTGGCCACCGTAGTCGAAGGCCGCCTGATCGGCATCAACCCCTACGGACAACCCGGTGTGGAGTTTTACAAGAAGAACATGAACCGCATCCTCGGCCGCCGGTGACCGGTGACCGGTGAGCGGTGAGCGGTGAGCGGTGATCGGTGATCGGTGATCGGTGAGCGGTGATCGGTGATCGGTGATCGGTGACAACTGACCAATGACCAATGACCTGCCCCAGCGTTTTTATCTTATCGACGTGCGAGGACTTGTGGCTATACCGGGCCCTTGCTCGCCGCGTGCGCGTTCCTCCCCGCCGCCCCCGCGCCGGCGAAAGGGTCCTTGGTCAGCTCAACCGAATGAACCGTGGACCTTACCCGCGTGTCAGTGCAGGTGGGATTGGGGCAAAGGGCCGGACGTCCTTCTTGGGCGGAACTTTTTTCCCGCGGTTGCGCCCTTGACGGAGAACAAGGTGCGAACCGCGCTGCAAGGTGGGAAACGCGCCCAGATTCAATTCGGAGACCGTTTATGGCAGAAGGCGTTTATCGAGGGCCGCTGGAGCAGGTGAATGAATGCTGCTGGCGGATTCCCAAGGGCTACAAGCAGGGCATGCGCGTCGACGGGTTGATCTTTGCCGACGAGGACATGGTCGAGGAGATCAAGCAGGACCAGGCGTGCGAGCAGGTCGCCAACGTGGCCTTCTTGCCGGGCATCCAGCATGCCAGCCTGGCGATGCCGGATATCCACTGGGGCTACGGGTTTCCGATCGGCGGCGTGTGCGCGACGGATCCGGCCGAGGGCGGCGTGATCTCGCCCGGCGGCGTGGGCTACGATATCAACTGCGGCGTGCGGCTGATGCGGACGGACCTGTTCTACCAGGAGGTCAAGCCGCACCTGCAGCAACTGATGGACCAGCTGTTCGCCAAAATCCCCGCCGGTACGGGCCGAGGCGGCAAGTACCGCTACAACCCAAAGGAACTCCGCAAGCTGATGAGCGACGGCGTGGGCTACCTGCGCGATCGCGATCTGGCGACCGAGGGCGACGTCGAGCACACCGAGGCGGGCGGCTGTTTGCGGGACGCCGCGCCGGAGTACGTCAGCCAACGGGCCCTGGAACGCGGTTCGGACCAATGCGGGACGCTGGGTTCGGGCAATCACTTCCTGGAGATCCAGGTTGTCGAGGCGATCTTCGACGATCACGCGGCGCAGGTCATGGGCCTGGAAAAGGACATGATCTGCGTGATGATCCACTCCGGCTCGCGCGGACTGGGCTACCAGGTCTGCGACGACGCCCTGAAGAAGCTGCGCGGCGTCCCCGAACGGTACGGCATCCACCTGCCCGACCGCCAACTGGCGTGCGCGCCGATCGACAGCGCCGAAGGCGAACACTACCTGGGGGCCATGTGCGCGGCGGCCAACTTCGCCTGGTGCAACCGCCAGCTGCTGATGTGGCAAGCGCGGGAGTCGTTCGAGGCGGTCTTTGGGCGCAGCTGGCAACAGCTGCGGATGAATCTGGTGTACGACGTGGCGCATAATATCGCCAAGGTCGAGCACCACACGATCGGCGGGCGGGATCGCAAGGTCTGGGTGCATCGCAAAGGCGCCACGCGGGCCTTTCCGGCAGACCATCCGGAAACGCCCGCGGCCTACAAGCAGATCGGCCAACCGGTGATCATCCCGGGCGACATGGGACGCGCCAGCTGGGTGCTGGTCGGGCAGACCGGCAGCATGGAGCAGACGTTCGGCACCTGCTGCCACGGGGCGGGACGCAAGATGAGCCGCACGGCGGCGGTCAAGCACGCCCAGGGCCGCCGGATCGACCAGGAACTGGCCGCCCAAGGCGTCATCGCCCGCGCCCGCAGCTGGCGCGGCTTGGCGGAAGAACAACCGGCCGCGTACAAGGACGTGAACGTCGTCGTCGACGTCGTGCACCGGGCGAACCTGGCCTCCAAGGTGGCCCGCATGAGGCCGATCGGCGTGGTGAAGGGGTAGGCGGGTTGCGGGATGCGAGATGCGGGATGCGGGATAGGCTGCGACTCCAGAAGCCCGGCTTTCTGGAAAAGTCACGCTTCTTCACTCGCCCGACGCTAACTTGAGCCCACAGGAATTTGTAATTCTGAGTTATTTGCGCAAAGAGGTGAAAATCCTCGACGCTTGCCGTCGAGTGCTTCAGGTTTGCGGCCCACGTACACCACCCCGCTTGATCCTCGTTTTGATCCTCGACGCTTGCCGTCGAGTT
>CAYPGE010000212.1:0-15314 GCA_964409865.1 uncultured Pirellulaceae bacterium
GGACCACCTTAGCTACGGCACCTACGCGTTCCAGACCGACAGCCGGCTGGACGTCCTGGATCCAAACGTGACCTTCGGAGCCTTTCTCTGGGACGCCTACGGCGATGAGGAATCCGCGGCCGGCGCCCAGCGAGAAATCGACTTCGAGGATTCCCGCTGGGGCAGCATCTCAGACCCGACAAATGCTCAGATGGTCATCCAGCCCTACGACGTCGACGGGAATCTGCGACGGTATACCATTCCGAACCTCGCCGTCGATTCCAGCCTGACGCGGTTCTTCACTTGGCAGCCCACCCGCGTCGACTTCGTGGCGCTCCGAGGAAGGCACACGCCGTCCGATTTCGCCCCCGAGGACGTCATCGACCAATTCGTGTATTGGGAGAACCCCGCTCGCCAACATTTTGTTCCCGATCAGGGGCGCGAGTCCTTCCGCTTCAATCTGTGGATCAATAGCGACGGCCACCCGAAGTACGGTGAAGCGGTCGATGTCGTCATTACCGATTTCAGCTTCACTCCGTTGCCATCGTAGCGGCAAGCGTAACCATCCACCGGGCGAGCCGGTGGCATTTCGAAGTCGTTTCCTGACCCCTGACCGCTGCCCGCTGCCCCCTGCCCCCTTCTCCCTCACTTCTTCCGCACACTCAGCACCGCTGCCGACAGTGCGGGCATCGTGAACCGGACGAGCTGTCCATCGATCTTGGCCTCGCCGGCAGCTGGTTTTACGGCGGCCGGGTTTTCCAGCGTATTCCGAGCGTCCAGCGTTCCGGGTGCGACCAGTTTCAATTCGGCGGCGCCGAGGCCGTAGCCCGACGGCAGCGAAAGCTCGACGCAGACCGGTTCCTGGCCCGGATTGACCGCTTTCACGTACAGCGATTTCCCGTCGGCCGTCTTGCTGGCGACGACGTTCAACGGGCCTGCGTCGCCACTCAATTCAATCCGTGCCGGAGCATCGTGCTCGCGCCACAACTTCATCACGACGTAGTTCGGCGCCGGGAACCACGTGCGATGATCGAAGTTCACAAAGGCATTGTCCCAGGCCTTGGCCGAGACGTGACGCAGGAACAGCGCCGGGCCGCCGATTTCCAGCACGTCGCCACAGCGTTCGAAGGCGTTCAGCAGCCCGCCCGCGTACAGTCCGGTCCGCCAGTCGGTGGACTGCGCGTTCCATTCCGACACGTCGATCTTCAGATTCGGATTCTTGGATTGCCGAATCAGTTCGCCCGTCTTGCGGAAGAACTCCTCGTAGCGTCGCGGTCCCTCGGCAAACGCATTGGGGTTCTCGTAGTGGTGGATGCTCAGATAGTCGATCAACTCCGCGCAGCGTTCGATCATCACCCGGTTCCAAGCCAATCCGTGGCCTTCCAGGCCATAGCCCGCGCTGCCGCAGGCGGCGAGTTGGATCGACGGATCGACCTTTCTCATGCGCGGTGCAATCCGGCACACGGCGGCCGCGTACGCCTCGGCGCCCATGCCCCACGTCTCGTTGTCGATCTCCCAGTACTTCACGCCGTAGGGTTCCGGATGCCCGTTGGCCACACGGACCTTGCCCCACGAGGAATCCGCCGTCCCGTTGCAGTATTCGATCCAATCCAAAGCGTCCTGGACGTACTGCTCCTCGTCACCTTCCTGGCGCCACTGCGGCGTGCCGATGTTGACCACGATCAGCGGTTCTGCGCCAACCTTGCGGCACATGGCCACAAACTCGTCCGTACCGAATGAATTCACGTCGCGGTCGTCCCAGATTTCGATTGGGTAGGACACGCGCTGGTGCTGCGGTCCCACGCCGTCCTTCCAGCGGTAGGCGCTGGCAAAGCAGCCGCCCGGCCAGCGAATCACCGGCGGCTGCAAATCGGCGATTGCCTGCAGTAGATCAGGTCGGAAACCGCCGGCCTGGGCCCACGCGTCGGGCATCAGGCAGACCTGGTCGATCCACAACTCCGCCGGCCCGCGCGCGATGACCTGGATCGTGGCGTTGTCTGCACCCGCCGTGGGGCGCAATTCGAACGGATACTCCTGCCACTGGGCGGTCGGTTTGGGCAACTCGGCTTGGGCAAGCCGGCGATCGCCCTGCTGCAGGCGCACGCTCAATCCTTCGGTTGCCTGGCCGCGAGCCCACAGGGACCCGCGATACGTTTCACCGGCTCGGATGCACAGCGGCGTTTGTTGCAGTCCAAACTCGCCGCGGTCGCTGACCAGTCGCTGGCTGAACCGGCTGTTCAGAGCCGATTCCGTGTCCAGATAAGCTCGCCCCGCCCCCACCGGCTCCCAGCGGTGGGCCACGGACGGCTGGGTCAGCAGATCGGGCAGGCCGTCGTACAACACCTTCCCGTCCAAGCCGGTGACTTTCAGGTTGCGGAACTCTGCTTTGGTCGCCCACGTGCCCACGCCCACGCGGCCGCGCAGCTGCGCAACTTCATTGTCGGTAAAGTCGAGGATCGACTGTCCGTCCAGCCAGACCTGGATGTGCCGGCCTTCGCAACGGACCTTGATGCGGTACCAGCGGCCGGTGTCGATGGCTCCGTCGATGTGCTTGCCGACGCCGTGCCAGCGCTGCTCGCCCGTGCGTCCGCGTTCCAGCCCATGCCGCTGGTTGCCCCAGCCGCCGAGGTTCGCCCAATAGAAATCGTCCTCGCCCGCCACGCGGAACAGGATCAAAAAGCCCTCGCGCCCGCCCGTCTTGCGGGCTTCCAACGTGTACTCGTAATCCGTCCAGCCGGCGTCGCCGAACGGCAGGCGAGTGTTGACACCCATGCCGCGCTGCACGACGCGCCCGTCCTGGACCGACCACAAGCCCGCCGCGTTGTGCTCGAAACTGCGGTTCCAGATCAACTCGCCCCACAACCCGCCGTTGCACGAGTTGTAGATGTGCTCCAAGAAGTGGCCGTAGACCTTTTCGTCGATCCCGTTCAC
Organism: uncultured Pirellulaceae bacterium; assembly: GCA_964409865.1. GTDB lineage: Bacteria > Planctomycetota > Planctomycetia > Pirellulales > Pirellulaceae > Anammoximicrobium. The sequence goes on from CAYPGE010000212.1 coordinate 2,911, forward strand.
CACGCGATCCGGGTTCAGTGCCAGCTTGATGGACTCTGCGCCAACCCCGGGCGAAGTGAACAAAACGGAGCACGCCAACGCCGCGAAACAGAAAACTCTCGTCATGTCGTTTCCTCCAATACTGCTGCGGGTCTAGTTTGCACTTCCAAAGGATCAAGTATTTGCGATTCTTCCGCCTGTGGAAAGGTAGGGGAGGAAAGACGAATGTGCAAAGCGCCATGGACAGCTGAGCCGAAGGCCACTCCTAGTGCCCATTTTTCTGTCAACCCATTTTTCTGTCAGCTCGCAGTGCGCGTGCCTATTTGTCTGAACGGCCGCAGAAAGACGGGAGGAGGGCTGACAGAAAAATGAGGTGACAGAAAGATGAAGGAGATGAGGTGCCGGGGGTTTTTCTGTGGACAAAACAGCGGCGACGAGTCGCCGCACTTCAAGGTTTCGCTACACTGTAGCCAAAGGGCAAAGGATCGGCGAATCAATAACTGTCCAGTTCTTGTTGGCGATCATCACGCGGAGCGTGATGGCTACTTTGAAATCGCGACAGTGATTGATTCGCCGATCCAAAGCATCACTTCGAGAGGTAACGGACAACGGATTCTGTATGTCGGCGTCTTCGACGACTGTCTCCGAATCGGCACTGGGGCATTTTCACCCCACGCTGCGGCGTTGGTTCCAGGAAGCTTTTCCGACGCCGACTGCGGCTCAGCAACTGGCTTGGCCCGCGATCGCCGGCGGGGCCAGTACGCTGCTGCTGGCGCCCACGGGGTCGGGCAAGACGCTGGCCGCGTTCCTGGTGGCGATCGACCGGATCATGTTCACGCCGTCCGGCGACATGAAAAACAAGGGCGTTCGCGTCTTGTACGTCTCGCCGCTCAAGGCGCTGGGGGTCGATGTCGAGCGGAACCTGCGCAGTCCGATTGCCGGCGTGCGGGCGGCGGCGGAACGGGACGGCATCGCGTACCACCTGCCAACCGTCGGCGTGCGGTCGGGAGATACGCCTTCGTCCGAGCGGCATCGATTGACCCGCGAGCCGCCGGAGATTCTGATCACCACGCCCGAGTCGCTGTACCTGATCCTCACCTCGCGAGCCCGCGACACGCTGCGGACCATCGAGACGGTGATTGTCGACGAGATCCACTCGCTGGTCGGCACCAAACGCGGCTCGCATTTGTTCCTCTCGCTGGAACGGCTGGAAGCCCTGCGGCGTGCTGAAAAGCCCGATGGCCAGCCCTTGCAGCGGATCGGTCTGTCGGCGACCCAGCGGCCATTGGAAGAGGTCGCCCGCTTGCTGGGCGGCGCGGAAGCGACCGGCGATCCCAACCAGCCGTCGCAGCCTCGCGCGGTCCAAATCATCGAAGCCGGACGGGGCAAGCAACTGGACTTGACGGTCGAAGTGCCGGTCGAAGACATGGCGCGGCTGGCCGAGCCGCAGTTCCAGTCCGGTTCGGCCGCCGCCGGTCCCACGCTGCCGTCGATCTGGCCCGCCATCCATCCGCGGCTGGTCGATCTGATCCGCCAACACCGCTCGACGATGGTCTTCGTCAACAGCCGGCGGCTGGCAGAACGGCTGGCGGCGTCGATCAACGAACTGGCGGGCGAGGAATTGGCGCTGGCCCATCATGGTTCGATCGCCAAGGACACTCGGCTGCAGATCGAGGATCGCCTGAAGCGCGGCCAGTTGCCGGCGATCGTGGCCACGTCGTCGCTGGAGTTGGGCATCGACATGGGCGCGGTCGATTTGGTGATCCAGATCGAATCGCCGCCGTCCATCGCGTCGGGAATCCAACGCATCGGCCGCGCCGGGCACCACGTCGGCGCGCGGTCCACGGGCATCGTGTTTCCCAAGTACCGTGGCGATCTGCTGGCCTGTTCGGCGGCGACCGAGCGGATGATGAACGGCGAGGTGGAGGAGACGTTCTACCCGCGCAATCCGCTGGACGTGCTGGCTCAGCAGATGGTCGCCATGATCGCCAGCGGGCGGATGTCCGTGGATGATTTGTACGCCACGGTCCGCGGCGCCGCGCCCTTTGCGGAACTGCCGCGAAGCACGTTCGAGAACATCTTGGATCTGCTGGCGGGCCGCTACCCGTCGGACGACTTTTCGGAATTGCGCCCGCGGATCAATTGGGACCGCATCGCGGGCGTGGTGTCGCCGCGCCAGGGCGCCCAGCGAGTCGCGATTCTGAACGCCGGCACGATCCCCGACCGCGGGCTGTACGGCGTCTACCTGGCCGACGCCGAGGGCAAGGGCAGCCGTGTGGGCGAGTTGGACGAGGAGATGGTCTTCGAGACGCACGCTGGCGACGTGTTTCTGCTGGGCGCTTCGTCCTGGCGAGTCGTGGACATCACCCACGACCGCGTACTGGTGGCGCCCGCGCCGGGCGAGCCCGGCAAGATGCCCTTCTGGAAAGGCGACGGACCGGGCCGGCCGGCGGAATTCGGCCGGGCGATCGGCCGGCTGGCGCGCCGCCTGGTGCGCCAGCCGCGCGAGCAGGCGGAGTCGTCGTTGATCGAGGGACACGGTCTGGAGCGTCGCGCCGCCAGGAACCTGCTCGACTATCTACACCTGCAAGCTGCTGCGACGGGCGACGTGCCCAGCGATACGACGATCATCCTGGAGTGCTTCCTGGACGAAGTCGGCGATTGGCGGATCGTCATCCTGTCGCCCTTTGGAGCGCGGGTTCACGCGCCGTGGGCCACGGCCGTGGCGGCCCGGCTGCGCGAGGAAACGCCCGGCGAAGTGGACCTGTTGTGGTGCGACGACGGGATCGTGTTTCGCCTGCCGGAATCCGACGCTCCGCCGCCGGCCGAGCTGTTTTTCCCGGCATCGGATGAAGTCGAAGACCTCGTCGTCCGCGAACTGGGCACGACGGCCCTGTTCGCCGCCCGGTTCCGGGAGAATGCGGCCCGTGCGCTGTTGCTGCCCAAACGCCGCGCCGGACAGCGCACGCCGCTGTGGCTGCAGCGCCGCCGGTCGGCCGATCTGCTGGCGGTGGCCACGCGCTATCCGGATTTCCCCATCGTTCTGGAAACCTATCGAGAATGCCTGCGAGATGTGTTTGACCTCCAGGGGCTGAAGGGCCTGCTGCGGGACATTCAATCGCGAGCCGTCCAGGTGCAGATGGTCCAGACCAAGACGGCCTCCCCGTTCGCGTCGTCGGTGCTGTTCAACTACGTCGGCAATTTCATCTACGACGGCGACGCGCCGCTGGCCGAACGGCGAGCGCAGACGCTGGCGCTGGACCACGCTCAGCTGCGAGAATTGTTGGGCGACGCCGAGTTGCGCGAGTTGCTGGATGCCGCCGCCGTAGACGAATTGGCCTTGGAACTCCAGCGGCTGGACGGACGGCATCCGGTCCGCCATGCCGACGGCTTGCACGACCTGTTGTTGAAACTCGGCGACTTGCGGCGGGACGAATTGGCGGCCCGCTACGGTACGCCCGGTGGCACGGACTACTTGTTGTCCGTGCCGGCGGCAGGCCCCCCCGACGACACCGAGGGGCCGTCCCACGAAGGCGATTCATCCACGAGCGACCTGGACCGCTGGCTCGCCGAACTGCTCGCCGCGCGGCGCGCGATCGAATTCCGCGTCGCGGGCGAGACACGTTACGCGGCGGCGGAAGATGCTTCCCGCTTCCGCGACGCGTTGGGCGTCGTTCCGCCGCCGGGGTTGCCGGACGCGTTCTTGTCCAGCGTTGAGGATCCGCTGGGCGATCTCGTCTCGCGGTACGCCCGGACGCACGTGCCGTTTCACGTCGAGGACATTGCAGCCCGATTCGGACTGGGAACCGCGCCGATTCGCACCGCCCTGCTGCGGCTGGCCGCGCGTGGCCGGGTGCTGGAGGGCGAGTTCCTGCCGGGCGGCCGAGGCCGGGAATGGTGCGACGCCGAAGTGTTGCGAATGCTCAAACGCCGTTCGCTGGCGCGGTTGCGCAAGCAAGTCGAGCCGGTGGCGCCGGAAGCGTTGGCCCGATTCTTGGTCCGCTGGCAGGGGATCGCACAACCGCGGCGTGGCCTGGATGCTCTGTTGGACGCCATCGAGCAGCTGCAAGGCGCGGCGCTGCCCGCCTCGGCGCTGGAGCAAGACATCCTGCCGCGGCGCGTCGAGGGCTATCGGCCCAGCGACTTGGACGAACTGTGCGCGGCCGGCGAAATCATCTGGCGCGGCTGCGAGAGCCTGGGCCCGGACGACGGGCGGATCGCACTGTACCTGACCGATCACTATCCCAAGCTGACCGGGCCTGCCGAGCCGGTATCCGAAGAATTGCCCGGCCGCATTCGCCAGCTGCTGGCCGAGCGGGGCGCGTTGTTCTTCGACGATTTGGCCGCGGCGATCGGGGGTTTCCGCAACGATGTGCTGGCGGCCCTCTGGCAACTGGTCTGGGCGGGCGAGGTCACCAACGACACGTTGGCGCCGCTGCGTTCGTTGCGGCGCGGCGCGCGGCACAAGGGCCGATCCTCCGGCCACGGCCGCCGAGCGTTTCGCTCCCGCCGCTTGACCAAGATGCCCGGTTCCGAAGGACGCTGGACGCTGTTGACCAAACCCGGCGGGGTGTCGCCCAGCGCGACAGAACGGCAGACCGCTCTGGCCTCGCAACTGATCCGGCGTTACGGCGTGTTGACGCGCGAGATGGTGACCGGCGAGAACGTCGCCGGCGGTTTTGCGGGGCTGTATCCGGTGCTGAAGGCAATGGAAGAGAGCGGCCGCGTGAGGCGAGGCTATTTCGTCGCCGGCCTGGGAGCCGCTCAGTTCGCCGCGCCCGGTGCCAGCGAGCGACTGCGGGAACCCGACAGCGAAGACGATGGCGGCGAGCAGGCAATCGTGCTGGCGGTCACCGATCCGGCCAATCCGTATGGCGCCGCTTTGCCTTGGCCGGCGAAGGAGGACACACAAGCCCGGCCCCAACGCGCCGCCGGTGCTCGGGTCATCCTCCATCAAGGCAGCCTGATCGGCTACCTGGGCCGCACCGGACAGCAACTGCTCACGTTTTTGCCCGACGCCGAACCGCAGCGGAGCGAGGTCCGAGAAGCGTTGGCGCGCGTCCTGGCCGATCTCGCCGCGCCCGGCAGTCCAGTGTTCCTCACGAAGATCGACGGGAACCGGCCGAGCGATTCAGAACTGACGTCGAATCTCGTTGGCGCGGGCTTCGTCTCTACCAGCCGAGGCCTGCTGCACCGGGGCGGGCCACGAACGGAACCTTGACCCGAGCAGGGGGAGCGGGGTAAGGTCTTGAATTTCAACTTTTGGCAGCCAAGCACCAACGGCAAATCATGACTGGTTCAACTCTCCCACACGAAAGGCTAAAGTTAATATTCAAGACCTGCCGCCAGACCCTCCCAGACTCAAGGTAGGGATCCATTCCAGGAAATCGTGAAGGCATTACGCAACCCTCCGGATAACCTCAGCCGGTGCGGCGTCCATCTCGCCTACTCGTACTCCCACTTCATGATCCACGGATCGTCCGTTTCTTTTTGGAACGCCTTGAGCTTGTCCTGGTACTCCTTCAGCACCGCCGCGTAGTTCGGATCCTCCGCCAGGTTGACAGCCTCGTCGGGATCCTTCTGCAGGTCGTACAGTTCGAACTGCGGCCGATGGATGTAGCGGCCGACGGTCCGTTTGCCGTACGGGGCGTCCGGGCCTTGTTGATACTGGGCTTTCCAGCTGGCCGCCGCCCACAAGTCGGAAGCGAACGGGTAGGGCAGCGGGTAGGCAATGTTCCAGATCAGCTTGTACTGCTTGCCGCGCACCACGCGCATCGGGTAGTACATCTGGATCTCGTGGAACGTGTGCGAGGCGAACACGGCGTCCCGATGTTCGGGGCTGGGCTCGCCGAGAATCGGGATCCACGACTTGCCGTGGTAGCTGCGGAAGCGGTGCCCGCCGCTGCGGTTTTCTTTCAACGCTTCGCCGCGCTGCTTCCAGTACTCGTTGGGATCGCCCCACTGCTTCGGCCCGTTCGTCGCCGGATCGAGCCCGCCGGCGAAATCCAGCAGCGAGGGCGTGATATCGATGTGACTGATCAGGGCGTCGGAAACCACGCCGCGCCGCGGCTCGTAGGGGTTGCGGACCACAAACGGCATCCGCAGTCCGGGCTCGTACACCGTCGTTTTGGCGCCGGAAAACGCGATCCCGTTGTCCGACGTGTAAACGATCAGCGTCTTGTCGTACAGTTGGGCCTCCTTGAGGATTTCGATCAGCCGGCCCAGGCCCTGATCGATCCGCGAGCAGGCTTGGTAGTATTGCGCCAACTCGGCCCGCGTCTCCGGCGTGTCCGGCAGGAAGGCGGGCACGGGCACCTTGGTTGGATCGTAGAAGACCTCCTGGATGCCGGGATGCGATCCGCGATGGGGCTTGTTGCCGAACAGGTCGGGCTTCAATTCCAGGGGGGAGTCCTGGTCGATGCCGCCGCCGCGGTGCGGGTCGGAGGTGGCAAAGTACAGGAAGAACGGGCGCTGGTCCGCCTGGTCCGTGAGGAACTCCCGGCATCGCTCGGCCATCTGCACCGCGTTGCGTTCGTTCCCCTTGAGGTAAGTCTCAAAATGGTACACCTCTTCCGGCGCGACGTGGTACTTGCCGATGTGCGCGGTGCGGTAGCCGGTGCCGGCCAGCACGCGGGGCAGGGCGAGGCTGACCACGTCGTGAAACGAGGCAAATTTGTGGTAGTGGTGCTGGTGGCCGTATTGCCCATTCATGTGGTTGTGCAGGCCGGACATGATCACGGAACGGCTGGCGCTGCAGCTGGCCGTGGTGGCATAGGCGTAGCGGAACAGGGTGCCGTCCTTCGCCAGCGCGTCGATGTGCGGCGTGACCGCCACCGGATCGCCGTAGCAACCCAGCGTTTGCCCCTCGTCGTCGGTGACGAAAAAGATGATGTTCCGCTCGGCGGCGCAGGAAAGTGGAAAAGTGGAAAAGTCCAAAAGTCGAAAAGGGGAAGAGTGAAAAAGTGAAAAAGTCGAAAAGTCGAAGAGCAGAAGTGCCAGGCATAGCGCAAGAGCCTCGATGGGCAGCGGGCACCGCTTTAAGAAGGAAGTCGAAAAGTCCAAAGGGCGAAAAGTCGAAAAGTCTGAAGGGCGAGAGATCCGAAAACGGAACGTCAACGTAGATGCCAAGGAGCGTCCGCAGGTGTCTTCGACGGTTTCAGGTCTCATTTCTCGCCTCTCGCCTCTTGCCTCTTGCCTCTTCGACTTTTTCGACTTTTCGACTTCTTCACTCTTCGCCTCTTCGCCTTTTCGCCTCTTCGACTTTTCCCCCTCGCCCCTCAGTCCGCCGCGGTGAGCCACTGATAAGCCCACATGGGGTTGCTGCACACGTCGCAGATTTCCCCGTTTTGCAGGACCTGCCCGTGGCAAGCCGTGCAGTCGGCGATGGCGGGTAGGATCGACTTCTGACGTGCGCGCAGTGCTGCGGCCGCCTGGGTGTCGCCGAAGGCTTGGGCCGTGGCGATCTGGATGGCGAGGGGAACCAACTGGAACAGCACCAGGGGCGCCTTGCGCGACTCGGGCAAGACGCGCATCAACACGTCGGTAAAAGCCAACCGCCGGCCGTCCGGTTTCATGCCTCGGTAGGTGGCGATTTGCCTGACGACCTTTTCTTTGCCGGCCGCGTCCCCCAGCCGAAACCTGAGCAGCCAATCCAAGTACCACTCGTCGGAACTGACATAGCGTCGCTCCTGGACCGCTGCCGTGGACTCGACGACTTGAAACAGCTCGATCTGCGCTTTGGTCGCCATCTGGGTTTTCGATTCGGACAACGGAATCAACATGGAATCGGTCCCGACAATCTGTTCCACATCGAAATGCGTCCGGCCGTAAAACAGATCGCGCAGCACCGACAATCCGGAGTTCAGGCTGGCCACTACTCGCCGGCCGTCCTTGCGGTTCTCGTGCCGTTCGAATTCTGCAGCTAGTTCCGTGAGCCGATCCGCTTTCTCGTCAGGCATGGGCGTATCCCTCGAAGGTTTCCTTGATTTGCGTTCATAATACCCGATCGCGGAGGAAAAACAATGTGACCGATACAGGGCTTCATGATCCTTGTCCGTTTGCCGTACAATCCTGGCGGGGACGGCGGTGATTCCTTTCCTTTCGAGGACGCGACGAACGTGGTGTGGTTTTTGGTGGCGGCGGCGTTAGCGGTCAGCGGTGGGACCGGTTTCTGGGCCATTCGCCGGCGGCAAGCCCTCGCCGTCTTTGTTTCCGGATTCCTCTTGAATGTCGCCGGCGCGCTCGTGTGGCGGTGCTTCCCGTCCGCCTCCTTCACCGCGCTGTGGCAGATCCAAGTGGTCTGCCTGGCCCTCGGTTCGGCGATCTGGACGCTGCTCGGGGCTGCCTACCCGGAAGGAATTCGACACGTTGAGCTGGCCGGCCGGCCCCTGATCTTTGCGCACCTGGCGATCCAAGCCGCGATCGGGCTGTTCGCGTTCCAGACGGCCTGCGGTGTGGTTTGTGCCGTACTGGATCGCCCCCCGCCGGCGGTGCAACCGCTGGATTGGTGGGCCTTGCTGGCCGCATCCGCGGCGGTGGTGCTGGGCCTGTGGGACCGCTCGGCGCGGTTCCCGCTGGCGGGCCTGTACGCTTTGGGGATGAGCGCCGTCGTCATGGGGAAGCTGCAGTGGCCTTTTACGACCGGACAGTTCTTCATCTGGGCCGTTGTCTGCGATCTGGCTGGTTTCGTGTTGGTCGCGGCCTTGCTGGGCTGGGTCCTGCCAAGCCTCAAGCCGCTGGGGGCGAAGCTGCGGATACCCCACGAGCCGGGCCGATGGTCCGCGCGGTGGTTTCATCGCGTGCAAGCAGGGCTGGCATGCACCGTCGCCGCCGTGGCGGTTTGGGTCGCCATGGACTTTTCCTTCGACGGCATGGGCAAGGAGGTCGCGCTGTTCGGCCTGGCCGGACGCACGGCGGGTTGCCCCGCGGCGTTGATGCTGATCGGAACCGCGATCCTGATGGCGTGGCAGAGTCGCGGCGCTGGGCGAGCGGGCTGGCAATATGCCGCCATGATCGCAGGCGTGTTGTTCACCAGCTCCATCGGCTGGGCAACGCTGGGCGCGACCTCCTCCGCACCCTGGTACGACCGCAGCGTCAACCTGCTGATCTCCGCGTCGATGATGACGCTGCTGACCAGTTTCGGGCTGGCCCGCGTGCTGCCGCGCCACAGCGACTGGATCCTGCGCGGCCGCCGCGCGATGCCCGCGTTCGCCGGCTTGGCCTTGTGCCTGCTGGCCGTTGTCCTCACGCAACGATGGCTGTAGAACCGCTCAATGGCTTCGAGCTTGCCTGGCGAACGGTTCCAGATCCTACTTTCCCGCTACCGCAGAGTTCGACAAACACGACCTCCAGCGGTTCCAACTCGGCAGTGAACTCCTGAGGCACAGGTTGGCTCTGCCACAACGGCCGGAATGTTTCGCATAAACTACTGCCTTTCATTCTTCGGCGAGCGTCTTCGCCAGCCGGTCGGCCTCGGCGCAGGCTTCCAGCGCCCGTTCGCAGCAGAAACGGGTCAGCAGGGCGCGCGCGGCGACGGGGTCGGTGGGCCAGAGCCTTGAGGCCTCGGCCTCGATCTGCGTCTGTTCCTGGATCAGACGCTGCTCCATGGCCGACCAGGTTTTCTGGACGGTCGCAATCCGCGCGGCGTAGGCTTGGTCAACGATTTGGGCCAGACGTTTGAATTTCCACCACGCCCGCGAGTAATCCGGCTGGAAGATATCGGGCGACGGCTGGAAGTGGTGTTGCAGCGAGAGCAGTTCGGCGGGGTCGCCGCGGCGGGCGTAGATTTCGGGCGTTTCCGTCACCGCGACGTGCCAGGGCGTCAGGACGCTGATGTCGGGCCGGCCGGTCGTGCGCCAGTAGACGCAGCCGATTTCGCTCGGCAAGCCGGGCCGCAGTTGGAACACGGCCGCCTCTTGGGTCGTCTTGTTGAACATGGCGGCCACTCCGCCGGAGTCTCGCAGCACCGCCGCCACATCGGCCACGGAAAACTGTTTGTGCGGGCGGACAGAAAAAGGCAACGGCTGCTCGGGCGGCCATTGGCCCGATTTGCCGGTGACCAGTTCCTGGCCGCGGAATTGGCGCTCGTCGGGCTTCGTCCGCTCCGGAGTCTGGTAGGCCAGGCGGAAGTTGAACGGCCGGCCGCCGGCCGGGTCGTACCAGCCGCGCTGCGTGGCGTAGCTGATCAGATCGGGCGAGGCGCGAAAGTTGGCCCGGTCGGCCAGGTCGATCTCGCCGATGACGTGCCGCGCGGGCAGGATCACGACCGCGTCGTCGGGCACCCGCTGGGCCACCCACCGCCGGCCCGCCACGACCTCGACGACCCAAGCCTCCTGCGGATCAGCCACCGCGTAGGTCCGGCCCGAGTGGGCATAGCCAAATCGTTCGACGAGCTGCCCCATCAACTCCATGCCCTCGCGGGCCGACCGCGCCCGCTGGGCGACCAACCGCCGGAGCATGTATCCGATCCCCCCGTCGCGGATTTCGCCGCGGGCGACCAGCGCGTCGTAGCCGTCCTCGCGCGTCATGCACTGGATGCTTGCGACGGCCACGCCCCACTCGTTGAGGTACCCGTCGCTGAATTCGAGACCCGGATTCTCGCTCCACAAGAAGGCCCCGGTTTCGGGCACGGCTTCGAGCCGGCCGCCGCGGCCGAGGTCCACCTTGGCGTCCGCCGCTGACCGCAGTCGCGGGATCTTGCGGAATTCGAGCACGCGGTCCAGCGCGTTTTCTTCGTTGTGGCCCAGCAGGACCGAGCCGTCGGCCGAGGCCAGGCGGCCCACGACGACGCCGTCGCACGCCGGCCCGGCGGGAACCGTGGCGAGGATCAGAACACCAACCAGCAAGCCTCTGCAGAAATCAGACATGGCCTTCTCCGGCAACGGGGAATTAGCTTGGGACGTGGAACTCACATCAGCTTAACGAACCTCGCTCCCACAGGCAAGAAAGCCGGGCACGAGAGCGTTAGTCGGTCAGACAGCTTGGGCAGCGACGGAATCGCCTTCCCGGATCTGCTCTACCCAGTGCGTCACGGAACCGCCTGCGGACATGCCAACCCTCGCTACCGCTGAATCGAAATCGCTCGGCCGTTCTGGCGGGGCCACACTCGACTCCGACCTTCTTGGCTGCCGGGTGGCTCCCACGGTATACTGAGTGCGAGGCTGAGAATAGCCGAGAAGCCGCTGTCGGGCTTTTCCCAATAGCGGCTCGTCGTCGTTTTGAGTTGAGGCTTGGCCGGACGAGCCATGCCTTTCTATGTTGCGGCTGAGTTTCGGGTTATCTCCCGCGGTCATTCTTTTCGCGTAAACGCAACAGGTCGTGGTGGTGAGTGCTGCGGGACCTGCGGCGCGCCCCTCCCCAGGGCACTTTTCGAACGTCCCGTCATTCCAAAGCAGGAGACGTGCGATGGCTGTAAAGTTCCCATGCGGGTCCTGTGGGAGGCAGTTGCGGGCCAAAGACGAATTTGTCGGGAAACGGGCCGAATGCCCGTACTGCGGTTCCATGTTTTCCCTGCGGCGGATGTTCGAGGCGTTGCTCGATCCGCGTAGTATTCAGTGGATGCTGACCCTCGGTGGGGGCCTGTGCGTGCTGGGCCTGATCGTCTGGCTGACCAGCCTGGGGATTTTCGAGAACAAACTGGTCCTGGCCTCGGTCATGGGCATCGGCAGCCTTGCCATCCTGGGCGGAGGCTGGTGGGTCTCCTTGAAGACACGTTTTCGCGTCGCCGGCCAGGCCCTGACGTTTCTGGGATGCGTCGTCGCGCCGCTGAATCTGTGGTTCTACGCCCATGTGGATCTCGTCAGCGTGGACGATCACCTCTGGGTCGGCGGGCTGATCTGCTGCCTGCTGTACGCTGCGACCGTGTACGTGCTCCGGGACCCGCTGTTCGTGTACGCGGTTGAAGCCGGCGCGACGCTGACGCTGACCCTGCTGCTGGCGACCTTGCCGCTGGTGATCGCCGTTGTGCATTACCGTTTCTTTGGACCCGCCGACGCCCATTTCTCGGCGCTGGACGAGATGGGCCTGTTCGCGGTGACCGTGGCGTTGCTGGTCACGGGCTACAGCTGGCAAATCAAATCGACCACGTTTTTCGGTGGCGCCTCGTTGACGCTGTACCTGATCATCATTGTCGTCTCGCTGGGCTGGCAACAACAACTGGCCGCCGGCGTCTACCTGGCGGTCGGCGGCGCGGTGTTGTTTGCCCTGGGGATTATGCTCAGTATGTACCGCGAGAAGCTCCTGCAGCTGCCGGAGCGGATCGCGAAACGCGAAGGGGTCTTCCGGATGCTGAATTGGCGATAGTCCACAGACTCGCAGCGGGAGCCAACACCCATGAACCGTCAACCGTACCAGAAGCCGCCCCGGTGGTGGTCACGAATGGCACTAGGTTAAGGATTGGCCGCCCCAGCCGGCCGGTCATCACTTCA
>CAYPGE010000213.1:0-15278 GCA_964409865.1 uncultured Pirellulaceae bacterium
GTAAGCGGGCAAACCAATGGCAACTCGGTTCCCCGCCACTTTTGAACTTTGAACCACCTGACCCCAAGAGCGTGACCCGAAAAACGTCGCGAAAAACCGTTGAATTACCGTTTGGTGCGAGGAGATCACGCCGCGTGCGGTTTTGTGGGACTTGATTCCTTTGCAGCGGGCGTGGTCGAGGACCTCGTACACGTACTGCAGTCTTTGTTGCAGCGGCAGCCTTTAGGATCGGCGAATCAATAACTGTCCAGTTCTCGTTGGCGATCATCACGCGGAGCGTGATGGCTACTTTGAAATCGCGACAGTTATTGATTCGCCGATCCTTACGGAGCGATGATCTCAAACGGGACGGCTGGCAGGCTGAGCTGGGGAATGGCTTTCTGTTTCGCCGGCCTCGGTTTGTTGCCGGCGGTGGCGGGTTTCTTGACTGCGGCGGTGAGAATCAGGTTGCCCTTTTGGCCCGGCTTGACCTTGGCGGCGTCGGCTTGAATGAAGACCTCGACGCCGTCGGCGGAACGGGTGGTTTTCTGGATGCGGATGCCCTCCGGCGGGTCGCTCAAGGCGAGCGAGATCCTGTCCAACGGCGCGCCGGCGGGAACGGCGAGTGTGACGCTGGCCACACCGCCGGCGGGAATGCGGGTGGGACCGTCACTGAGGATTCGCACGGGACGGCGGCCGAAGTCGCGACCGGAAACGGCCACTCTCAACTCCTGGGACGGGACCAAATGCCGGTACGCGAAGGCTTGCATCATGTCCTCGGCCGGGACGACGGAGCGGACAGTTTCGCGGCCCTGGATCGTGGCCCGCCCTTCCAGCTTTAAGCTGACGGGTTCTTTGGGCGACGTGGACGGCACACCCAGCGTGATCTTCACCTCGTTCTCTTTGGCCGGCAGTTGCCGCCCGGCCAGCCAGAATCCCTCCGGCGCATCCTTGAGCGACAGCGTGATTTCGTCGGCAAAGCCGTCTTTTCGCAGGGCGTACACGGTGAGCGGAACGGTACTGCCGGCGCGGGCGCTGACGCTGGAGGGCACGACACGCAACTGGAAATCGGGGCGCGGCGGGCTGATCCGCAAGCGGTAGGCATACTCCGGGCCTCCCTGATGCTGCATGTCGGTCAAGTGCAGATAGTACTTGCCGTCGGCCGGCAAGGCGATGCGGAGCCAGGAATCGGCATGATGCGTGGCCAGGCCGGCGGCCTTGTCTTCGAAGTCGTCGTTCACGGCCAATTGCTTGCCGGAGGCGTCGGTTAGCTTCAGCACCGAATCCAGCGGCGAGTTCAGCCTGCGGGCCATGACCTCGGCTACGATCTCGTCGCCGGCGCGGCCCTCGAAACAGAACACGTCGGTGTCATTCGGCTTGCCGATGCGGCCGTTGACGATGATAGGAGACGTGACCTGCTGGGCGTGGGCCTGCTGGTCATTCGGTTCCTCCTCCAATCGTTCCGGCAGCGTGTCCACCGCAAAAGGCACGTGGTTGGAAATCCAGGCCTCGCGTCGATCAGCGAGCGAGTACACGCCCGGCGTTGTGCCCTGGTTGTCCACCGTCAGGCGGGTCTTCGGAAGGTTCCAGCCCTGCAACTCGACGATCGTCTGCCCGTCTGCCGGACCGCCCAGCGGGAAGATGCCAGTCACGAACGGCAGTTCGCCGATCGTGATGCGATACACGAAGTCTTCCCGCCCGCGGTAGATCGCGTCTTTGATCTCGACGAGGTACTCGCCGTCGGCGGGGATTTGGAAGTACAGCACGGGATCGGGATTGAAGCGGAAGTCGTCGTCGTAGGCCAGTTCCTTCCCTTGGGCGTCGTAGACTGCCAACACGGCCTGGAACCATCCGGGAACGGCATCGGCAATGTACGGGATCAGCTCGCGGGCGCTGGCGGCGACGACCAGACGTTGGCCTTTGCTCGCCGTAAACCGATAACGGTCGACCTTGCCGGGCAGGATCTGGCCGTTGATGACCGCCGGCAGCGTGACCGTCATCTCCGGATCTTTTTGGCGGCTCTTCGGCGCGACGGCCGTCTTGGCGATGGAACTCTTCTGCTCGGTGAGGTTCTTCGACGCCGGAGCGGAGAACTCGGACAGCGGACCGACGTGGAACACGAGCGGGTTGGACAACCCGGTCGGCGATGCGATCCGCAGTTCCCGCTGGCTGGGCTTGGCGTCCGCAGCCACGGTGATGCGGACGATCGCCAATTCGCCGATGGCAGGATTGGCGGGCCGGCGGACTGCCCCGCTGATCTTCTTGCGGATTTCGAGCAGCATGGCTTCGTCCGCGGCGGTCCAGGTCGCGCCGGCGTACTTCTTTTTCAGTTCTTCCAGTTCCTTGTCCTGGTCGCCCGGTTCGGTCTTCGCCGTCTTGGCGGTCTTGAAGCTCCGGAAGGCCTCCAAGGCCCGGAAGTCGTTGCGCACCACGGCTTTTCTCGCCAAGAGTTCATCCACTTTGATGCGGAGTTCGTTAAGGACCTTGCCCGGCATCGGCTGGATGAGTTCGACGATCGTGGCTTCGACTCCGCCGCCCGATACATCAACGGCGTTGACGCCGTTGAGGAACTGGCCGCCGATCACAGCCTCGAACGTCGCGCCCTGCTGGCCGCCTGCGGGGTAGACGTAGCCGATGTGCAACCCGCGCTGCTGGGCTTGCGCTAAGGAGACAGCCGCCAACGAGACCGACAGCGCCAACGCGGCGTAGCATCTGGACGGGATCATAAAACGCTCCTGTGCCATCAACAGTCAAGACTTTCTGGGGGAACAGCCGTCCCGGGCTCACCACTACTTCCAGATTCCTATCGGCTTTAACAATTACGTCTCTGGCTCACATGATTTCCGTCAAAAGCCCGCCCGATTTGGCGCCGTCCGTTGCGGCTGGCAGCACGGTGGCCAGTTGGCCCTGGGGATGCGGCAGCTTGGCTGTGGCGTCGATGCCCAGCAGCTGATACATGCTGCCGATCAGGTCCACCGGATACACGGGACGTTCCTTGACCTCTTCCCCTGTCGCGTTGGACGAGCCCACCACGCGGCCGCCTTTGAATCCGCCGCCGGCGACCAGGACGGAAAACACCTTGCCGAAATGCCCGCGACCGCCGTTCCAGGGCGGTTCCCACTGGACTCTGGGCGTTCTGCCGAACTCGCCGCAACACCAGACGATGGTGCTGTCGAGCAAGCCGCGGTCCGACAGGTCGCACAGCAACGTGGCCAAGCCTTTGTCCAATTCCGGGTGCTTCCGCTGCACGGTCTGAAAATGTCCCTTGTGGGTGTCCCAGCCGCTGTAGTTGATCGTGATGTAGGGGACGCCTTTTT
The DNA here is from genome assembly GCA_964409865.1 of uncultured Pirellulaceae bacterium. Lineage (GTDB taxonomy): Bacteria > Planctomycetota > Planctomycetia > Pirellulales > Pirellulaceae > Anammoximicrobium. Next base: position 3,297 of record CAYPGE010000213.1, read on the forward strand.
CCGCCAGCCGTCGGGACAACAGGCACGCCTGCCCGAACGTCGTGCGGCCGTAGCGATCTCGTAAGGCCTCGCTCTCCTGCGTCAGGTCAAAGACTTTGCCCGCGTCTCCCAAGATCAGGTCGTAGGCTTGCCTCTCGCATTGGTCCAGGGCGGTCAGCTGCGGGTCGCCCGGCATGGCTTGGGCGAGCGAGTTCAGTTTTCCGAGGAAATCGCGGCGGTCCTTCTGCCGCTGCTCCGAGATGCCTTGCGCCACCACGCCCTCGACGACGAACGGAACCCGGCCGGGATCGCCGCCCGTGGCAAAGGGTTTGAATCGCGTTCCCAGGAAGCCCGCCTCGGAAAACCGGCCCTGCTGCTGCGTCACGACGATGTAGGGCGGAATCAGGCCCTCGTACCCGGCGTTGTAGCCTTTGAACAGCGAGACCACGGCGCCGGCACACGGATAGACGTCCCGACCGCCGGGCTCCCGCGCGGTCTGGACCATATAGGCCGCCGTCTCGTGACCGTTGATGCCGTGGGTCATGCTGCGGATCAGGGAGTACTTGTCCGCACACTTGGCCAGTTCCGTCAGCTGTTCGCCGATGCGAATGCCGTCCACGTTGGTGGCGATGGGGTTTCGGAGCGGACCGGTGAAATCGGGACCGGCATCGGGTTTCGGATCGAAGGTGTCGATGTGAGACGCGCCGCCCCACAGCCAGACTTGAATGACCGACTTGGCTTTGGCGCTAGATTTGGCCGTAGGTGCTGCGGCTTTTTCGCCAGCCCTCAACGGACTGCCCAGGATCAGGCCGGCGGCGCCCAGCAGGCCGCGTCCGACGGCTTGGCGTCGGGAGATCCTCTCGCCTGTGAACGATTCAAGGTGGGAAAATGCTGTACTCATGCTTCAATCTCCGAACAGTGATTTCGCGTTTTGTCTGCCCGCACAGATGACACATGAGCGGCAAGGCGCTAGCCGGGGGTATTGCGGCCGATCCGGAACCGGTGGCTAGCGCCATTCCGCTAACTTCTCGAACGATGCTAATCCGCCTCGCACTGTCAGTGTCGATACAAGAACTCGGCGCTGTTGATCAGAGCCCAGGCCAGGTCCACCGCCGCCTCGCGCCGGGATGAGGCGGACTGGGCATATTCGGCTACCGTTTTCAATTCCTCGTCTGTCGGGAAACGCGAGAGGATGGTCAGGTAAAGCGTGTCAACGACATCCCTGGGCTGCTTGGAATCACCGGAGACGTCCGTCTTGCGGTACTTGCCCTTGACCGTCCTGCCGGACTTGGCGAACTTGCCAGCCGACTTCGACGCTGCGGAACCGAACAGCGACTGCAGCAAGACGCTCCCCTCGATCTTGCGTTGGATGTGGCTCGAATTCAACAAGTGCAATCGCTGATCCGCCGTCGGCCGATTGCTGCGTTCCGACTCCAAGCCGGTATCCCGCGGCGGACGCCCGAACTGTTCGAGGAATGAACTGGTGATGCTGCCATCCGGCAACGCGATGGAACGTTGGCCTTCGGGAACAAAGGTGAACGGTTCGGGAATGGCGCTCGAATACTGCTCCGTCGTGCCGGTGATCTGGTTCAGTGCGTCGATCAGCACCTCGGCTTCCAACCGCCGCAACGGATAGCAGGCGAAGTTCTCCGCCGCTTCCGGTTTGTCGCTTTTAGGAACCGAGGACAATTGGTACGTTTTCGAGTTCAGAATCAAGCGGTAGATGTGCTTCAGGTCGTACTTGGCCCCGACTAGCTCCTGCTCCAGGTAGGCCAGCAGTTCGGGATGACTCGGCGGATTGTCCAGCCGCACGTCGTCCGGCTCGTGGATGATCCCACGCCCCAGCAGCCAGGACCAGACGCGGTTCACGATATTGCGATTGAACCAGGGGTTTTTGGGGTCAATCAGCCAATCGGCAAAAACTTGCCTAGGGTCTGTGTCTGGAGACAGCCGAGCGGGCGTACCGTCCGGGAACTCGGCCGGTGGAAATGGTCCACCAGCCGCCCGCTCGACCACCTTGTCGGGATCGAACGAGACGATCTCCTCTTTCCACTCGCCCGTTTCCTTGAAGGCAATTTTGGAGAAAAAGGCGGCCATGCCCGACAGTTGCTCCTCCGGCCACTTGTTGGCTCGCGTTCCCATGAAGGTTAACGCGACGGCCTGGGCGATGCCCTCTGGCGTCTTACTCTGGACGGCGCGGTAGAAGTTGACTTGGCCCACTCGAAAGTTGCTGCCGTTGGCCGTGAGCATCTCGCGGACGAAACGGTCATACGGCAGGTTGTCTTTGATGCTGGTACGAATCCAGCGGTGATACGCCTGAGCCGCGTTGGGCCACAAATTGATGGGAAACTCGGCCTTGACCCGCAGCACGTCGCTCCATTTCAACGCCCAGTAGTCGGCGAACTCGTCACGTTCCAGCAGCCGATCGATCAAGGCTCGACGCTTGTTGGGGTCTTCGTCGCGGAGAAACTCCCGCGCCTCTTTCGCCGTCGGCAGCGTGCCGATCACGTCCAAATAGACCCGGCGAACGAACACTGCGTCAGAGCAGACATCGGCGGGTCGAATCCCGGCCTGCTGGAGCCGTGCGAACACCAGTTCGTCGATCTTGCCTTGGAGGGGAATGTCGGCCGGGCTGACGAAGATTTGCGTCGCCCCTTCATCTGCACCGGCGCCGAACAGGGCCGCTGTGAGGATTAGCGAAAAAACCGGGAGGATTTCCATAGTTTCTGCCAAAATAAGGGAAGCGGGTCACAACCGCGAGGCATTCTTGGGTTTAGGTAATAGATGCGCGCACCGTTATAGATATTTGCCGAAAGGGGCCGCGGCGTTGTCAAACAACGACAGTGGCAATCGCGAATCATCCCAAAACAGTCACCGTTCGCCGAAGCGGCAACGCCACCAGCCAGACAACGGATATAACCCGAAAGTCAGGCGAAGGTTCCGCTGTTCTGCCAGCAACCGTCCCGAAAGGCCCGTAGCCGTGGGATCGTTCGCCTATCCGCCGGCCAAGACCGGAAGGATCAGGCTGGATGGCATCTCCGCCGTGCGATAGACCCGCTGGGTGCTCTTGCGGAAGTCCGACTCTTTGGCGGTGTTGATGTCCACAAACGCCTGCGGGTTGCGGTCGACCAGCGGGAACCATGTGCTTTGGACCTGGACCATCAATCGGTGCCCGACGCGGAAGCTGTGGCAGACATCTTGCAGGGTGAATCTCACGACCGCGGGCTGGTCAGGCACGAACGGCTCCGGTTTCTCGAAGCTGTTGCGAAACTTGCCGCGCATCACGTCGCCTCGCACCAGCTGCTGATAGCCGCCCATGTGGATGCCGGTGGGATTCGGGTTCGGATCGGGGTATTCGTCCGGGTACACGTCCACCAGTTTCACAATCCAGTCGCAATCGGTTCCCGAAGTCGAGACTCGCAGGTCGACCTGGATGGGGCCTGCGAGCGTCAGATCTTGTTCGAGCACGTCCGTCTGGTAGACCAGCACGTCGGGCCGGCGGGCCGCGAACCGCTGGTCTTCCACCATGTATTCGGGCGACATGCCGATGGCGATCTTGTCCTGGAACGGCACCGGCTTGGCTGGGTCGCTCACATACTCGTCGAAAGCCGCCTCCTGCGGCGGGCCGCTCGGTGGCTCCGGCGACAATCGCTCCGCAGCACGCAGGTACAGCGGCATCGGCCGGGTTTCCTTGGGCGGCCAGGCCGCAAATCGCCGCCATCGGTTCGTGCCCGTCTCGAAGATCCATGCCTCCGGGTGGGGCAGCGAACCTTTGCCCTTCAGGTAGAACTCGAAGAACGGCAACTCGATCTGTTCGCGGTAGTACAGCGACGTCTTGGCGTTGAACGGAACGGAACCAAGCGACTGCGCATCCTCCCGTGCCCAGGCGCCGTGGCTCCAGGGGCCCATGACCAGGACGTTGCGCGCGTCGGGATTCTGGGCTTCGATGTGCTTGTACGTTTCCAACGCGCCGAACAGGTTCTCGGCGTCGAACCAGCCGCCGACGGTCATCACGGCCGGGCGAATGTTCTTCAAGTGTGGACGCAGGTTCCGCGATTGCCAGAATTCGTCGTAGGTCCCGTGCCGCATGACCTCGTTCCAGAACGCCACGTCGTCCTTGAAGTGCTTCGCATTCGCGTTGGCCAGCGGGCCCATGTCGAGAAAGAACTGATAGCCGTCAGGCGTGCCGTGCTCGAAGCGTGGCCCGGACTTCGTTGTCGGTTCAGGCCGCGGGCGGCCGAAATTGGCCATGAAATTGAAGACGTGCGGCAGCATCAGGGCCCCGTGGTGGTGCCAGTCGTCACCCACGAACCAGTCGCAGATGGGGGCCTGAGGCGAGACGGCGACCAAAGCCGGATGGGCGTCGATCATCCCGGCCGCCGCGTAGAAACCGGGGTACGAGATGCCCCACAGCCCCACCTTGCCGTTGTGGCCCGGCACGTGCTTCAGCAACCAGTCGATCGTGTCCCACGTGTCGCTGCTCTCGTCGATCTCGGCCGGCCCTTGCTTGCCCGGCCGATGCGGCCGCATGTTCACAAACTCGCCTTCCGACATCCAGCGGCCGCGCACGTCCTGGTACACGAAGATGTACCCTTCCTTGCCGGCCAACGGCGACGGCCCCAAGTCGCTCCGGTACTGATCGACCCCGTACGGTCCGACGCTGTACGGCGTCCGCGCCATCAGGATCGGCCAGGCGTGCGACTGGTCCTTGGGAACATACACGGCGGTGAACAACCGCTTGCCGTCGCGCATCGGGATCCGATGCTCGTACTTCGTGTAGTTGGCCTTGACGTACTCGAGCCCTTGAGCCGGCGCGCCGTCAGGCAGCAGCGTCAGCAAGCCAAGGAGCACAGCGTTCAATTGAAGCCAGAATCGCTCTACCGACCATTTTCTGCCGTCCCGTCTTTCTGTCAGTTCCTTCTTTGGTGATTCGCTTACGATCATCTTTCTGTCACCCCATTTTTCTGCCAGCTTCTTCTTTGTTTCTGTGTATTCGAAGACCAGTCCTCGATCACATCGGCGATGCCTTGGCCGGCCGCTCGTCGCGGACGGCCTGCGAAAAGCCTTCGATGCGGTTGTCCGCCAGTTCGATCCGTTCGGAGCCTGCCGAGATCCGAATCCCGACGCGGTTAGCCGGTTCCCGCGTTTCCCGCAGTTCGTTGCCTGCGATCTTCAGGTCCTTGGTCCGGCCTTGAATGTCGATCGCGATGCCGTCCTTGTCGCCGCTGTTGACGATCCGATTCCGCTGGAGCACGTTGCGATTGGCCCAGAAATCCTTGCCACGGCTTTCGTCCCGGAACAGGACGCCGACCTTGCCGCTGTTGGTGATCTCGTTGTCCCGCATCACGTTGTCCGTGTCGTTGTGTCCGACCGAGATGCCATAGCTGCGGTTGGCGTCGATGCGGTTGCCTTCGGCCAGTCCGCATTTCACGCCCCAGCACCAGAACAGGCCGATCTCGTTTCGCTCCAGGCGATTGCCGACCAAACGCGGGCGCTGCGAGCCGGAGCCCGGGTGCAGACCGAGTCCCGCATGGTCGTGGCTGCGACACTCCTCGATGGCCACGTCGTGGCAGATTTGGAAACTGATCCCGTCGCCGTTGTAGTTCCGTGCCTCGACGCGGCGGATCGTGTAGCGGTTGCAGTCTTGCAGGAAGATACACCCGGCGTAGTTGCCGTTCAGGTTCTCGTTCTGCTGGCGATTGCCGTCCAGGGTCAGATCTTCGATCACTACGTCCGCCGTGTATTCGCTGGTCAACAGCGGAAACAGCGACGCGCAGGTCGGCTTGCCGGAAACCCACAGATTCTCGCGCAGGCCGTCGTTCAGCTTGAAGCGGTTTCCGGACCGCGCCACGAGCGTGCGTTTGATTACCGTCCGGCTGCCGTCGTGCGGATTCGTGGCTTGCAACACGACGCCGTCGCCCACACGGAAGCCGCCGGGGACGGACAGCGTGATCTCCTGGTCGTACCAGTCCGAGTCGTCCGCCAGCGGGATCGTCTCCGAGGCGATCTTGGTGATGACGGTGTCGGCCCCGCTGCCGCGCAATCGCAACCGGGACGGCAGGAAGATCGCATTGCGAAGCGTGAATGCGCCCGGCAGCAACTGGACTGTGCCGCCGCCCAACCGGGTCACGTAATCGACGGCGGCCTGAATCACCTTGTCGTCGCGGCCCACCAGGTCCGCCTTGTCCGGGCCGACCGTGATCGTCAGCCGCTGCTCCCAGTCCGGCTCGTGAACCTCGTCACCCTCCGTGGCGCGGGGATTCGCAACGCTCGGCATCTCGCCGCCGATCAGACCCCGGCTCGACGCCCGCAGGCCGAGTGCCGCTGCGGCAAACGCGGTGGTCAGGAAAGATCGGCGATTGAACGTGGCGTTCGTCATCAGACTGCTCCTTGACACAGAAAGTGAAGAGAGCTGACAGAAAAATGGGGTGACAGAAAAATAACGGAAACAGCAAAACAACAACTACTTCTCTTCATTTTTCTGTCACTTCATTTTTCTGTCAGCTTTTCTGGTCCTCATTTTTCTAAATCCGCCTTCGAAATCGTTTTGCAGGTCACCTTGTGCAAGTTGACGTTGATCCACAGAATGCGCTGCAGTGCGGTATGTTCCAGGAATTTCCGGGCGTGCGACTCGAACCGTTCCAAGTCTCGATGCAGCGACGTGATCTTGAAAACCGATTCCGAGTCAGCGAGTCGCACCGGTTGCCTGCCGATCTTCCGTCCCTTGCTGACGATGTCAATCTCTCGAATGACGCGTTCAGGACCGCCCAGGAAGAAAGTCACGGCTTCCTCGTACAATTGTAGGTCGAGGCCCGTTCCCCACTCGCGCAGCAGTTCGACAACCAGACTGCGGATGTCGTGACCACGGTCGACAGCACGATCCCAGCCGCTGTCGTCGACTTCGAAGCGAGTTCTGATTTCGCGAGTCAACGTCGTGTTGACGAATTCGTGTTCGACCCTTTCGGGCCGGAAGTTGATCAGCTTGCCGTGCTTGAGTCCCATGAGGAGCAGGTAGTTCAGCAATTGGGCTCGATGTTCGTCCTGCAGCGATTCGACAGCCTTCAATTCAAACAGAGCACCTTGGTCGACCACCAGATCCGTGACGTAGACTTTGCAGAAATCGCCGTGGCGGACGCGGATCCACACTCCGGTGTCGGCTCGGCTGCCCAGCAGTTGCGCCAGTTCGTTCTGATAGGCCCCTTCCGCAAGGAAGCGTCCCAAGTCGTCGTGTACGTCGAACTCCGCCTTCATCACCTCGAACGCAATCTCCCCGAACTGCTGCTGATCCAGCACCCGAATCGTCCCCTTCACCTCGATCGGCATGTTTGACTCCTCAGGAATCACAGAAAGATCCGGGACGAGAGCTGACAGAAAAATGGGGTGACAGAAAAATGGCAGGAAAAGCGAAAGCGAAAGAACAACTGCTTCTACTTCTCCTCTCTATTTTTCTGTCACTCCACCTTTCTGTCAGCTTTTCCGGCACTCATTTTTCTGTCATCGCATCTTTCTGTCAGCTTCTTCTGCGCCTTTTCTGTGTTTCAGTTTTCGAGCGTCACGGTGTACCGGTAGTTGTCCGCCGTGGCCCAATCGGCCGGGTCGGACTCCTGGCCGTAGGTTGTCAGGTGCAGGATCAGCGCGTGTGTCTCGCGATCCTCGTACAGCGAGAAATTGGAGAACTGCACGCCCGTTCCTTGATCGCTGCGACGGTCGTCGATCACGGTGACGGTCGACCGCCGGAGGGCCGCCTTTTCCTCGTCCACCTCCGCGATCACCAGCGGGTACCGCGGCGAGTTGCCCGCGGGAGGCGTCGGCGAGATATTGCCGATCCAGTACAGCTTGCCCGTCGTGCTGTGGCGAATCATGCGGTGGATCGAGGACGGCGAATAGAACCGACTGCCATCGTCGTACGTCCAGACGGCCGGCGGCGTGAGCGTCCGTCCGCCATCGGTGGAGAGGCTGAAGAACTTGTGGCCGGGCAGTTTTGCCACCGTGCCGTCCCATCCGTGCGTCGAGCCGCGCCAGACGACCAGCAGCCGTCCGTCACGCAACTCCGCCACTTCCGGCTCCATCAGCCCCCGGGCCGAATGCTCCGGCGAGATCTCGACCCGGGCTCCCGGCGTCCATTCATACTGCCGCCCCTCCGCATTCCACTTGCCGAGCATGAGCACCGAACCCATCCGCCACGGCCGCTGGTCGTTCTGGGGATCGCCCGGCGCGTTGGCGTGGGCCAGGCAGACGACCAGGCTCCCGTCGCCGCGAACGAGCACGTTGTTCCCCAGATACGCCTCGTTGCGGTTCACAAACGCCGGCTTGAGCGGCCGCTGAGGATCAAACGGCTCGCCGGCTTCGTACGTCAGCTGCCGCGGCTCGCTCCATGTCCGGCCCAAGTCGCTGGAGGTGCGGACGTACGTGAAATTGTGGTACACGCCGCGGACGGGAATGTATATGAAATTATGGTACACGCCGCTGACCGTGATCTGCCTGAGCCACATTTGCACGAGCAAGCCGCTGGCCGGGTCGTACGCCGCGGGCCCTTCACCTTCCCACACGGTCATCCCGACGTAGTTCACGTTGTTCGACGGCTGCACCGGAATAAATTCACTCCATGTCCGGCCGTTGTCCGTCGACCAGCGCGCCATGATGTCGTCGCCCACGTCGGACTGACTCTCATAGGCGTGGACCTCCCGCAGTTCCAGCTTGGGACCCACGGAACTCACGGAGACCAGCGCCGCCTGCCGCGGCCGATCGTGCCGTTTGTACAGCTCCTTGGTCACCGCAGCCATCGGCGTGTTGACCTTCCACGGCGGTGTCGCGGCGTCGGCAACCGGCGCGTCGGCTTCGGCGCCTCGGCCGACGCCAGCGGTCAAGACAACGGCGAGCACGGCAATCGTCGATCCCAGACGTGATGCCCGGACTGCGGTCATGATTTGGATCTCTTATTGAACCTGCGGCGGCGGCACCGCTTCGCCCTGCAGTTGGGCGAGTCGCTCGAGTTCTGTGTACGTACCGTAGAAGGGCGCGTTGGCGTCGAGCCACAGGTACAGCCGGCGGCGGTCGGCGTCGGGCAAGGCCGTCTGCGACGCGTGGGTGGCATCGGCGAGGACTTGGGTTAGCGGACTTTGATCTGCGCCGCTACGGCCGGGGCGAGTCACCGTCTGGTTCAGCGAGGCTCCGCCCCACTCGTTCCAGCGCACAAACGGTTTCAAGTTCAGGTAGCTCCGCGTAAACCCGTCCTGCAGTTGGCCCGTCAGCGCGAGCGGGCTTTTTCCGGGGCCGCCCTGCCCATCGTGGCAACGCACGCAGTGGCGATCCAGGACCGGTTGGACCAGCAGCGGGAAACTCAGCGGTCGCGTGCCTTCCGGGCCGGGCTCGATCGTGGAGGGAGGGCGGCGGACGGCGAGCAGCGCGCGGTTCGCAGCCACTGTGCCGGGCCGCTCGTGGCAGCCCACACAGCCGCGCTGTTGACCGGGCTGGAGATAGACGACGCTGCGCATGGTTTGGACCGCGCGGCCGTCACCGTCCACCGCTTGGAAGTACAGCGGTTTCCGCGCCGGAGCCCGGAAGTACGCCGAGCCGTCCTCTTCGACACTCACCGTGCCGAGTAGCATGCGGGCGCTCTCCGCGTTCGCGTAACCCAGTCGCGGCTGATTGGCAACGTGCGTGTGTGTCTTGGGCAAGACCTGGTAGATGCGCAGTTGTTTGACCGGCCGCCCGGCGGGAAGCGGCAAGAAGCTTTGCTGGACGTCCGTCAGCACAAACTCGCCCCCGTCCTGCAATTCCTCGCCCTGCAAGCCGGGCAGCGGCGGAGGGACCGGGCGTGGCGCGAGCGGAATGGGGTACATACACGATGCCTCGGCGTCGCGGTACAGCAGTTCGAGATTGCCGAAGCGGTCGAAGTAGTACAAGCCGGTGCGGGTGTCGCGTTTCTCGCCGGAACTCATGCCGGGCAGCGTGTCGAAGCTGAAGCCCACCAGGAAGTAGTTCTCCGACAGCGGCCACGGGCCGTGAAAGTAGCTTTTCGGCCAGCCGTTGGCTTCCGGGTAAGTCACCTCCGGAGTCAACGCGGTGACGGAGCTGAATGAATCCTCGCCCGTCCCCGGTTCCAGCGCAAGGCGTTTCGGGTCCACCACGACCAGCGAACCGCCCACGTCCGCATGGTGCGCGCCGGCCACGAACAGAATCTTGTCCGAGTTTGGGATGGCATGGGGCTGGAAACAGGCATTGATCCGCATCGTGTAGTTGCCGAACAAGATGGCCGGGTTCGAGCCGTCGGGGTTGGTCGTCCACAGGCCGTGGAAGTTAGCGGCGGAACGGTCCACGTAGTCCCACCGCGAATAGACGATGCGGCCGTCGTTCATCACCGACGGATGCCATTCGTTCGTTTCATGCCACGACAGCGTCCGCACGCCGCTGCCGTCGGCATTCATGCGGTGCAGCGTGTAGGCCGGCAGCGGCTCCCAGGGGTTGTGGCAGCGGCCGAAACCACCGCGGCGCGTGGACATGAAAGCGAGTCCGCCGTCCGGTAGCGGGCAAGGGTCGAAGTCGTCGTCCGGCCCGTCGGTCAAGGCCCGCAGATCGCTGCCGTCGGCGTTGACGGCATGGATGTGGAAACAGCGGCGCTGGGGCGAGTAGAAATCCGGTTTCTCATCGGCCCGCTCGGCAAAGGCGAAGTAGACGGTGCGCGCGTCGTAGCTCAGAGCCAGCGTCGTATAGTTGCCTCGCGGCAACCGCCCGGCGATCAGGTCCCGCGTTTTCAGCGACCGTCCGGGCTCCTCCAGCACGAACACGCCGCCGCCTGCTACGTCGCCATAGTCGTAGAAATAGCCAAGGTATTCGTGCAGCATCTGCGAGATGAACCGGTGGCGTTTCATAAAGACCAGCGGCTTGCGGGCCAGCAGCGGATTCTGGAGCGCCAGGTTCCGGGTAGTCCAGCGCACTTGGTTGTACAGCGTCAAACGCCGTTCCGCCGAGAGGCGGTCGACGCCACGGACCTCGCCGCGCAAGTGGCGGAGCATTTCAGCTTCCGGCTGCAATTCCGTATCCGGCAACGCTCGACGCAGATCCCCCAGCAACCGCTCGCCTCGCTGTAACGCCTCGCGGACTGCCTCCGGCGAGTCGGGCGTGCGCTGGAGACGCTGCTCCTGAGCCCGCCAATCAGCCTCGATTTCGCCCTGCAGGGACAAGTCCAAAGCCACAGCCGGGATGGTCGTCAAGAGAACCGTGTTCAGCAGTCCCATCAAAATCGGATAGGTCGCGATACTCGCCCGACTGCTGGGGTTCACATTCGATTTGTGGTTGGCCATTTGACGGATCCACTGGGTCTTGTCAGGGAATGTCGGATATATGTCTCCCCACGAGTTCTTCACGTTGCGATCGCGCGGCCGTTTTCCATCCGCCAGCGGCGGAAGCCGGCGCCGTAGGCGTCCAGCGGCGGGTCGCCGAAGCGCTTCACATAGTCGCCGTCCACCCAAGCCGCGAACGTGGTCACGTGCCGCACGCCGCGCTCGGCGTACAGGCGCAGGTCGTCGCGGAATACCTCGTCACACCAGGGAAGCCGTTTCACGTTCTGGCGCTTCCAGCCGGAGAACCGCGACAGGTCCAGCCAATACTCCAGTGTCTGGGCGCCCTCGCGGCCGAACCAGGCGAGATTGGCGTCGAGGGCGTCGAGCAACCGGCCGTGCGGCAAACTGCCGCCGTCCGGCATCTCACGCTGCCGAAACGGAACGTCGTACTTGCGCTCGATCGGGGCGAACTCCAGGAAGACTCCTGGCAGGGGCTTGATCTGCGTGGGCGGCTGCAGCGTTCGCGCGTAGGCGAGGTGGGCCAGTTTCGCCTGCGGGTCCACTTGCCGGATCGCCTGCAGCACGTGGTGCTCCAGCAGCAGGGCCTGATCGCTGTCGCTCAAGCCGCGACATTTCGGGCAGCGGCACATCGGCCGGCCGTCGTCGATCCAATAGAAGTAACGGCTGGTCGTCGAACGCAGGATCTTGGTGTACTTGATCG
>CAYPGE010000214.1:0-1259 GCA_964409865.1 uncultured Pirellulaceae bacterium
ATCCCACGGAGTGTGATGGCTACTTCTACGAGGCGACAGTTATTTCTCGAACGATGCTAACCGGCGGGCTCACGCCCGCCGTTCGTCTTTCGCGTCACTTCGGTTCGCAGCGTCGAAACCGTTTTAACCTGGATCTTGCCTCCGGCATAGGGTACTTCGGTCAAGAGCGTTTGCGTCAGGTTTGCTTCGGCGAGAAATCCTGCCGCGGCATCGAACAGGTAGACGCCTTGCAGATGCTGGTGCGGGAGTTTGTCGGCAGTTGCAGGCGATGCGGGATCGCCGGCCGGTATCACCTCCGTCGCGACGCCAATCCTTTCCAGCACGCGGTCGCCCGTCTGAGTCGGACCTTGGTACGTGAACTTGGCCGTCGCGATGATCTTGCCCAGCGGGGTCTGTATCTCGCGCGTGCCGCTCCACCGGTCCCCGATGGTGACCGGGGTCTCCGGCAGTGTGCCTAACGCTTGCTGCAGGGTCTGACTCATCCCTTCCTTGGTCAGCAGAGCCTTCCAGCCGGCCAGCGTGGGCAGGTTGCCCAGCAGGCTTTCCAGCTCTGCGGAACGTTGCACGTCAAGGATTTCGCCCCGCGGCGACAAGCTTAGGCCGATCCTGATGCGCAGCAGCGTGCGCACGGCGTCGGCGATCGCCTGGGCGTCCGCGGCCGGTTCGTCGCGGGAGGCGGAATCGTAGGCACTGGACTTGCCGTCCGGCGAGACGGTCTTCAGCCACAGCCGCGTGAACGCTTGCGTCAGCCGCATGGTTCCGTCCGCGTCCACCCGTTCGACGGCCCATTGGAGATCGAATCCCGATTCGATCTGCACCGACGTGACGGCATCTTTGACCGTAGTCTGGGTGCGCGTCGCCTGGGTCAGCCGGACGTTCATCCGAGTTCCGGGCGTCAGACGCCAGCGCAGCGGAGTCTCCGCCGCCGCGGACGGCGCGTTGGCGCATCCCAGCACGACGGCCAACACAAGGCAGAAGCCTGACGCGGCTTGACGGCCGCAACCCAATCCGAATCTGGAAGTCCGAAATCCGAAAGAAATTCGAAAACAGGAATCTGAATGTCCCAAGCCGCGTCGAGGGAAACACGCAGAACCGATCGGACCGGGGGCTTTGTTTTGGGCCTTCGAGATTCGAGTTCGGGCAAGCGGACGAAAAGAACCTATCAGGACATGGGAGACCTGCGGTCGGTGGTTTCGGCGAGGTCGGGAGACCTGCGGTCGGTGGTTTCGGCGAGGTCGGGAGACCTGCGCCGAACGCTG
>CAYPGE010000214.1:1359-15217 GCA_964409865.1 uncultured Pirellulaceae bacterium
GGGAGACCTGCGGTCGGTGGTTTCGGCGAGGTCGGGAGACCTGCGCCGAACGCTGTGAACGCTGTTGGGCGGCTTGGTTTTGGGCCTTCGAGATTCGAATTTGGGGTTTGTTTCGGATTGCGTGCTTCGAATTTCGAGTTTTCAAAATGCGCGTAGGGTTCCGTCGAGCCGTGCTGCGTGACGGGCCGGTCAGTACGGTTGTCACGATCGGTGTCAATGTGCATGATAAGGGCATGGGTTGGCTGTCCTCCTTCCTTTCATCGCTGCCGTTCGCCAATGCCGCCATGTTGTTGTGGGGGCTGGCTGCGAGTCTGCCGATTATTATCCATCTGCTCAGCCGGCGGAAGTATCGCGAGACGGCTTGGGCGGCGATGGAATTCCTGTTGGCCGCGGTCCGCAAGAATGCCCGGCGGATTCGCATCGAGCAGTTGATCCTGCTGTTGGTCCGCGTGGCGATTCTGGTGCTGCTGGCGGCGGCCTTAGCCGACCCGGTGTTTTCGCTGTTTTCCTCGCTGGGCGCTGTTCTGGGCACGGGCGGTCGGATGCATTACCTGCTGGTTCTGGACGTCTCCTACTCGATGGACTACCGGACCGGCGACAAAAGCCGATTGGACCACGCCAAAGAACTGGCCGCGCAGCTCGTTCGCGACAGCCATCAAGGGGACGGTTTTACGCTGGTGCTGATGGGCGATCCGCCGCAGGTGGCGATCTCGGATCCCGCCTTCGATCCGCGGGACGTCGTGGACGAAATCGAAAGCGTGCGCGTGCGGCACGGCGGCGCCAATCTGTCGATGACGCTGGCGGAAATCGAAAACGTGTTGCAGGAAGTTGCGCGGCGGCAGACGCGGTTGACGGCGACCACGGTCTGTTTCTTCACCGATCTGGGACGGACCACCTGGGAGGATGCGGCGGCTCCGAATTGCCGCAGCCGCATCGGTCGCCTGGGCGAAATGGCATCGTTGGCGCTGTTCGACGTCGGGCAAGCCGACGCTGCCAACGCGGCGCTCACCGCTTTCGAGTTACGGGAACCCCTGGTCACGGCGGGGCGCGAAGTGACGTTCGAGGCCGAGGTCCAGGCGTTCGGCACGCGCGAGCAAATCGGCAGGCGGATCGTGCTGCTGGTCGACGGCCAGCAGGTGCGGGCCGAGAACATCGAGATTCCGTCCAGCGGCCGGGCGACGGTCGCCTTGACGCACACGTTCGACGCGCCGGGCGAGCACCAGTTGGAAGTCCGTTTGGGCGACGACGCCTTGCCCCTGGACAATCATCGCTGGTTGAGCGTCCCGGTGCGGGAGTCCGTCGAGGTGCTGTGCGTCGAGGGACGCGAGGGGGCCGCTCGCCATCTGGCCTATGCGTTGGAGCCCAGCCGCGCGTCGACGCCGCGCGTGCGGCCGCTGGTCCGCCTGGAGAATGCGCTGCTGGAGCAGGACCTCAGCCGGTTTGACTGCGTGGTCCTGTGCAACGTGGGGAGATTCAGCCGCGAGGAAGCGGCGGCGCTGTACGATTACGTCAGCAGCGGCGGCGGATTGCTGGTGACGCTTGGCGACCTGGTCCAGCCGGAGAGCTACAACGCGCAGTTGGGCGGTGAAGCGTCTGGCCGGCGGGTGCTGCCGGCACGCCTGGAACGGGTCGCGTCCGCGGGCAACTACTTCTTTGCACCCCGGGATTATCGGCACCCGATCGTCGCTGCGTTTGCCGGTCACGAGCGCAGCGGACTGCTGACGACGCCGGTCTGGAAGTGCGTGCAGGTCAAGCCTTACGATTCCGCCGCGGCCCGCGTCGCGCTGGCCTTTGACAACGGCGACCCGGCGATCATCGAGCAGGGCGTGGGGCGGGGCCGAGCGATTCTGCTGACCACGGCTGTCAGCCCCGATTCCGTCGACCGCGCGACGAATCCCCCGACGCCTTGGACGGCGCTGACCACCTGGCCCAGTTTTCCGCCGCTGGTGCAAGAGATGCTGGCTTTTGCGGTTCGCGGCCGATTCGAAACCCGCAACGTGCTGGTCGGAGAGCCGTTGGAGGGTTCGCTGCTGGGCGCGACGCCCAGTGCGCCGTTGACCGTCCGGACGCCGGGCGGCGAGACCGAGCGGGTCCCGTTGCAGCACGCCCGCGAGATCAGCACGTGGTCTTTCGGGGGCACGACGGCCAGCGGCGTGTACGCGGTCGAGTTCGGCCCGCCCGTGGACCAGGTGCAACGGTTTGCGGTGAATGTCAACGCGCGGGAAAGCGATCTGGAGCGGCTCGATCGAGAGCTGCTGCCGGGCCGGTTCGACCCGGAGTTTCACGTGGACAATGCGGGCGGCGTCTTGCCGTCGACGAAGCCTGCCCAGTACTTTCGTTACTTTTTGGGGCTCGTCCTGGTGCTGTTGCTCATCGAGACGGCCCTGGCCTGGTATTTTGGAAACGCGTCCGCATGATGGAATCCCTGGTTCAAGTCTGGAGCGATCTGCGAGACTTTGCGCTGGCCAAAGGCGTGCCCGGCACGGAGGTCACGCGTTCGCATTCTTGGCCGTGGGGACCGGCCGCGGCGATCGTGCTCGTGACCGCGGCCGCCGCCTTCGTGATTTGGGTCTACGCTCGCGAGCAGGGCCGCGCCGGGCCGTGGAGGAAGGCCGTCTTGGCCGCCCATCGAATCCTGTTGATCGTGCTCGTCGTGTTCCTGCTGTACGGCTGGATGCTGCACCGGCATCGCACCGACCTGCCCGATTTGGTGTTGTTGATCGACGATTCCAGCAGCATGGCGAGGGTCGACGAGGTCAGCGATGCCAAGCAACGGGCGGAACTCGCACGCCGCGTGCGATCCGCCGGCGGGTCCGACTTGACGCGTTTGGATCTGGCCAAGATGCTGCTGCTGGAACGCGACGCGGACCTGCTGCGGCAGCTGCAGCAACGGTACCGGCTGAAGGTCTATCGCATCGGCAGTTCGGCCCGGAACCTGTCCGGCGACACGGCCGACGCGAAGAGCGGGGAAAGCCGTTTTGCCGCTTGGGTCCAGGGCCTGCGCGGTCTGGCGGCCAGCGAGCCCGCCAGTCGTCTGGGCAAGTGCCTTCAGGATGTGCTCGCCGTGCAGCGCGGCCGTCCCACGGCGGCCGTGATTTTGTTCACGGACGGCGTCACCACGGAAGGCAAGACGATCGCGGAGGCCGCCGGCGACGCGCGTCGCAAAGTCGTGCCGCTGTTCTTGGTCGGCCTGGGCAACAGTCGGCCGCCCCGCGACGTGCGGCTGGCCGATCTGCTGGTGGACGACGTGGTCTTCGTGGGCGATCTCGTCCACTTCGACTTCAAGGTGTCCGCCACCGGTTACGCGGGTCAGCGCGCGACGGTGCGTTTGGCGATCAAGGGGCAGGAAGGCGGATCGCTGGCCGAGCAACCGATCACGCTCGCCCAGGATGGTGTGCCGCAAAGCGTCCGTTTGTCGTACCGCCCGGAGGAAAAGGGCGATTTCGAGTTCGTCGTCGAGGTGGAGCCCTTGTCAGGGGAAGCCGATGCCGAGAACAATCGCCAGACGCGGGTCGTCAAAGTCCGCGACGATGCCCTCCGCGTGCTGTACGTGCAAGCCTATCCCAGCTACGATTTCCGTTACTTGAAGACGGTGCTCGGCCGCAGCCTGAAGCCGAACTCGAAAGACAAGGCCGTGGAGTTGACCACGGTCTTGCAGGACGCCGACCTGGAGTACACCGAGCAAGACGAGACGGCCGCGCGGGTGTTCCCGGTCAACCGCGAGGAATTGTTCGCCTTCGACGTGCTGATCTTTGGCGACGTCAATCCGTCGTTCCTCAGCCGTTCGGTGATGGAGAACATCGTCGCTTTTGTCGAGCAGCGCGGCGGCGGGCTGGTGGTGCTGGCCGGGCCGCGTCATACGCCGTTGGCCTACCGCGACACGCCGCTGGCGGCGCTGCTGCCCGTGAACCTGGACACGGCTGCCGTGCCGATGCCGGGGGCCGTCCTGGACCAGGGATTCGTGCCGCAGCCGACGCGGTTGGGCATCACGAGTCCGCAGATGCAGTTGGCCGACTCGCTGCCTGCCAGTCTCGCGGTGTGGCGGGAGATGCCCGATTGGTATTGGTCCTTGACGGCGCCCGACTTGCGCTCCGGGGCCCGCGTCCTGGCGTCGGATCCTTCCCGTCTGGGCTCCGGAGGCGAGCATCTGCCGATGATCTCGATGCAATTCGTGGGCGCCGGCAAGGTGATCTTCCACGCGACGGACGAGACCTATCGTTGGGCGCGGCATTCCGGCGGGGAAGGTTACTACGCGCGGTATTGGATCCAGACGCTGCGCTACCTCAGCCGGGCCAAACTCCTGGAAGGCGGCCGGCTGGCGGAACTGACGGCCGACCGCAGCGAATACCGCCGGGGCGAGACGGTCCGGCTGCGGGCGCGATTCTTCGACGACCGGCTGGCCCCCTCCAGCGATGACGGCGTCACGGTGCTGTTGGAATCGGATGGCAGCAAACGGCGGCAACTGACACTGCACCGCGACGCCGTCAATCGAGGCGCGTTCGAATGCCTGGCGGGCAATTTGCCGGACGGCAAGTACCGGGCTTGGATCGCCACGCCGGCGCTCAGCGGCCAGCCGCCGTCGCAGCGGTTTACCGTCGTGGCGCCGCCGGGCGAACAGGCCCGATTGGAGATGGACGCCGCCGATTTGCGGGCGGCGGCGAAAACGTCACAGGGCCGGTTCTACACCATCCAGCAGGCGGGCGGCCTGCTGCGGGACTTGCCGCGCGGCCGCCAAGTGCGGATCGAATCGCTGCCGCCGGTGCCGATCTGGAATTCGTCGCTGTGGGCGGCGTTGTTCGTGGTGCTGATTACCAGCGAGTGGCTGCTCCGCAAGCGCGCGGGACTGCTATAATCGTTTGCCCACGCGGGTAGACGTTCATGCTACACCGAGTCGCAGGGATTTTGCATCGTATGAATCGTTCGCTGATCAAGAAATCCATCGCCGAATCCCGGGGCCTGCTGTTCGCCTGCATGGCGGCACTGTTCGGCTTCTGCTGGACGCGCGTCTGGCTGGTCGGCCAGTTCGAGATGAGCCGGTTCATGACGATCGTGGAGCAGTTTCGCGAATTCGAGCGATTTGCGGCGGTGCCGTTCGAGCAGTTGTTCACGTACGCGGGCCGCATCGCGCTGGCTTTTGATGAACCGATCGCCATCCTCTGCGTCTCGCTCTGGGCCATCGCCCGCGGCTCGGATTGCATCAGTGGAGAAATCGGGCGGGGGACCATGGAGATGCTGCTGGCACAGCCGGTCAGCCGCCTGCAGGTCATCTGGTCGCAGTCCGCCGTGACGGTGATGGGCACCGCGCTGCTGGCCGTGGCGGCCTGGCTGGGCGTGTACGCCGGCATCCAGACCACGACGGTGGA
The DNA here is from genome assembly GCA_964409865.1 of uncultured Pirellulaceae bacterium. Classification (GTDB taxonomy): domain Bacteria; phylum Planctomycetota; class Planctomycetia; order Pirellulales; family Pirellulaceae; genus Anammoximicrobium. The sequence continues at coordinate 6,723 of CAYPGE010000214.1, forward strand.
AGAACCGGCGCCGGCCGCCAGCCTGACCATCCCGTGGTTCGGACTCGAACTGCCCAACCCGCTGGCCAAGCAGGAAATGCAGCGGGTCCCGATACGCGACCGCGTGCAGGCCGCCTGGTTCATCCCGGCCGCCTTCAATCTGTTCTCGCTGGGTTTGTTTGGCGCCGGTTTGAGTACGCTGCTGTCGGCGTGCGACCGCTATCGCGGGCGGACAATCGGCGTCGTGGTGGGCTTCTACATCGTGGAAATGACGCTAAAAATCGTGGGGCGTGCCGCGGACCATCTGGCCTGGCTGCGTCACTGCACGTTCTTCACAGCGTATGAACCGGAGCGATTCGTCAGCGTGGCCATCCGCAACCCGGAACTGACGTGGGCGGTCTGGACGAGCGATCCGCAGGGCGTCTGGACGCTGGGGCCCCTGGGCTACAATTTGATCCTGATCACCCTGGGACTGGCCGCTTACGCCGGTGCCGCAGCGGTGTTCCGCGTTCGTGACCTTCCGGCGCCCCTGTGAGGCGAGCGGCAAATCGGGAATCACCCCACGCAGACGCGTCACGCCGTGACGCGAACAACGCGGGTCGTCTGCCGGGAGACGGACGATTCGCACGGAGGTCTGTAAGAACCGCTAACAAAACCGTTCGGCGCGGGTCTCTGACCCCGCCGAAACCGCCGACCGAAGGTCTCCGATTTCGGTTTTGTTAGCGGTTCTAAGGCCGATTTCATTTCCGCGGCGGCCCTGGGGCGCTCTTGACCCGAACCGCGAGGAAGGACAGCATATTATCAGGAGTCGTGATCTCTCCAATCCGCTGGATGACCGAGGCATTCAGCGCTGGCGGACGGCACACTGATGAAAAGGGCTCTTGCCATGCTGACGGAAACGCAATCGCGTTGTATTCTTGGAAGCATCTCGTTGGTCCTGGCGGTGACCGCCGCCGGTTGCGGAAAGAGCGTCAGCGACCTGGCCTCGTCGGTCAAAGACGCCGCTTCTGAAGGCATGCAGTCCGTGAAAGACAAGGCGCAACAAGTCGGTCAGGACGTCGCTGACAAGGCCCGGGGCATGACCGACAAGGCGGCCGAAACCCTGGAGATGGCGGGCACCATGCAGCTGAAGATCGATCAGCCGCTGCAGGTTTCCGCCTGCTACGCCAGTTTCTCCCGTGTCCAGGCCGCCGGGGTCGGCGTGCTGCAATTGCAGAGCTATCGGGACGCCCCGCAGGAGGCATTTCCCTCCGTGTTCGTGCGCGCCTCCTGTTCGTCCGCCACGTTGGCCGACTTGGCAGGCCAAACGCTCGCCGCGCAGATGTTCGTTCAGGCCCAGGAGAACGGCCCCGTCTGGTCGGCCACCGACCAGCCGGTCCAACTGAAAATCACCGCCGTTGAAGAGAAACAGCTCAAGGCGGAAATCGTCAGCGGCAGCCTCGCCCACAGCGGCACGGGAGCGACGCAAGCCGTGAGCGGAACATTCGAGGGAGTGCTGCAATAGATTCGGAAACCGCGATGCGGGATGCGCGATGCGGGATCGGATGGGAGATGCGCGCGTGGCCAACGACCGTAAGGATCGGCGTCTCGTCCGTCGATTTCCGGTGTCAGCCGTGAATCGTCGTACCCCGTACCCCGGATCCCGTACCCGGCAACCCGCATCTTTCTGCTTCGTTGTTTTCTCGGTCGGAGCCATGCCATGCTTTCCTACCTCTTGTCAAACATGACTGTCCGTTCGATGGCCGCCGGTGCCTTGCTGGCGATCGGCCTGTGCCGCGGGGTCTGTCAGGCCAATCCGAATTCTGGCGGGCCGATGAACCCGCTGGACATTCACAACCTGACCAACGGGCAGCCGTTGCTCAGCACGGCGGACGGTTTGTTCGCTTCGCTGTTCAAGGACATTCAGGCAATCAGCGCCAATCCGGCGCGGGTGGCGGGAAAGAAGTTGGGTGAGCTGAACGTGCAGATCCGCCAACTGCGGCGTACCGCCCTCGATTTGCAGTTGCTGGGTGAGACGGCAGGCGCCGACTATCGCCTCCGTGCCGACGTGCTCGGCGCGCAACTGGAGGACATCGCGGAAGTGTTCCGGACGACGCCTGCCGGAAAACAGTACTGCAGTCAAGCCTCCCAGTACCTGTCGAGCCCCAAGGCCGCTCAAGCTCGGGACGCAACCTTACGGAACGTGAAGCAGATGCTGGCAGCGGGGAAATTGGACGAAGCCTTCAAGAACTTCAACGAGGCTTTCGACCAGCTGACGTATCTCACGATGGTGCTGGGGCGGCCCGGACGCCCGTACGAAGCGCCGTTTGCGATGCTCGAACTGCAGGTCAACCCCGGCAGGAACACGGCTTTCCGGCAGCGGGCCCAGGCCGCCCTCGATCAAGCCGCCGCTTCGCTGCTGCCGAAGACCCAGGAACTCCTGCAGAGCGTTGCTTCCACCGCCGCCACCTTGCGGACCGCGCCTTCTGCAACCGTCGGCGATCAGACCTTGAACGGCCCGCAGTGCCTGGAGTCGTTTGGCACGACGTGGCAGCAGTTGCACCTGTCCGCGGTCCGCTGCCGCGCCGTCGCCTGGGCTTGCACGACCGGCATTCCGGACGCAGGCTGCTCGCAGCGGACGGGGCCACCGCGAATCGTAGACGCCGACTACCGGCGATTCTACGAGGAAATGGCGACAGCCCTGGCGTCGTTGATCGAGGCCGATGCCCAACGGGCCGCGGCCAACGACGTGCGGGCCCTGTACGTCCAGTACCTCCAAGTGCTCGCGCCCCTGGTCGCCAACACCCGCGACGACAAACTCAAGTTGGCCGTCCAACCGGCCCTCGACAAGTTGGCCGCCAAGTCCACATCGTTCGCGGAGGAGGTCAGGACTTACGTCACCGCCACGCACGAACTCCTGCGTTGGCGGCAAAGATTGGCTGCGGCCGCCGCTGCCTCCGCCGCTGCGACGTTTTCCCCCAGCGATCAAGCGATGCTGAAGTTTTTTGTCAGCGACGGCGAGTATCGCGGACTGTTCAAACCCGACGACCGCGATCCGTCGTTCGCCATCCTGATGGCGTCGTGCCCCAGCGTGATCCAGCCCGCGATGCAGCGAGCGCTGGAGCAGCCTGTTCGGGTCAGGGACATCGTTGGCCTCAGCGGCCGTAAGATGGGGGTCGCCAGGTACGGCAGCCGACACTATGCAACGGTGCCTCTCCCGGACGTCAGCAGTGAACGGGTCAAGCTGCAGCAAGACCTTTTGATCACCGCGCAGCAGCCGGCGTTGTCCTTGGAGAGCATGATGGCCGTCGACTCCGCGCAGCGTGGCAATTACGTCGCTGCCGGTGGGACAGTGAACTGCTTCCATTTGGAGGGTCTGATTCCCAGGTTTGCCGCACTGCGCCCAGAGGCCCAGCAATTGGTCGCGCTTGGCCCGTTGCCCGCGGAGGTGTTGCCGGAGAGCATCATCGATCACGTCCTGGTCCGTTTTGACGTCACGCCCGCGTGGGTCCATCACACGTACTTCTTTTTGCCCGTTACTCGTGCGGCGGCCGCCACAGACGCCAAGTAAACCCTGATTCAGTTTCAGGCAGTTGACGCGAGCGGACGCCGACACCGCTGGTCCGGATGTACAGTCTGTGCCGTCTGCGCACCCGTCCTAGTCTTGCAAAATCTCCTCGACGTTAAATCCTGCTCAGTCCGCATCAAATCACTTCCGATGCTAGTCTGTGATCGCTGGGGGTCTTGCGCAATCTAGGCAGGTTCCTCCGACAGGGAAGTTATCGTCGACCGATACGCGCCGCGCGCGGCCTTCGTTGGTCGCTGGTGGTGTCGGTGTCGCAGACTGAACGAACTCGTTGCCCGGACAGGTGATATCGTGACTCGAAAGACCGCAACCCACTTGCGTTTGCACGTCCAAGAAAGCGCCAGGGGCGAGCACCCGCAACTGGACGAAATCCGCAGTCTTCAGGGCCTGTGCGACGCGTTTCAGCGTGCCACCGGTTGGTCCTTGAAGTTTCGGCAAGGCGGTGCCAAAGCCGCGCATGCCATTTGGTCTCGGTCGATCGGCGGGGCGACCGGTGGCGAGCCATGTGTCGTTTCGCTGGATGGCGTTGACGAGTTCAGGGCTGGAACGCGCTTGTTGTCCGAGGAAGGCTGCGACCAGGAGACGGCTCAAGAGTTGGCCGAGTCGATCGCGGAGATGCTGCAGGAATTGCAGCAGACCAGGTGCGCGCTGTGGCAACGCGAAGCCGAGTTGGCGGTGGGGATTCCGGTGACGCCTCATCCGGACGAGCAAGCCCATTTGGCGGAGCGGTTGGAGGCCGTGTTGAAGGCCGGGGCGCAAGCGGTGGGTTGCCAAGCGGCGGCGGTCTACTTGCTGGACGACGCGACGCGCAAGCTCAAGCTCCGTTCCTGCTGGGGCTTGCCGAGATCGCGGTTCCTTGATCCGCCGCGATCGCTGCGCGGTGCGGCGGCGGACTTGGAGGCCTTGGTCGGGCATGCCGTGATCTTGCGGGATTCCGAACTGCTTCCGCATTGGAAAATCCCGGAGGAATTCCGCTCTGCCGTCTGCGTGCCGGTCTCGAGTCCCACGACGCCCCTCGGGACGCTGTGGATGTTCTGCGACCGTCGTCGTGATTTCGCCGTCGACGAAACGAACCTGATCGAGATCGTGGCCGGACGGATCGCGGCGGACCTGGAGCGAGCGGTGCTCTTGAGTCAGACGCTGCAGTTGCGCAGCTTGGCCCGGCAATTGACCCATGCGGCCCAATGGCAGCACCATCGGCTGCCGCGGATCAAGCCGTTGCTGCCGGGTTGGGACCTGTCCGGCTGGACGGCGCAAGCGGGTGCCCTGGGTGGCGACTTCCACGACTGGTTCGTCCTGGGCGGCGGGCAATTGGCCGTCGCGGTGGGGGATTCCCAGGGGAAGATGTTCGAATCGGGGTTGACGACCGCGACGTTGCACACCTCGCTGCGTTCGCACGCCGCTTATCCGCACACCGCGCCCCAGTTGGCGGAACGCATCAACGAGACGCTGTGGACCGCCTCCGTCGGGGACCAATTCGCGTCGCTGTTTTACGGGACCGTCCAGCCGGAGACGGGCGCCGTCGAGTCGGTGGCGGCTGGGCACGTCTATGCGGCGATCGTGGGCGAATCGCTGCGCACGCTGGCCGCTGCCGAGACGCTGCCGCTGGGAACGCAGCCGGACAGCGACTACACCGCCGTCACGGATCGCCTCCAGCGCGGCGAAACCCTGGTGGTAGTCAGCGAAGGCGTGCATCGAGCGCTGCGTGGCACCCGCGAACGGGTCCTGTGGCGGTTCTTCCAGGCCAACCGCGGCCTGGAAGCGGACGACCTGATACGTAAAGCCCGTGGCTTCCTCGACCGCCAATCCCACGAAGACGTCGACGATCAGACGATCCTCGTCGTCAAACGTTTGCCCACGTCTTGACGCGACACCGATTTTGCCTAGACTTTCAATTGATAACGCACCAGCCGCGGGAATGGCGGAATTGGCAGACGCGCTAGGTTGAGGGCCTAGTGGTAGTAATACCGTGCAGGTTCAAGTCCTGTTTCCCGCACTAACATATCTACAATACCAGCAAGGGCTTGCGACTACCGCAAGCCCTTTTCTTTGCGCCGCAAGCACTTCTGGTTTGCCTATGGTCCATTGATGGTCTGAAATGCAGCCGACGTTGATCTGGCGTTCGTCGATCACTGCACGGCGATGGCCGGATTCGTAGACCATAGCGTAGACCATAGCCCCATGAGGCCAGTGCTATGGCGAGCCTGGAGCGACAGTCCACGGGCAACTACACCATTCGCTTTTACCACGGCAAGCGGAAGTTCAACCGATCCCTGAACACCAAGAGCCAGCGGACAGCCGAAGCCGCACAGGCCAAGATCGAGGAGACGATTCGGCTCCTCAAGCGAGGCGTGTGGAGGCTGCCCCCAGACGCCAGCTACGACGATGCGGGCGAATTCATCGTGAGCGGCGGTCAGCGAATCAGCAGGCCGACCGAACTGCGGACATCCGTCACGCTGGCCCCGTAGGTTACCCCCAAGGTTGGGATAGGCTATCGGACTGCACCGTGTCCAGCCAGAACAATCCAGCAGTCCTGGTTCCGCCGCAGTATGAAGACGTGGACATCGGGGATGCGGAACCTGTCCGCTGCCTGAAGACCGGACTTTGGTTCCTCGAAGAGAGTGGGATTCGCTACGTGGTCCTGCTGGCTCCGGCAGAACGTTACGGACAAACGACGGGAGTCCAGTTTCAGATTGGCGTACCCAACAGCGTCGAAGGCACGGGCATCGCACAGCGGTTCTTCAAGCACCTGGAAGAGTCCGTGCTGCGGGCCGAGTCGTACCGTGGCAAGATCCTGTCTCTGGAGCACGCTGAACACTCCTACTCTGGCGAAGCCACCGGCATTACGGTCCACACGCTACGCACTGTGGACAGGAACCACGTCATCCTGCCGAAGAAGGCGCTCGACCTGCTGCACCGAGATGTGATCCAGTTCGTGCGCCAGCGTCCGCAGTTGGCCAAACTCCGTCAAGCCACGAAGAAGGGCGTGCTTTTCTACGGGCCACCCGGCACCGGCAAGACGCACACCATCCACTACCTCGCCAGAGCGTTGAAGGGGCACACGACGCTGCTGGTCACCGCCGAACAGGTCGGCCTGCTGGATGAGTACATGACGCTGGCCCGTTTGCTCCAGCCCAGCATCGTGGTGATCGAGGATGTGGACCTGATCGCCAGGGAGCGAACGGAGATGGGCAGTCCCTGCGAGGAGGTCTTGCTCAACAAGCTCCTGAACGAGATGGACGGGCTGAAGGAAGATGCGGACATCCTGTTCATCCTGACCACCAACCGACCAGAATCCCTGGAACGAGCACTGGCGTCCCGCCCTGGCCGAATCGACCAGGCCATCGAGTTTCCGCTGCCGGACGAAGCCGGACGTGAGAAGCTCATGCGTCTGTACTCCCAGGGCGTCGATGTCCCCGAAGACCTTGCGACGGTGATCGTGCGGAGGACAGATCGGGTCAGCGGTGCCTTCATCAAGGAACTGATGCGTCGGTCGGTGCAGTTCCACCTGGAACGTAATGGCTCCGGTCGCATCGAGTTGCCGGATGTGGAGAACGCCCTGGAGGAGATGCTGTTCAGCGGTGGTTCGCTGAACCTCAAGCTGTTGGGGGCGGAAAAGGCTGACGGCTGCACCACCGCCAGTTAGTTCTGCGGTCGGTGGGAACACGAAGATGAGCATCTACGCCACGCTTTGGTCAATCAAAATCCGAGATCCGGCATCGTCATGGACCAGCCCCAGGTGGGTGTAAGTCACGGCCCAAGCGGTGCCGCCGCACATCGGCGATGCGGGGCGCATCGAGATCGTAGCCATAGACGTTCGGTCGAAGGATTTGGGCCAAGACCCCGGCGAAGTCGTTGGTGTATGGTTCCAAAGGGACGTTGATCTCAGGGAAATCGTCGCAGAGCCGGGCAGGCGGCAGTGGGAAAACGCCTTCGTCGCCGATCCAGTGGATTTCCGCCACCGGATCACGGGCCGGATGGTTCATTGCGCCGATTTGCATGTGGATTCCTTCAGGCACCTGTGCCCAACCGTTGTTCCATGTACCCCGTCAGTTTGACGATGATGTCCCAATCGCAGGCGATGATGTCCTGGGAGTGAGCGAGATTGTTCCGCAGAGCCTCCAGTTCCTTCACGGTCTGCTCGCCTCGGCTCCGGGAAACGAACCCAGCCTGCTTCCGCAATTCCTCGTTACGAAGCACGATCTGGCCTCGGTCGGAAAACTGAAGGCAATCCAGCAGGTCCAGGTCTTGATTGCGGCGTTTGCGTTCTTCCAGCAGTGTCTGGGCCTTTTGCAGTCGGCCCTCCGACAAGCATTGCCGCCACGAACCATCTGGGTAGGCAGCTTCGATCAGCCGGGTCAGCCCCATCTCGATGATCGTAATCATCCCGAACAACCACATTCGCACGGGCGGCTTTTGCAGATCGGTCTTCGTGACGATCCCGCCGACTTGGCCCAGCACGTTGACGAAGAGCCGTGGCCGGTCGTTCAGCCGTCTGACGAGTTCAGGGAATCCAAGTGCAGCGGCGACCACCTCGTCTTCCTCAAATAAGTGAAGAACGTCACCGCACGCCCCCTGAACGAGTTCGTCCTGCCGCACGTAGCCACAAATCGTGCCGTCCTTCCTGATCCCTGCCACCTTGTAGGCACGGCGGGTCATGACGGCCAGCACGTCGGTCGCCGACGCGCTGGCATCAAAGGACGCTAGAGGCTCGGCGATGTCCGCTGCCGAAAAGTTCTCGATGAACACTTGGCGCAGGTGATGCTGCTGGGAAGCGGTCATTGTTGTCATGGTGATTTTCCAGGGGCTTGCATATTTGACCGATGGGCCTTCATTGCCAGAAGCCGCCTTGGCTCGTCCGTATAAACTCGGTCGATGCCCATCTTCAGCATTCTAGCCATCGTGGCCTCGTCGTTGACGGTCCACGCCCCGACCTCGATCCCCGCCTTCT
>CAYPGE010000215.1:0-15117 GCA_964409865.1 uncultured Pirellulaceae bacterium
CCGCTGCTCCTGCTCCTCCAGCAGCATCTCCAACTGCTCGTCGGTGATGAATCCGAGATCGACCAGAATTTGTCCGATGCGGCGAATGGCCATAACTAGTGATTCCGGAGAAATATGGGAGTCATGCGAAGTATGGGAATTATGAGCCGGGTGCCGTTACTGCTTGAACGCCTCCGGGACTTCTTCGGGGGCTTCCTCTTCGATTCCCCGCTTAGAATTGACGATTCGCTTGGCCAGATCGTCGGGGTTGTGAGCCCTGGACAGCACATCCTCGATCGTACACTTCTCTTCTTTCCACAATTTGAACAGGGCGTCGTCCATCAGTTGCATGCCGTACTTGGCTCCCGTCTGAATGGAGGAGTTGATACGGAAGGTCTTGTTTTCGCGGATCAGGTTGGCGACGCTCGACGTGCAGATCAGGATTTCGTACGCCGCCACGCGGCCGCCGCCGATTTTGGGAATCAGGGTCTGGGCGACAACGCCGATAATGGACGTGGACAATTGCGTGCGGATCTGGTCCTGCAAATTACCGGGAAAGGCATCAATGATACGGTTGACCGTGCCCTGAGCGCTGTTGGTGTGCAGCGTACCGAACACCACGTGCCCGGTTTCGGCCGCCGTGATGGCTGCCTCGATGGTCTCCAAGTCACGCAATTCACCGACCAGGATCACATCCGGGTCCTGGCGCAGAGCGCGGCGGATCGCTTCGGCAAAGCTGGGCACGTCGACGCCCACCTCGCGCTGGTTCACCGTCGATTTCTTGTGGTAGTGATAGAATTCGATCGGATCCTCGATCGTGATGATGTGGTGGTCCACGTTCTCGTTGATATAGTTCACCAGGCTGGCCAGCGTCGTGCTCTTGCCCGAACCCGTGGGGCCGGTGACCAACATCAGACCGCGCGGCTTGAGTACCAGCTTGGTGACCACGTCCGGCAGACCCAGTTGCTCCGGAGTGAGCATTGTGGTCGGGATCTGCCGCAACACCATCCCGATGTTGCCCCGCTGCTTGAACACGGACACGCGAAACCGGGCCTGATCGCCGAAGGCAAAGCCAAAGTCACAGCCGCCCTGCTCCTGCAGTTCGCGCTGGCAACGTTCCGGCGTGATGCTTTTCATCAACGCGACTGAATCTTCCGGCTCCAAGACCTTGGTTTCCAGCCTCCGCAAGCGGCCGTGCAGCCGAAACACCGGAGGTTGCCCCACGGCGATGTGGATATCGCTAGCGCCCTGCTTGACACACGCCTGCAACAGCTTGTCGATCAGAATCGTTGCCATGAATAGTTGACCTCCGGGGAATTCCCGGGCGACAGCCGATTATTCGGGGTTCGCCCGTGTGACGCAAATCGTTTGTGCATTACTGGGCAATCAGGTTGAAATCCAAGTTCCGGTCCTGCTCCGTCCGCTTGGCCACGCGAAAGATCTCTTCCAGCGTGGTCAAGCCCTTGATGACTTTCAGCAGCCCGTCCAGATACAAGGTCGCCATGCCCTGGTGAATCGCCTGCTCGCGGAGTTCGACCGTGTTCTTGTTCGCAAAGATCATTTCGCGGATCTTGGCCGTAACGAGCATCAGTTCGTGAATCCCAAGCCGTCCGCGAAAACCGCCCTTCTGACAATATCCGCAGCCCTTGCCTTTCATAAAGTTGGCCGTCTTGACCACCTCGTCCGGAATCCCGGCCTCCTGCAGTTCGCTTTCGCGCGGAACATAGGTCTGCTTGCACCTGGGACAGATCGTGCGAATCAACCGCTGACCAAGCACGGCAATCACCGTGCTGGCCACCAAATAGTTGGGAACCCCCATGTCAACCATACGTGTAATAGCAGTGGGCGCATCGTTGGTGTGCAGTGTACTAAATACCAAGTGTCCAGTCAAAGAAGCTTGGATTCCCATGGATGCCGTCTCTTGATCCCGCATTTCGCCCACCAGAATCACATTGGGCGCCTGGCGCATCATGGCGCGAATGATCCGGGCAAAGTCCAGTCCTATACTGTGCTTTACTTCGCACTGGTTGATTCCCGGCAGGTAGTACTCGACGGGATCCTCGGCCGTGATGATCTTCCGGTCGGGGCGGTTCAGGTAGTTCAGCGCGGCGTACAGGGTTGTGGTCTTGCCGGAGCCCGTCGGCCCGGTCACGAGAATGATCCCGTTGGGGCGGCGAATGAGGTTCTGGAATTTCTTGTAGTTGCCTTCGGAAAGTCCCAATTGTCGGACACCGATCTTGATATTATCTTTATCCAGAATTCGCAGAACGGTGGCTTGCCCGTGATTCGTAGGCAAGATACTGACACGCAGGTCCAGTTCCTTCTCGCCCACCGTCACCTTGATACGTCCGTCCTGGGGTCGGCGTCGTTCGGCGATATCCATTTTGGCGAGGATTTTGATTCTGGACGTGATGGCTGCCAGGAGGCGGCGAGGCGGACTGTCTCGTTCCATGAGCATGCCGTCAATTCGATATCGGATGCGGATCCGGTTCTCGAATGGCTCGACGTGAATGTCGGAAGCCCGCAGTTGGACTGCTTCGGAGATCAGCAACTGGACCAACCGCACCACCGGAGCGCTGTTCTCGTCGACCGCTTCCCCGCCGGAAAGATCCTCGGTGGTCTCGGTAAAGTCGATGGCCGTATCGGTAAATTCCTGCAGCATCGAGTCAGCGCTTTCGCCCTCGATTTGTCCGTAATGGCGGTTAATGGCTCCTTGGATCGCTTCCTTGGGGGCCAGGGCGGTTTCAATTCGCCGGTTGAGAATGAAGCGAAGCTTCTCGATGGTCTCCATATCGAAGGGGTCGCTGACGACAACGGTCAGGACGTTGTCCTCATCCGACACGGGAATGACCGAGTTTTCCCGCGCCACAGCTTCCGGGACCAACTCGATGATACTCTCAGGAATCGTGACCCCGGTCAGGTCCATATAGCGCATGCCGTGATGTTCGGCCATGGCCTGGACCACATCCTCGCCGGTCGCGTATTCCAGATGGACGAGACATTCTGCGACGGTTTTCTTCTGTTCGGACGCCAGTTGCTGGGCTTCCGCCAGCTGTTCCGGGCTGATGACGCCGCTACGGAGCAGAACTTCAGTGAAATCGCCACCCTTTGCCATGGGCATTCCTCTCGCCAAAATCGAGGAAAGTACGGTTCTACGGGCCAACGGCCAGACAAGCCACCACCAATGATCGGTCGCGTTGCAGACTCTGTGCCTCTATCTTGCCCAACCGTAACCCCTTCTGTCAATCGCTGGGAGGGGGTATGAGGGGGGAACTTCTGTCCGGTACCAACTGGACCGCGTCGCGGAATCAGCGTAGATTGCGTGTCGTGTTCACGCAGGACGAGTATGAACTGATCGACTTCGGAGAGGGTCGCCGGTTGGAGCGATTCCAGGGGGTGCTTGTCGATCGTCCGTGTCCGGCTGCGGACGGTTTGTCGCGCTGCACGCCAGCGGCTTGGGACCAGGCCGACCTCCGCTACGAACGGGATTCCGGCGGGGAGGGCCGGTGGAATCAGCTGGGGCGCCGGCCGGAGCGCTGGTCCATCCGGCACGGCTGGATGCAGCTGGAATTGCGGCCGACTCCGTTGGGTCAAGTCGGGGTGTTTCCGGAACAGGCGGAGAACTGGGACTGGATCGAACGCCAGTTGCGGCGCCTCGGACGACCGCTGAAGGTCTTGAACCTGTTCGCCTACACGGGCGGGGCGACGCTGGCGGCGGCGGCAGCGGGCGCGGAGGTGGTCCATGTCGACGCGGCCCAAACCGTGCTGGCCTGGGCGCGGCGCAACGCGGCTTTATCGCAGTTGAGCGGCGCGCCGATCCGCTGGATCGTGGAAGACGCGGCGAAGTTTGTCCAGCGCGAAGTGCGCCGGGGCAACCGTTACGATGCCGTGATTCTGGATCCTCCCAGCTACGGCCACGGACCGAAGGGGGAGGCTTGGAAAATTGAACGGCATTTGGATGATCTGTTGTTGCACTGCGCAGCCTTGATGACCGGCCCGCCCGCACTCCTGCTGCTCACATGCCACTCGCCGAGCATCCGGCTCGACGGCCTCCGCCAGCGTCTGGCCGGCAGCTTTGCAGGCGTGGCTGCCGAGGCGGTCCGAGCGCAGAGGCTGTACCTGCGGACGGCCGGCGGACGCAAGTTGTCCAGCGGTTTGGCCGCGTATTGGCGGGAGTGAACCGAGCGATGGCCGAGAGGATTACCAGCCTGCACAATCCGCGCGTCAAGGACGCGGTCAAGCTGCGGAGCGGACGAGGCCGAACCCGGCAGGGGCGGATTTTGATCGACGGTTGGCGCGAAGTCCAGCGGGCGCTGCAAGCGGGCGTCGAGGTGTCCGAGGTGTTTGCCTGTCCGGGGCCGGACGACGAGCCGGGCGAACAGACGCTGGCGGCTTGGGAGGCTGCCGGTGTGCCGGTCCTGCGGGTCAGCGCCAGCGTCTTTGCCCGCTTGGCCTACGGGGACCGCGAGCAAGGCGTGGTGGCCGTGGCGCGGGCGCCCCAGTCGGCGTTGAACGCGCTGGCGCTGCCGCCAGACGCCCTGGTGATCGTCTTGGAAGGCGTGGAGAAGCCGGGGAATGTGGGAGCGGTGGTCCGGACGGCGGACGCGGTGGGGGCATCGGCCGTGATCGTCGCCGGCGGAGCGACGGACCTGTACAATCCGAACGCCATCCGCGCGAGTCTGGGCACGATCTTTGCGGTGCCCGTGTGTGCGGCCGGCAGCCTGGAAACTGCGGCTTGGCTGCGGCAACGCCGGTTCCAGATCGTGGCCGCGCGGGTCGACGCGGCGCTGCCCTACACGCAGGTCTCGTACCGCCTGCCGACGGCGATCGCGTTGGGCAGCGAAGCGGACGGACTTTCGGACGTGTGGCGGGGTCCGGATGTGACGGCGGTGTCGCTGCCGATGAAAGGCGTCGCCGATAGCCTGAACGTGGCGACGACGGCGGCGGTGCTGCTGTACGAGGCGCTGCGTCAGCGGGAGGGATGAGGGCGGCGGGGTGCGGGATGCGTTGACACGGCGCGAGCCGATGCGCAAAATAACGGGTTTCCTCCGAGCCCTCTCCCTGAACCGTGTGGAGTATACCCTTGCAAGAGGCGATTGCAAAAGCGGATACGCTGATCGAGGCTTTGGGCTGGATCCGCCGTTTTCGCGACAAGGTGACCGTCATTAAACTGGGCGGCAGCCTGATGGAGACGCCGGATTCGCTGCTGCACGTGCTGGTCGACATCGTTTTCATGGAGACCGTCGGCATGCGGCCGGTGGTCGTCCATGGCGGCGGAGCGGCGATCAGCCGGGCGATGGACGCGGCGGGGATCCAGGCCCAATTCATCCAAGGCCGCCGCTTTACCGATCAGCGCTCGCTGGAAATCGTCGAACGCGTGCTGGCCGGCGAAATCAACGAGTCGCTGTCGCGGCAGATCGAGGAATTGGGCGGCCGCGCCATGGGTCTGAATTTCCGCACCACCTGCGTGCTGTACGGACACAAGGCCCACCTGAACGATGACCAAGGCCGGCCTGTCGACCTGGGGCACGTCGGCGAGGTGACTCGCGTCGACCGTTCGCTGATCGAGAAGCTGTCCCAAGCCGGACTCATCCCGGTCATCCCGTCCATGTGCTGGGACGACAACGGCCACAAGCTGAACGTCAACGCGGACACGGCGGCGATGGCGGTGGCGGAAGCCTTGGGCGCCGAGAAACTGGTCTTCCTCAGCGACGTTCCCGGCGTGCTGCGCGACAAGAACGATCCCACCTCGCTGATGCACACGCTCAGCGCCCAGGAAGCGCGGCGGCTGATCCGGGAAGGCGTCGTCGGCGGCGGGATGATCCCCAAGGTCGAGGCCTGCCTGGAAACGCTCCGCCGCGGCGTCAAGAAAATCCATATCGTGGACGGCCGGCTGCGGCATTCCCTGCTGCTGGAGATCTACACCACCAGCGGCGTCGGCACGGAGATCGTTCAGGCCGTCCCGCCGGACTTGGCGAACCAGCCCGCCTGAGGAGAGCGCGAACTTGCCCGCGCCTTGCGGTGTCTGAAGGAGTTTTCGTTTTTCGAATTCTCGAACGTTTCCCATCCGCGTTGCCGGCCCATGCAACACAAAAACTTGCCCACAGGAGGTCTTTACGGTGGCCAAATCGCGACATCTCAGCTCCCAGCAGACGGTCGACCTTTTTCAGCGGTATGTGATTTCGAATTACACGCGTTATCCGCTGAACATCGTTCGCGGCGAAGGGTCGGCGGTCTGGGACAGCGAAGGGCATCGCTACCTGGACCTGTTTCCCGGCTGGGGCTGCGGTCTGCTGGGGCACTGCCCCGGACCGGTCGTCGAGGCGGTGCGGGAGCAGCTGGGCACGTTGATCCACGTGCCCAACACCTGGCACATGGAGTTGCAGGGGCAATGGGCCCAAATGCTGTCGGAGCGCAGCTTCGGCGGCCTGGCCTTCTTCTGCAATTCCGGCACGGAGGCCAACGAGGCGGCCATCAAGCTGGCCCGGCTGCACACGCCGCCCGAACGTTACAAGATCATCACGTTCACCGGCGGCTTCCACGGCCGCACGATGGGCTCGATCTCGGCCACCGCCCAGCCCAAGTACCATGAAGGGCTGGGCCCGCTGCTGGCAGGTTTCGTGTACGCGCCGTTCGGTGATCTGGACGCGGTCCGCAAGCTGATCGACGCCGAAACCGCGGCGATCATGATCGAGCCCGTTCAAGGCGAAGGCGGCATCCGCATCCCGCCCGAGGGTTTCCTGCTGGGACTGCGGCAACTGGCCGACGAGCACGGACTGCTGCTGATTTTTGACGAAGTCCAAACGGGTTGCGGCCGGACCGGGAACTGGTTCGCGTATCAGCATTTTGGGGTCACGCCGGACGTCATCACGCTGGCCAAATCGCTCTGCGGCGGCTTGGCCGGAGGTGCGATGCTGGCCAAGCCCGAGATCGCGCCCAGCCTGCGGGCCGGCATGCACGCCGCGACGTTCGGCGGCAATCCCATCGCGGCGCGGGCCGGGATTGCGGCCGTAGAGATGATCGAGCGAGACCAGTTGCTGGACAGCGCCCGGCGGCTGGGCGAGATCTTCCGCAAACGGCTGGAGGCACTGCAGCAGCAAACCGACCTGATCGTCCAAGTGCGCGTGCTGGGCGTGATGATCGGAGTGGAACTGCGCGTGCCGGGCGCACCGGTCGTGCAAGCCTGCCTGGATCGCCGGTTGCTGATCAACTGCACTCACGGAACCGTCCTGCGTTTGTTGCCGGCCATGAACTTGACGTCCGAGGAGGCCGAGCAAGGGTGCGATCTGCTGGGCGAGGCGATTTTGGCGGTAGCGGGTTAGCGGCGTTCGAGAAATGACTGTCCAGTGTTGCGGATCATCACACGGAGTGTGATGGCTACTTTAGAGTCTTGATAGGATTCGGCGTCATGCGACATGTGATCACGTTGTGGGAAATGACGACTGCGGAAATCGAGCGGATCTTCGCCATTTCGCAGGACCTCAAGTCCAAGTTGCAGCAGGGCCTGCGCGAACCGCTGTTGGCCGGCCGCGTGGCGGGGCTGTTGTTCGAGAAGCCTTCGCTGCGGACGCGGGTCAGCTTCGAGACGGGCATGGCCCAACTGGGCGGTTCCAGCCTGTTCCTGGGCGCCGACGTGGGCTGGGGCGAGCGGGAGTCGATCGCCGATTTCACGCAAGTGCTCAGCCAATACGTCGACGTGATCGTGTGCCGCGCGAAGACCCATCGCCGGGTCGAGGAGTTGGCCGAACACGCGACGTGCCCGGTGATCAACGGACTGACCGATCTGGCACATCCCTGCCAGGCGCTGGCCGATTTGTTTACGCTCCGCGAGGTGTCTGGGGACTTGCAGGGCCGGACGCTGGCCTATGTGGGGGACGCCAACAACGTGGCCCGCAGCCTGCTGCTGGCCTGCGCCAAGCTGGGCGTGCGGTTTGCCATCGCCAGCCCGGCCGGCTATGAATTCGACTCGGCCTACGTCGGCCGCATCAAGAAGGAGATTCCGGGCGCGGCCGTGCTGCAGACTCGCGATCCGGTCGAGGCGGTGCGAGCAGCCGATGCCGTGTACACGGACGTCTGGGCGAGTATGGGGCAGGAAGCCGAGAAAGCGATTCGCAGCAAGGCGCTGGCCGGCTACCAGGTGAACGAGGCGTTGATGAAGCAGGCGCCGGCTGGGGCACGCTTCCTGCACTGCCTGCCGGCCCGTCGCGGCGAGGAAGTCACCGACGGCGTCATCGACGGCCCCCAAAGCGATGTCATTCAACAAGCCGCCAACCGCATGCACGTGCAGAAGGGACTGCTGGTCTGGCTGCTGACCGAAGCGTAGCACGGGAATGCCTCGGTGTCCGATCATTCTGACTTCCCGGTTCTTTATTCAGTATTCACTATTTGTTCTCGCTGCAAAGAAGGCACGATGGGGTGCGGCCGAGCGCAGCGAGGCCGCGCCGGTTAACCGCGTGCCCAGCAAGCCGCGCGAGAAGGGACGCACGGTTGCGCCACGCGCGGGGCGTTGCCCGCGCGGTTAAACGAATTGCCAGACCCATTGGGAAGCCCATCATGACCGCCCATTCACGCTCCGCCTCGGAACTCCGCCCCGTCAAGATCAAGCGGCGCTACACGCGCGCCAGTCCCGGCAGCGTCCTGTACCAGGCCGGCGGCACGACCGTGCTGTGTACGGCCAGCGTCGAAACGACGTTGCCGGCCTGGTTGACAGGGCAGAACAAGGGCTGGATCACGGCCGAATACAACATGTTGCCGGGCAGCACCAGCCCGCGCAAGCGTCGCGAGCGGGGCGGCACGCTGGATGGCCGCACCAACGAAATCCAACGGCTGATCGGCCGCAGCCTGCGGGCGGTGGCCGACCTGGAAGCCCTGGGTCCGCAGCTGATCACCGTGGATTGCGACGTGCTGGAAGCCGACGGCGGGACGCGGACAGCCAGTATCAGCGGGGGATTCCTGGCGCTGGCCGACGCCGTGCGAAGCATCGCCGCCTCGCTGCCCGATCCGCACCGTTGGCCGCTG
Source organism: uncultured Pirellulaceae bacterium (assembly GCA_964409865.1). Taxonomy (GTDB): domain Bacteria; phylum Planctomycetota; class Planctomycetia; order Pirellulales; family Pirellulaceae; genus Anammoximicrobium. The sequence continues at coordinate 8,998 of CAYPGE010000215.1, forward strand.
CGCGACAGCGTCGCCGCCGTCAGCGTCGGGATCGTCCACGGCAAACCGGCGTTGGACCTGGACTACCAGCAGGACGCGGCCGCCTCGGTCGACATGAACGTCGTCATGACCGGCAGCGGCCGCTTTGTCGAGATTCAAGGCACCGGCGAGGAGGCGACGTTCGACGACGACGACCTGCAGTCGCTGCTGTGCCTCGCCCGCCGCGGCATTGCGCAACTGACCGAGAAACAGCGCCAGACGCTCGGAAAACACTGGCCGTTTGGCTGATTGCCGTCTACCACACCTTCCATTTCTCGCGGTACGGCCGCGTGAGCATCTGCGATGCTTCAGCGTCACCGACGATCGCCTCTTTCTCGGGATCCCACTGGATCACGCGCCCTGTGATTGCGGCGATGTTGGCCAGTTGGCAGATTGCGTCGCAACGGATCGCCATTTCCACCGGGCAGATGGTTTCCTGACGCGACTTGACGCAGTCGATGAAGTTCCGGTTGTGTTCCGGAGAGACCATCAGCTGCTCGTCGCCGGGCTTGAAGGCGACTTTCCACAGCGCTTTGTCGCTGGCGCAGAAACCTTCCGCATCGCTGATCCAGCCCTCGCTTCCGCGGAAAACCACGCCGTCGCCGTCGTGCCAGCTGGGCAAGTACTGCGAGGCCACCGCCCGCGCCGTCCGGTGGTCCATGAATCGCAACTTCACTCCGTTCGCATAATCGCACATCACGTCCCATCGCGCCAGCGTGCGGAAGACACCCTCCGTGGGCACCTGGCCGGTCCCCGCGTACCGGATCGGGCTGGTGTGATCGGCCTTGTTGGCCCACTGGGCGAGTCCCAACTCGTGGATGCCACAGCCGGCAATAAAGCCCAGCGAGGTTTCCGGACAATGGTAGCCGCCCCAGCAGGTCGCGCGATCGACGGTATAGGGGACCATGAGGGAAGGGCCCATCCAGGCGTCGAAGTCCAAGTCCGCGGGGACCGGAGCCTCCTCGGCCGATCCGTAGGGTTTGACGTGGTACTGGTCCACGTTGAACGACACGTCGCGGCACCACAAGTCGATCCGCTGCAGCTGGCCGATGTAGCCGTTGCGGACCAGTTGCACCATCTGCCGGTACCTGGCCATCGAACGGTATTGCGTGCCGAACTGGAAGATCCGTTGCCCCTCGCGGATCACGGTTCGGAGCACGTTGGTGAGCCCGAAATCCAGGCCCAGCGGTTTCTGGCAGTAAACGTCCTTGCCGGCTTTGGCCGCCGCAATGGACATGGGCATGTGCCAGTTGTCGTGCGCGGCAATGACGACGGCGTCCACGTCGGGGCGGGCGAGAATCTCGCGAAAGTCGGCGTATGCCTTGACGGTGCCGCTCTCGCCATACTGTATGTTCAACCGGTCGGCGGCCGCTTCACGGCGGCTCTTGTAAGCGTCGGCAACGGCGACGATCCGCACGTCGGGCATAGAGCCCAGGAAACCGACGTGATAGTTGGAGATGTTGCCGCAGCCGATCTGGCCGACGTTCACGCGGTTGCTGGGCGCGGCGGCGCCGAACACCGGGCCCGTCAGGATGTGTGGGAGAGCAAAGGCCGTGCTGACCGCGACGGTGCGTTTCAAGAAGTCGCGGCGGGAATTCGTTCCCCTCGCAGTGAGTCCTGCTGGCTTTGTGCTGGGTGATTTGTTCATGGCTTTCCTCGGCTCGTTGGTCTTGGGGCGGGAAGTTCGCGGTTCAGACAGGCATTCTATGCCAGGATACGAGACGCCGGAAGCTGCGACCGGCGGGTCCGGGTTGCAGTTTCCTGGGAATGGGCGATATTGGAGGCACGCGGAGGGCGGAGAACGGAGATTTGAGATTTCAGATTTGAGATTTGAGAACCGGGATTCGGGATCTGAGATCTGAAATCTGAAATCTGAGGTCCGTGGTGCGAAACGGAGATTTGAGATTTCAGATTTGAGAACCGGGATCTGAAATCTGAAATCTGAAATTTGAGATCTGAGATCTGAGATCTGAGGTGCGAAACGGAGATTTGAAATCTTAGATTTGAGATTTGGCATTTGACATTTGCGATCCGGGATTCCGAGCTTGTTCGCAGCCGGGCCGCGATAGGAGGCAACCATGAGATCGTTCGTTCGTGTCCTGGGCACTCTGGCTTTGGTGTTTGCGGGCATGGCGGCGGCCGCCGCCGACTTGTACGTCTCGCCCGAAGGCAATGACGCCTGGAGCGGCACGTGGCAGAAGCCGAACCAGACGGGAACCGATGGTCCGCTGGCATCGCTGGCCGGCGCACGGGACGCGATCCGCAAAATCAAGGCGGCCGGGGCGCTGCCAGGACCGATCTGCGTTCGCATCCAAAGCGGCGAGTATGCTGCTGGCGAACCGATCGTCTTCGAGCCTCAGGATTCCGGAACGGAGCAGGCTCCCATCAGTTACCGGGGCGAGCCCGGCGCTCGGCCGATCCTCTCCGGCGGCCGGCGGATCACCGGCTGGCAGAAACAGGGCGACCGCTGGGTCGCGCGTCTGCCCGAAGTGGAGGCGGGCCAGTGGACCTTTGCCGCGTTGTGGGTCAACGGCCAGCGCCGGGTCCGGGCGCGGATGCCGAACCAGGACTATTTCTATACGGCTGGCAAGGCTCCTCCGATCATCGAGCCGAAGACGGGCAAGCCGGCCTCCAGCGCCCAGATCGCGTTTCGCTTCAAACAGGGCGATATCCGCCAGTTCAGCCATCTGGATGACGCCGTCGTCGTCGTGTACCAGTCCTGGGAAGTCGGTCACCAGCGGATTGCGTCCGTGGACGAGGCAAAGCGCGTCGTCACCTTCCGGAGTCGCTTGCCCTGGGCCTTCGACCACTGGGGCGGCAACGTCCGGTACTTTGTCGAGAACGTGTCCGAGGCCCTGGATGCGCCTGGCGAGTGGCACCTGGACCGCCAGGCCGGCCTGCTGTCGTATGTCCCGTTTCCCGGCGAGGACCTGACGCAAGCCACCGTCGTCGCGCCCGTCGCCAAGCAGTTGATCGTGCTCAGCGGCAAGCCGGCGGACAGCCAATTCGTGTCGCACCTGCGGTTCGAGAACCTGCGACTGCTGTACACCGACTGGGAGGTTCCGCCGCAGGGCCATGCCGCCGGGCAGGCCGCCTGCGACTTTCCTGGAGCGATCGAGGCCGTGGGGGCGAGGAACTGCTCGGTCGAAGGCTGCGAGCTGGCGCACCTGGGAACTTACGGCGTCTGGCTGCGGTTCGGCTGCCAGGACAACCTGATCGCCCGCAACGAGATTCACGATCTGGGCGCCGGCGGAGTTCGACTGGGCGAGCAGAGCGACCCGCGGACCGAGCCCGAAACCGCCCAGCGTAATACGGTCGACAACAACCTGATCCACGACGGCGGCAAGATCGATCCCGGCGCGGTCGGCGTGTGGATCGGCCGGACCAGTTACAATCGGGTCTCGCACAACGAGATCTGCGACCTGTACTACACCGGCATCTCGGTCGGCTGGAGTTGGGGGTACGCTCCGACCAGCGCCCATCACAACGTGGTCGAGTTCAACCACATCCACAACATCGGCCGCGGGGTGCTGGGCGACATGGGCGGCATCTACTGCCTGGGCGATTCGCCGGGGACAGTCGTGCGCAACAATCTCGTCCACGATGTCTACGACCATCACACGGGCTCGCTGGCGATCTATACCGACGAAGGCAGCACGGGCATCCTGATCGAGAACAACATCGGCTACGGCACGACCTACGCCAACTTCCACCAGCATTACGGCAAAGAGAACATCGTCCGCAACAACATCTGGGCGCTGGGCCAGGACCACCAATTGAGCCGGGCACGCCAGGAGGAGCATATCTCGTTCACGTTCGAGCGGAACATCGTCTATTTCGACAACGGCAAGCTGCTCAAAGGCGGCTGGTCGAACGACCGATTTGTGATGGACCGCAACCTGTACTGGGACACGTCGCACCCCGGCGGCGACATCAAGTTTGGGGAGGCGACGTTCGCCGAGTGGCAGGCCCGCGGCCACGACCGGAACTCGCTGATCGCCGACCCCAATTTCGTAGACCCGGCTCATTTCGACTTTCGCCTGCAGCCCGATTCGCCGGCGTTCAAGCTGGGTTTCGTTCCGATCGACGCCGGCCAGATCGGCCTGTACGGCGATCCGGAATGGGTCCGCGCCCCGCAGCAGATCAAGCGGCAGGTGTACGTACCCAAGCCGCGGCCAGAGCCCCAGCCGACGCCGGTTCACGAGGATTTCGAGGAGGCATTGTTGGGAATGCCGCCGGAAGGGCCGACGGTGAGTGTGGAGGACGTCGGCAGCATCCTCGTCACCGGCGAGTTGGCGGCGCAGGGCAAGCAGAGCCTCAAGTTCACCGATGCTCCGGGGCAGAAGTACAGTTTCAACCCGCACCTGTGGTATTCGCCGCATTTGGCAGCTGGGCAAGTGCGGGGGAGTTTCGACGTGCGGATCGAAGCCGGCGCAATCGGGCACTTTGAGTGGCGCGAGTACTCCGGCGGCAACTACCGCGTGGGACCGTCGGTTCGGATCGAGGCCGATGGGAAGCTGTTGTCCGGAGGCAAGCAAATCGGCAAGGTTCCGCTGAGCCAGTGGCTGCGCGTCGAGGTCACGTGCGGCCTGGGCGACACGGCCAACGGCAAGTGGACGCTGCGGTACGGGCCGCTGGGCGGCGACGCGACCCAGCTGGAACTGACCTGCGATCCCAAGTTCCGCAGACTCGACTGGGTCGGTTTCATTGCCGACTCGCGCGACGCGGCCGTGTTCTACGTGGACGACGTCAAGATCGGGCCGAGCGATGCACCGTGAGTGGGATTGGCTGATGGCTGGGCACGGCAATGGGCAGAGGGCAAAATCTGTCCGGTTCTTGTGCGCGCTGGCCAGCTGCGTCGTTAACTAGTTGGACTGTCGAGAATTCTGCGGAAACATGCCGTCGTGAGGTGGCAAGACCCTGAACGCAGCAAAAAGGAACGAGATCCGGTGAGCGGTGACGTGACGGGCAAAACGAGACCGATGGGCCTGGACGAGTTGACCGCGCTCAATGACGAGATGGCGGCGCTAGTGCGGGCCGGAGTGCCGCTGGAGCAGGGGTTGACCGAACTGGCTGGCGACTTGCCGGGCCGGATGGGGAGCATGGCCCGGCAGTTGGGCGATCGGCTGGCGGCGGGGGAGAACTTGGAGCAGGTGCTGGGCAGCGAAGGCTCCGTCTTTCCGCCGGTGTGGCGTGCGGTGGTTGCGGCCGGGGTCAGGTCCGGGCATCTGGCGGCGGCCTTGGAGGGCTTGTCCAAGACGAGCCGGCGGATCGGCGAGATGCGGCGAGCAGTGGGAATGGCGTTGATCTACCCCCTGATCGTGGCTGCAATTGCGTACGGGCTGTTCGTCGTAACGGTCACGAAATTGGCGCCGTTGGTGTTGGGTGTGATCGAGGACATGACGCGGGCGAGCGACCCGCTGTTGACAAAGATGACGTGGCTGGGAGAAACGGCTCCTTCCTGGGCTGTTTGGCCGCCGCTGATTGTGGTCGTCGTCTTGGTGCTGGCTTGGTATCGTTCGGGGCGGGTCGCGTGGGAGCGGAGCGGCGGCAGAGCGCGCGGAATCGGCGGTGCCGGATGGCGTTGGCCGACCCTGGGAAGCCTGGTCCGAGACGGACGGTTTGCGACCTTCGCCGAACTCCTGTCGTTGCTGGTCCGCCAGCAGATCCCCTTGGACGAAGCCTTGACGCTGGCGGCCGACGCCAGCGGGGATCGAGGTTTGAAAGCGGATGCGCAGCAACTGGCGGAGCACTTGCGGGCGGGCGGCAGTCCAGCAGGCAGAGCCGCCGGCTTCTCCAGCATTCCGCCGTTGGTCGGTTGGCTGCTGAGCGCTCGCGGGCCGCTGCCGACGCTCAGCCAGACACTGACGTTGACCGCCGAGATCTACCGGCAGCGCGCTCAGCGGACGGTCACTTGGGCCGTATTGTATTTGCCGATCGTGTGTTCGGTGATTCTGGGCGGGGGTGCGACGCTGATCCAGGCACTGGCCGTGTTCCTGCCCCTGAGCCGGCTGTGGTACCAATTGGGGATGGGGTAGCGGGGTGATCGGTGATCGGTGATCGGTGACCGGTGACCGGTGATCGGTGATCGGTGATCGGTGA
>CAYPGE010000216.1:0-15074 GCA_964409865.1 uncultured Pirellulaceae bacterium
GAGATACCCGGTGGTATCAGCGTCTTCTCTTTCGCTTTCAGACGCAAATTCTCGACCGTTCCGCCTCCAAGGCGATAAACGGGGGCGTCAGATGCAGGCGGTGTGCGAGGCATTCTTGTCCTCTCGAGCCCCAAGACAATAACAATGATTGTAGCAGCAACGAGACGGCGTCGCAGCATCGGCCACCGAAATGGCGCGTAATTTGTCCTGCGCCACTTAGCGACCGCACCACAACATCTTGTGCAAGCAACCCGTGCCGACGTTCCGGCTGTTGTGCAAACTGAGTTAAGTAACGCAGTGCAACTAGTCCACCCTTCCCGCCTGCCTCCTCGCTTCGTTGCCTTCGTTCGGCGATACCATGACTCTTGTCCCCAGACATCCCAGCTACGCCTGCAGCCCGGCGATGACGATTTCGAGAAAACGCCGCGCACGGGAGGCCAGTTCATCGACTGCTTCCGGCGTCTCGGGCCGGGGCACCAGCGGTGCGAAAATGTTCTCGCAGCAGAGGGGTATTTTCAGCCCGCGAAAGGCGACCGGGTGCAGGAGCCGGTAATGGTCGATCTCGCCCAGGCCGGGGCCGCAGTCCTCATCCTTCGGCCAGTTGCGATGGTCCTTGATGCAAAAACTGCGCACCACGTCAGCACATTTCAGGATATCGGGGATGGGATCGACGTTCAGATAGTCCATCACGTTGCCGGCGTCATAGTTGACTTGGATGTTCGGATGATCGACTTGGCGGACGATCTTTGCGCAGGCTTCGCCCGTGCCGGTCGAACCGCCGTGTTGTTTGACGACGATCAGCACGCCATGATCTTCCGCGATGGGAGCCAGCTTCTTGAATCGCTCGACCCACACCGGCGCGTTCCCGCCCTCGGTGTGACCAAAGGTGAGCACCTGCGGAATGCCGGCCGCAGCCGCTTGTTTCACGCGCTGCGTCAGCACCTCCAGGCCGCGCGGGTCTTCGGGATAGATCATCGAGAACATCATCAGCGGCTCCAGGCCCATGTCCCGGCAGCGGCGCCCCAGTTGGGCGGCCCGGTCGGGTGAGGCGTCCGCCGCCAGCACGGGCACCTTCTGACCGTCCGCTTCCACGTGCTGGGTGCCCCAAGCCACGTACCGATAGCCGGCCGAACGGATGCCGCTCAACGCGCGGCCGAGCGGGAACCGGCTGTAGGGCAGGGTCATGCAGGCGACTTGAAACTCGGTCGGCCGGCCACGGCGGTCCGGTGCCTGATCGTCCGCCGGCGAGGCGCCGCCGGCGGCGGCCAGCCCCGAAACGGACAGACCTGCAGCGCCGGCCTGCAGGAAGGTGCGACGGGAGCAACAAGACGGCGAAGCCGAGCGGACTGGCAACATCGCAATCCTCCAGAACCAAGTGGGAACTCGCATCGTCTGCCGCACAACGGCAACGCTCAGATTATCATCCGCCGCCGTAGGGGGCTGCAATCCGAGGCAGCTTTTTCGGTGACTTTCTTGACCCGCTCAGGCGGATGGACGTAAGATGAGCGGCGACACGTAGCGGGCCGTCCGCCAAAAGGAGGCCGTCATGCTGGCCGGAAATCGTTTCGCCCTGTTGTGCCTGTTTGGCTTTCTTGCGGCCGAAACGCAAGCGGAGCCGCTCCGTCGGGAGCCGATTTCGCCCCGCGGCGAGACGATTCAGCTGTTCAACGGCAAAGACTTCCACGGCCTGTACACGTTTCTCAAGGGCCGTGGCGTTCGCCGCGAGCCGGACGACGTGTTTCGCGTCGATGACGGGATGATCCACGTGACCGGCGAGGGACGAGGCTACATCGCTACCGAAAATGAATACCGGGACTATCACCTGAGCGTCGAGTACAAATGGGGGAAACGCGACGACGGTTCCGGGTACGTGCGCAATGCCGGAGTGCTCGTCCACGGAACGGGCGCCGACGGCGGCCACTCCAGCGGCGTCTGGATGGCTTCGCTCGAAGTGCAACTCGCGCAGGGCTGCGAAGGCGACTTGATCGTGATCCGCGGCAAGACGGAAAACGGCCAGCCGATCTCGGTCGATATGGCCTCGGAGGTGCGCAAGGCGGAAGACGGCAAGACGCGCTGGCAGGCCGGCGGCGAAAAAGTCCGCTACTCCGGTAAGCAGTTCTGGTGGTCGCAGCACGAGCCGTTTTTTCAGGAGAAACTCGACACCCGCGGCAAACAGGACGTCGCCAGTCCCACCGGCCAGTGGACGCGCGTCGAAGTCGTCTGCCGGGGCGACGGTGTCACCGTGAAGATCAACGGCGTGACCGTCAACGAAGCGTTGGACGTATCGCCGGCGTATGGGAAGATCCTGCTGCAGAACGAAGGCAGCGAGATCTATTACCGTAATTGGCAGATATCGCCGCTGGATAAGGAACACTAACACTTCGGAGGCTCGGCCATGAGTGTCAAACAGAATTCAACCCGCCTTCCTTCGCGCCGCCAGTTCCTTGGCCGATCCGCCGCGACGGCAGCCCTGGGGCTCTCGGCCCTCGCCGCCGCGCCGGCCCGAAGGGTCCACGCAGCCGGCACTGACACCTTGCGCGTGGGCCTGATCGGCTGCGGCGGACGCGGCACCGGCGCGGCGTCGCAAGCGTTGCACGCCGACGCGAACGTCAAGCTCACGGCGATGGCCGATATGTTCGCCGACCGCCTGGAACAGAGCCTGGCCGGACTCAACAAGCAGCCGGATGTCGCCGCCAAGATCGACGTCCCGCCCGACCGCCAGTTCAGCGGTGTCGACGGTTACAGGCAACTGATCGCCAGCGGCGTCGACGTCGTCCTGCTGGCCTCGCCACCCCATTTCCGTCCGGCGCATCTGCAAGCCGCCGTCGAAGCCGGGGTCCACGTGTTTGCCGAGAAGCCGGTCGCCGTCGACGGGCCCGGCGTGCGCGCCGTGTTGGCCACGTGCGAACTGGCCGAAAAGAAAAAACTGGCCATCGTCTCCGGACTATGCCTCCGCTACTCCTACGGCTTCCAGGAAGTCGTGCGCCGTATTCAGGATGGCCAGATCGGGAAAGTCACCACGCTGTACGCCAACGATTATCGTGGGAGCATTTGGCTCAAAGCCCGGCAGCCCGAGTGGACGGACATGCACAACCAGATGCGCAACTGGTACTACTACACTTGGTTGTCCGGCGATTTCAACGTCGAACAGCACGTGCATTTTTTGGACGTCTGCGCATGGGCGATGGGCGACCGCTACCCGGCCAAGGCGGTGGGCCTGGGCGGCCGGCAGCAACGCACCGGCCCGGAGTACGGCAACATCTACGACCATCATTCCGTGGTGTACGAATACGAAGACGGGGCGCGGCTGATCAGCAACTGCCGCCAGATGAACGGCTGCCGCAACCAGATGAGCGCACAGGCCGTGGGAACGCTGGGCACCGCCTCATTTCGTGAGAGCCGCAACGGGCTGACGGTCACGACGGAATCGCAGAAGTGGGTCTACCAGGGCGAGGAAAACAACATCTACCAGACCGAACACGACGAGCTGTTCGCCTCGATTCGGTCTGGCAAGCCCATCAACAACGGCCGGTACATGGCCCACAGCACGCTGCTGGCGATCCTCGGCCGCATGGCCACCTACACCGGCCAGGAGATCACCTGGGAACAGGCGATGAACTCGAAGGAAAACCTCACTCCGCCCAGCTACGACTGGGGCCCCGCGCCCGAGGTCAAGATCGCCGTGCCGGGCGTGACGAAGTTCGTCTAACCAGGCTGCTCGACCTCCTACCTGGCGCGTCCAAACTTCTCGCACCAGCACTTCTGGAGCGTTCGTCGCAGGGCCTCGTGAAACTCGGGCGGCACCGGGTACGGCTCGCCGGCTTTGTACAGGGTGATCGTCTTGCGGATGTTGTCGACAACCACCTGGCAAGGATTACAGCCGGCCAGATGCTCCAGGAACTGCTCGCACGTGGCCGGCTCGATCGCCCCGTCGACGTAATCGTTCAATGTCTTCAGCAATTCATCGCAATTCATGGTACACCCGATGATTGGTCCCCTAGAATCTGACCCGCCAACGCCGCCGGGGTTACACGATCAATGGTCATGGGCAGCCATGATCCGGGTCGCCTCGTCTCCCAAAGTGCGAGTCAAGCGTTCTCGCAACTGCAACCGGGCTCGCAACAGACGGACCTTCGCGTTGGCGACGCTGATTCCCAGCATGTCGGCCGTTTCTTGCGTCGAATAGCCTTCTATGTCCCGAAGTACGAAAACCAGCCGGTGCTTTTCGTCCACCTCGGCCAGGGCTTCGTTGAGCAATTGGCGGATTTCGGCCCGGTGAGCCAAATCGGCCGGGTCGTCCTGCCATTGAGCGATGAAGTCGGGATGCGGCAAGGGGTCGGAGTCGTCCGAGGAGTCTCGTCCCGCCGTCTCCAGGGGGACCGTGACCAGCCCGCGGCGTTTGCGCAGCAGTTTCAGGGCGTGGTTGGTGGCGATCCGCAGAATCCAGGTGGCCACGCTGGACTCTTCGCGAAAGCGATCCAGGTGCTCCATGACGCTCAAGAACGTCTGCTGGGTCGCGTCCTCGGCATCCTCGCGTTGCTGGAGGATTCGCCAGGCCACGCCAAAGACTCGCCGCTCGAATCGAGCCACCAGCGTCTCAAAGGCATCCCATTGCCCCTGGCGCGCAAGCGATAGCAACTCCAGGTCACTCGGTGCTTGGCCCGTCTCGGTTGTTTCCATCCTCTCACTCCCGCCGGTGTTCTCATCGCGCTTGGCGTGCTGACCGCAAACAAAAACTGGACAACGATCGACACGCCGATCCTCACGTCCACAGCTGCCGGTCCAGCATGCGGTAGTTCACCGCCTCTTGGACGTGGGCAGGGCGGATGTCTTCACTCTGATCCAGATCGGCGATCGTGCGGGACGCCCGCAAGACCTTGTCGTGCGCTCGGGCCGACAAGCCCAGTTCGTTCACGCTGGCCCGCAGCAGTTCCATGCATTCGTCGTCCAATTTGCAGAACTTGCGGATCTCGCGCGTTGTCATGTGGGCGTTGTAGCGCGTCTTGGCCCCCTCGAACCGGCGCCGCTGAATCTGCCGGGCCACGGCGACGTGCTCGCGCATGGCGGCGCTGCTCGTCCCCGGCGGCGACGTGGACAACTCCTTGAACGGGACCGCGGGCACTTCGATGTGCAGGTCGATCCGGTCCAGCAGCGGGCCGCTGATCTTGGCCATGTACCGTTCGATCTGCGGCGGTGAACAGTGGCAGTCGCGGCGCGGGTCGTTCCGATATCCGCAGGGGCAAGGGTTGAGGGCCGCGATCAACATGAAATCGGCCGGAAAAGTCGTGCTGTTCAAGGCCCGCGAGATCGTGACCACACCGTCCTCCAGCGGCTGGCGCAGCACTTCCAGCGTCCGCCGGTTGAACTCGGGCAACTCATCCAGAAACAAGACGCCGTTGTGGCTCAGCGAAATCTCGCCCGGCGTCGGCGTGCTGCCCCCGCCGACCAGCCCCGCGTCGCTGATCGTGTGGTGCGGCGAGCGAAACGGGCGGCGAGCCATCAGCGGCTGGCCGGGCCGAAGCCGGCCCAGCGCACTGTAGATCCGGGTCGTCTCGATCGACTCGGCCGCCGACAGCGTGGGCAGGATGGTCGGCACGCGCTTGGCCAGCATCGTCTTGCCCGATCCCGGCGGGCCGATCATCAACAGGTTGTGCGCACCGGCAGCGGCGATCGTGATCGCCCGCTTGGCCATCTCCTGGCCGCGGACGTCGCAAAAATCATCCTCGTACTTCGAGAACGACTCGAACAACTCCTCCAGCCGTGAGGGCGTGGGTTCGATGTCCAGCGTGCCGGCGAAGAAACCCACCGCCTGCGCGAGGCTGGCCACGGGGATGACCTCCACGTTCTCCACCACGGCCGCTTCCGCCGCGCTCTCGCTGGAGACCACCAGCCCGCGCAGGCCCTCCTGCTTGGCGGCCGCGATCGCCATCGACAGGGCCCCCTTGACCGGCCGCGTGTTGCCTTCCAAAGCCAGTTCGCCGACCACCGCGTACTTGTCGAACAGTTCCGACTGCAACTGGCCGCTGCCGGCCAGCATCCCCAGCGAAATCGGCAAATCGAACGACGCCGCCTGCTTGGGCAGTTCGGCCGGCGCCAGGTTGATCACGATCCGGTCCTGGGGACGCTGGAATCCCGAGTTGACGATCGCCCGCTCGACCCGGTGCGTACTCTCCTTGACCGCCGCCTCGGGCAACCCGACCAGCACCGTCTTAGGCAGCGCGCCGGGCGATACGTCCACCTCGACCTCGACGGGCAGCGCCTCGATCCCCAGCAGGGAAAACGTCTTCAACTTGGCGAGCATAAATTCCCTTTCGCTGCCATTTTGGAGCCGCGCGCTCGCCTCCGCAAGCGGGCACCGCAGAAAACGAGCCTGTCGCTTTTCACCCCCGAAACGCCGCGACCATGTCCAACTTGCGCCGACGCCGGTTGCCGATCGAATGCAAAGACGTGTTCTGTCACGCACCACACTTCCAGTCGCGTCGGCTGCAGCATTGGAACGATTATGTGATGCCCCTCTGCTGGGCGTACCAGAGGCGCGTGGCGGGGTCTTTGAGCTTGAAGATCAACTCCGTGTTGTGCCCCCAGGGGATTCCTGCCACGGCCTGTGGCAAATTCCGTCCGTCCAATTCTCTCACAGGCCGTGAGAGATTCCGGACTTCGTCGGTCCACGCGAGATAGAACGCCCGCATCTTCCAAATGTTCTGAGGCGAGAATCCGCCCACGCCGGGGAACTCGGCGCGCAAATCCCTCGCCAGCCGTTCCACTACAGACTTGCCCCCCCCTCCTCCCGCTGACGCTGCACGATCTCCTGTCCGATGCCCCAATAAAGCTCGATCAGTTCTCGATTGACCGAGAGTGAAGCCTTGATCTGAGCGGTGCGAATGCGGGATTTGATGTTTTCGAGAAAGGCGGGATAGCTGGCCGGCAATCCGCCAGCGGGCGGTGGCAGAACTTCGCGCCCAGGCTGCGCCAGAATCGTTCTCTCGCGGCGGTCGTCCTTTCGAGCCGGCTTCCGTGTACGTTTAGCAGCCATGATTTGCCTCCGCCAGGGCATGCTTCGGTATCTCTTCGCAGCAAGAACTTTTGGAACGATCGACGCGCCGAGCGCCCGGTATTGGACCGAATCCTCGCACACCGACAGGGCCGCCTTTTTCGTCCTCCGAAATTCGCGTAGATCAGACGATCCCGTGGTCGGTTTCGTAAGCGGCGATCTTGTCTTCGTGCTGCAGCGTCAAGGCAATGTCGTCCAAGCCGTGCAGCAGGCAATGGCGGCGGAAGTCATCGACGGGGAAGCCGAAGTGCAGTCCGAAGGCGTCGCTGACCGTGCGAGTCTGCAGGTCCACCGTCAACTGATAGCCCGGATGCTCGCCGAACCTGCGGAAGAGTTGTTCGACCTGGTCCTCGGCCAAACGGATCGGCAGCACGCCGTTCTTGAAGCAGTTGTTGAAGAAAATGTCGCCAAAGCTGGGAGCGATCACGACGCGAAAGCCGTAGTTCTCCAGCGCCCACACAGCGTGCTCGCGACTGGAGCCGCAGCCGAAGTTGCGGCGGGCGACCAGGATCGACGCGCCGCGCACCGCCGGCCGGTTCAACTCGAATTCCGGATTCTCGCTGCCGTCTTCGCGGTAACGCCAATCATGGAACAGCAAGGCCTCGTAGCCCGAGCGTTCGATGCGCTTCAAGAATTGCTTGGGAATGATCTGGTCGGTATCGACGTCCGCCCGGTCCATCACGGCGACCAGGCCGGTAAGTTTGGTGAAAGGATTCATGTCGGGGTTCCCAGGAGTTTGTCAGGAATTGTCGCACGTCAGCCCTGAGCCGCCACTCAGCCTTTGTATTCCCACTGGCGGATATCCACAAACCGGCCGCGGATGGCGGCGGCGGCGGCCATGGCGGGCGAGACCAGGTGCGTCCGGCCCCCTTTGCCCTGGCGGCCCTCGAAATTCCGGTTGCTCGTTGCGGCACAGCGCTCGCCCGGCTCGAGTTTGTCCGGGTTCATTGCCAGGCACATGCTGCAGCCGGCCTCGCGCCACTCGAATCCCGCCTCGCGGAAGATTCGATCCAGGCCCTCTTGCTCGGCCTGCCGCTTCACTTGACCGCTGCCGGGCACCACCATCGCCTGCACGTGATCCGCGACCCGATGTCCCCGGACGACCGCGGCGGCTGCCCGCAGGTCCTCGATCCGCCCGTTGGTACACGAGCCGATGAACGCGCGATCGATGCGGATGTCCGTGATCGGCGTGCCGCCTTGCAGGCCCATGTACTCCAAGGCCCGAGCCGCCGTTTTCTGTTCGGTCTCGTCCGCGAAATCCGCGGGACTCGGCACCTTCGCCGTCACCGAGGCGACTTGGCCGGGCGTCGTGCCCCAGGTCACCTGCGGCTCGATGTCCGCGGCGTTGAACACGCGCACCTGGTCGTACTTCGCGCCCAAGTCCGTCGGCAGTTGCTGCCAGCGCTGGACAGCCGCGGCAAAGTCCTTTGGGGCGAAAGGTCGGCCCCGCAGGTAGTCGAATGTCGTCTGGTCGGGCGCGATCAGCCCGGCCCGCGCCCCGGCTTCGATCGACATATTGCAGACCGTCATCCGCTCTTCCATGCTCAGCGCCCGAATCGCACTGCCCGTGTACTCCAGCACGTATCCCGCGCCGCCCGATGTGGTGATCTGACCGATCAAGTACAGGATGATGTCTTTGGCCGTTACGCCTCGCGGCAACACCCCGTCCACGCGCACTTCGAACGTTTTCGGCTTGTACTGCAGCAGCGTCTGGGTGGCCAACACGTGCTCGGCCTCGCTGGTGCCGATCCCGAACGCCAAGGCTCCGAACGCACCGTGCGTGGCCGTGTGGCTGTCGCCGCAGACGATGGTCATTCCCGGCTGAGTCAGCCCCAGTTCCGGGCCGATGACGTGGACGATGCCCTGCTGCGGGTCATGAATGTCGTACAGCCGGATGCCGAATTCCTGGCAGTTTTTGCGCAGCGTTTCGATTTGCTGCTTGGAAATCGGATCCGCAATCGGCAGCGAGCGGTCGGTGGTGGGGACATTGTGGTCGGGCGTCGCGACGTGGAGTCCCGGCCGGCGGACCTTGCGGCCGGCCGATCTCAAGCCCTCGAACGCCTGGGGACTGGTGACTTCGTGGACCAATTGCAGGTCGATGTACAGGATCGACTGGTGGCCCTCCTCGGCGTGGACCACGTGGCTGTCCCAGATCTTCTCGAACATCGTGCGGCGTGCCGCGGTGTCAGTCATGGCTCGCGAGCCTACCTTCCCAAAAACAAAGAATGAAACGGATGGTTGTCCCCGGGTCAGGCTTGTGGAATTCCGTTCCGGCCAACGGTAAACTCAGCCAAGCGGCACGATTCGGAGCGGCCAAGACTGAACTCTGGAAACCTGACCCCATATCGGGCGCCTGAAGCTTGGACCGGAAAGCGTCCTGCGGGGTTCGCCAAGTATAGCGTTCCGCCGGGGCTTTGGGGAGGACGGGGAAGGCAAAGACCCGCCCGCTTTGACATCGCGGCTTTGATCCTGGATTTGCGGAACGCCGGCGGCTGGAAAACACGGGAGGGGAGCATGAGCGTGAAATCGGTCTACGTCCTGCAGCAGGTGCCTCACGAGACGCTGGGCAGCCTGGAGGACCATTTCCGGGATGCCGGCGTCGCCTGGCGCGAGGTGGCCTTGTTTTCAAGGGAAATCGTCGAAACGCCATGGGACTGGCAACAGGTTGCCGGCCTTGTCGTGCTGGGCGGACCAATGAATGTAGACCAAGTGTCGGAGTATCCGTTCTTGGGGTGGGAGGTGAGTTGGCTCCAGGAGGCGATCCGCCGCGAACTGCCTGTGCTGGGAATCTGCCTGGGTTCTCAGTTGTTGGCCAAGTCGCTGGGAGCCAGGGTCTACCCGAATCGCATCAAGGAGATTGGCTGGTACAGCCTCGAATTAACGGCCCCGGCGGACGATCCGCTGTTGGGCTCCTTGAGCCGGCGGCACACCGTGTTCCAATGGCACGGCGACACGTTCGACCTGCCCTCCGGCGCGGTGCAACTGGCGCGGAGCGAGTTGTGCGAGCAGCAGGCGTTTCGCTACGGGCCGCGGGCGTACGGCCTGCAATTTCACGTCGAGGTCACCGCACGAATGGTGGGCGAGTGGCTGGACGAGGCGGAGAACCGGCGGGAGTTGAGCGGGTTGGCGTACATCGACCCGGCGGATATCCGCCGCCGGCTGCCGGTGGCCATGGGCGAGATGGAGGTCCTCGGACGGCAGGTGCTGTCCCGGTTTGCCGGGATGTGTCGCCACAGCGGCGCGAGGGGGGCGTCTCGATGTCCTCAGTCACCGCCGCCCAGTTCTTCGTAGCGCGACTCGTAGCAGTGCGAACACAGCCGGACCCCTTCCAGGTCCAAAGGCACGAGAATCGAAACACCGCAGGAGCCGCAGCGGTTGTCGGGATGCTGGCGAGTATGGAAGCTGAGCATCACCAGGTCGTGCGTCACGCCGTTGGCATCGAGCGCGTGGTCCCGCAGGACGGCTTCCTGTTCGAAGCCGAGCCGTTGGAACAGACGCAGCGCCCCCGTCTGATCCGGGGTCATGCGGGCGACGAGCTTGGTCGCGCCCTCCTCCAGGGCCGTTTCGAACGCCAATTCCAGCAGCCATCGCCCCAGGCCGATGCCGCGGCAGGATTCGGCGACGGCGACCCGCAACTCGGCCACGTGCCGCGTCCAACGCACGTTGCCGCGTTCACGGCCGCCAGCGCCGCAGCACAAGCCAGCAACCAGGCCGGCGGCAGGGGAGCGGCGAACCATTCCGGCCAGCCCGGCAAGCACGCGGCCAGCCCAACCGCCGCCAAGACGCCCGCGACGATCCACCGCAGCCGGCAGAACCAGACGGCGTGCTGCCGCAGCAACGCTCGGGTGCCGTGGCCGGATGCGACAACCATCTGCGTATCTCTCCGTTCCGCTCGGATCTCCAGAACATTCAAACGCGCGATTCGATCCGCGGCACACCCCAGCGGTCGGCCAGGGCGTTGGCGAGCGAGAGGTGTTTTTCCCGCGCGTCGCGTCCCATGTCGGCGGCTTCGAATCGAGCGTATGCCGCCTGGAGTTGGGCGTCGTCCTCGTCCGTCAGCGCACTATCGGCTCGCGTGAACAGGCAGTGGTCTTCCTTGCCGATGTGCTCGCGCAGCAGTCGGATGTAGCTCTGGCCGTGTTGGATGAACCACTGCACCGCGTCCGCATCGCCTGCCGACGCGGCGGCCGCGTAGCTTTCCATGCCTTGGATGTACAGCCGACCCAACTCATGCTCGCGGCGCATCACTGCCAGCGGCCCACAGGGACTGCCCAGCCCGCGAGTCTCCAGCAGCGGAAACAGCTGGATCTCCTCTTTGCCGTGATGGCCGCGGTCGGCAAAGACGCGGAAGAATTCGATCGCTTGGCGGGCGGCATCGCCGTCCAGCCGGCCATCGGCCGCGCAACGTTCCAGGATCCTTTCCAGACAGTCGAGCACCTGCTCTATCAGGCGGTGCTCCTTCATTAGGATTTCAAGAGAGGTCTTCATCAACGGAGTTCCTTGTTCGTGACAACTCAGACTCACGCCCGATCGCCCTGGGAAACAGAACATTGTTTTCCTTGTGGATGTGCTGGTGCAGGTCCAATTCAAGCTTCTCCAACCCATCCAGCATCGCACGGTACGTATTGCAGGCCCACTGCGGCGGCCGATAGCCGTCCGTCAATTCGCGCAGCGTCGCCAAGGCGCTGCCGGCATTGTCGTGTTCGTATTCCATCTGCCGAATCGGGTTGGCGACCGAGCCGCAATGGAAAGCGGGCACGCCGGCCGCCGATTCCAACTGGCGGATCATCGGGAACAGGATCTGCTCTTCCTTCATCAAGTGCCCCGCCAGTTCTTCATACAACGCCGCGTACGTCCCGCGGACATCCCCCAGACGCCGATCGGCATCCCCATGAACCTCCAGGACTTTTTGAGTCATCGCGTCCAGCCGGGGCAATTCGGCTTTCAGATACTCGTGATGCGTCTGCTCGATGTGGTTCACCAAGTCCGTCAACGACATGGCAGCGGCGTCGGCGAGTTGCCCGTCACCTGCGGCAGGCTGGGCGTCCGATTCCTGCAATCGCCGGACAACCGCCTGCACATCAAGTCCCCGTCTCTCGCAAGTCTCGGCCAGCGGCTGTGTTCCGCCGCAGCAGTAGTCGATCTGCAGTCTCTCAAAAACTCGCGAACGCGACGGGCGTTGCTTGACCAGATCGCCGATGGCGGCTTGGATGTCAATTGTCATGGGACCGTCCGTTTGAATACAAAAGAACGCTTTAATGCTTCAATGCACACTTGACATATTTTTATCGGCGGTTTAGTATTTTGTCAACACAGCCGACGAGGATTTCTTGAATGAAGCTACTTTCCGATGCATCCGAATACGCCCTGCGGGCCGTGATTTGGCTGGCGCAGGAGCCGGGGAAGCCCCAAAAAGTCCGGGAGATTGCGGCGGGTACGCGCGCCGCGCCGGGCTACCTGGTGAAGGTCCTTCAGGGGCTCGCCAAGGCGGGTATTCTGGCAGCTCAGCGTGGTGTTCACGGCGGTTTTGCCCTGATCCGCGAACCGACGGCTTTGTCGGTCTGGGAAGTCATCAATGCCGTTGATCCGGTCGAGCGGATTCGCCGCTGTCCGCTGGGGTTGGACGCTCACCAACACGGTCTCTGTCCCATGCACCGGCGGATTGACGAGGCGATGGCTGCGATCGAGGCCAGTCTTCGCGACTCGACGATCGGGGAGTTGCTCAGCGATCCGTCCCCATCGCGACCGCTGTGCAATGCGCGAGGAGATGGCTAGAAAGGGAAGACGCTGGCAGAAAAACCGGGCAGGAGAAAAATGAAGGACGGAAGGCCGTGCATTCCGCTCGCATTATCTTGATGTCACTCCATTTTTCAGTCATTCGTTCTTTCTGCATCCGTCGACGGTGAAGCGGGTGGGTCTTCGGCCGGTGTTTCTTTCCTGCTGCCGGCCGGGATGAACTTGAGCGAGACGGAGTTGATGCAATAACGCTGGCCGGTGGGCGTTTGGGGGGCGTCGTCGAAGATGTGTCCCAGGTGGGAGCCACAGCAGGCACAAGTGACTTCGGTGCGCACCATGCCGTGCGACAAGTCGGGGTCGAGCTTGACGCGGTCTCCCGCCTTGGCGGCATAGAACGCCGGCCAGCCGCAGCCGGAATTGAACTTCGTCTCCGAGCTGAACAACTCCTGGCCGCAGGCGGCGCAGGCGTAGACGCCCGCCTCGAAATGCTCGTCGAATTCGTTGACGAAGGGACGCTCCGTGCCCTTCTCCCGTAATACGCGGTACTGTTCGGGCCTCAGCAGCTGTTTCCATTCTGCCTCGCTGCGAACGACTTTGTCAGGCATGGCGGGGACCTCCGGTGGTGGTTTCTTGTCGATGTCGGGGGCTGCCGCGTTGGCGGAGGGCGTGGGCTCAGAAGGAGCCTGCCTGCAGCCAGCGAGGCCCGCCAAAATCAGGAATAGCGAAATCGCGTGTTTCATCGTGAGTGGTCAGCGTTAACATGGTCGGATAGCGAAGATCGCCGCCGCCCCAAAGGAAACATAGTGATTCACCGCCCCGCTGCCAAGGGATGCTCACCAAACGACTGGGCCCAGTGTCTGAGCCGACATTGCAGGCCGTAGCGATGCGACTGCGAGTGTTGATGGACTTATAGCGGCCGACCTGAAAGGTGCAAACGATCTTGGTTTGCCTTGCGCGACGTTGACTACGGCCGCAGGCCCCCTGGGGCGCCTTTGGTGACGATGGCCACGGCGTCGTGGGGGTGGAGGCTTTCCAGATGGCTGGCCTGGATCCGGTAATCGACGAATTCCGGAATCGCCTCCAGGGCGGCGCGGATGCGCCGGGCGGAATCCTCGCACAACATCAGGTTCTCGCCGTTCAGGCGTGCGAATTCCTGCTCGTCCCGCCGCTTGACCACCGCCTGAACGGGCGTGGCCACCGCGGTCTCGACGGCGTCGATCAGCGGCACCAGCGGGTAGTCCCGGCAGCCCGGCAGCAGGACCACTTGCACTTCGGCATGGCTCCGCTGGCTGTGGGGCGTGGCCAGCGTCCCTTGGCTGCCCAACCAACGCAACACCTGCGACACGCTCAGCCAGCGATGGTCCGCAAAATCTTCCATGAACTGCTGCTGAAGCAGTTGCCGCGCCAGCGCCGCCGAACAGGGGCAGGTGCTGGAGTAAGCCACGCTGACCTGCAGGGCATGGCGAAAACGGCCGCCGGTCAGGTCGCCTTCGATCCGCACCGGATAGCTGCGCCACGTCGTGTGATCGCTCAGCAGTGAACTCCGCTTCGCCAAGTACTCGAACTGGAACTCCAGGTGACTGTGCCGGCTGAGCCCGTCGTGCGAGGCGAGAAACTCCCCCAGGAGCCGCTCGACCAGGGAAAGACCGAATTCCGCGTCCTCCAGCATCTCCTGCAGCGTGACGAACAGCCGCGACATGTGGATGCCTTTGGCGTCCGGATCGTCCAAGCTGACTTGGGCCGTGGCGCGGGCGGGCGTGAGCACCAGTTGATCCGCCGAGTTGCGGACGCGCAACGCCACCTCGATGCCGGACATGCCGACGCGATCCAGGCAGCCGCCGACGCGAGCCACCGTGTCCTGGACGATGTCCGGCAGCGGCGGCGGAGGTTGCTGAGCGGGAGCCACGGGAAACGCAACGGGAGGCACGAGCGTCGTTTCGGACGACATGGCGTTTTTCCTTGACGGGACCACCCATCACGATATCCGCACGCGGACGGAAGATCAAGCGAAGAACAGCCAGGGCCGGATGAGCCGTCGAGCGCACATGCTCGTCACGCAACGGAACAAGCGCGGCCGCCCGGATGCGGTGAAAGGCGAGGTACCCCCTCGCAAAGTGGTCCGCGCGCCGCGACGCTAGTTCTGGACGCTCTGGTCATACGATGTGACATCGCGGCCCAGGGCTACGGTTGCCGCGTACGACGGCTCCGAAGGGGACGAAGAAACCGCCACATCCGCGTTCCCATCCGTGTACTTCGATGCGAACTGGGAAGCAAAGGTCCCGGCGAC